>NZ_JAGQCS010000002.1:0-300000 GCF_024346315.1 Cyanobium sp. ATX 6F1
AGATGGGATAGAAGTGCAGGCCGATGGCGTTGCTGGAAGGAACGACAGCGCCGGAGATGATGTTGTTGCCGTAAAGCAGGCTGCCGGCAACGGGCTCACGGATGCCGTCGATGTCGACGGGGGGAGCAGCGATGAAGGCAACGATGAAGCAGGTGGTGGCCGCCAGCAGACAGGGGATCATCAGCACACCGAACCAACCCAGATAGATGCGGTTGTCGGTGGAAGTGACCCACTGGCAGAAGCTTTCCCAGCTTCCAGAGCGGCCGCTGCGGATGGCAGTGGTCATGGGACCTTATGAGGACGGGATGGATGCCGAGGTTTCGCTACCCACAACAGGCAGGGAACATCAGCCTCCAGAGGCTAGGAAACAGTGAACGATCAGCCGAGGACAGGGATACGAAACTTTCAATCCCTTCAAGCAAATTCATGGTTTTATCCGTCAACATTGCAATTCGTTACACGCCCTCGGGAAGGTACGCGGCTGGGCCGCCGCCCCCCTGGCGCAGCCACCAGTCACGGCCCTGTTGCAGAAAAGCGGCCCAATCGAGCCTCTCCGCCTCGGCTGCCCTCGCCACCAGCAGCGGAGCCTGGTGCCGCAATTGCTCCAGATCCGCCGCCTCCACGCCGACGGAAAGAGCAAGCACATCGGCCATCGCATGGCTCACCACCCGGGTCAGATAGGCGGCGCTGAGGGCCTGGATCGCTCCCCCAACCAGCCAGGTGGCGCCATGGAGCTTGATCACCCCGGCCAGGGCCTGGGTGCTCCACTCCACCAATCCCATCGCCAGGGCGGCCTTGGAGAGCTCCAGGGCCGTCTCCTTGAGCTGATCGCTCGACCAGGGGCAGTCCCAGAGTTGGGCCATGTCCCTGAGCATCAGCCCGTTGGCAACGCCAAGCACCAGCAGATCGAGGCTGGGGAGGGGTGCGGCGAACACGCCGGCGGCCACCACCCATTGGGTGCGTTGCTGGAGCTGCTTCCAGTGGCGCCTCCGAACCGCCTCCAGATCCCCCTGGAGCTTGCCGTGAAACTGCTGCAGGCAGCGCAGCTGTGTGGATTCGAGCTGCTGACGGCCGGCTTCCGCCAGGCAGCGCCGCAGGGGTTGCAGAGCCGCAGCGAGCGTCGCCGTTTCGCCATTCCAGAACAGAAGTTGCTTGGCGAGACCCTCCGGCAGCTGGGCCAGCAACTCCTGGCGCAGGGAAGGATCGCCCCCACCGGCCGCCTGCTCCACCAGCAACCAGAGGGGCTGATCCTTCGGTAGCGATTCCAGCCAGCGCAGATCTGCGGCCTGCAGAGGCAGCTCCAGTCGATAGAGGAGTTGGTCGCAGCGCAGAAAAGATTCGGGCCAGCGCCAGTCAGCACTGGCCCGGTCCAAAGGCGCGGTGCCATGGACACGGAGCGGCAGGGATCCCCTCAGGGCGTCTGCCAGAACAGGCAGGCGTGCCGCATCCGGCGGGACAAGACCCACCAGAGCGACCTCCAGGGCGGAGCGCTGCTGCCGTTGACGCAGGGCTTCCAGCGTGCGGCGATGCCCCTCGAGGGCGGGATGCCCTGGGGCCTCCAGCCGAAGGAACTGCTCCAGCAGACCCTCGCAGCGCAGCATCCAGGCCGCAGAGGTGCGGGGCAAGCGCGCCCGGGGCGACTGACGCCGCCTGGAGAGGAGCCACAAGCCGGCGGTGACGGCCCCCAGGGGCACCACCGCCGACAGGTGAAGGTGAAGCGCATCACCGACCACCCAACCCCCCGCCAGCACGCCGGCCAGCGGCCACCAGCGCGGCAGCCGCTCCAACGGGGTCGATCCCGGCGTCGGATCGAGAACCGGCGGGGCGGCGGGAGGTGTCAAGGACGGGCCGCGGATCGGTGCATGTTTAGCTCAGCTCCCACGGGCTGCCCAGGCGTGCGTCAGCTCTGACACCTGCTCGACTCGATGGCTCGGCTGGAAGGCTCCGCCTAAAATCAAAGAATGCAGCAGCTGGGGGCCATGGACGAAGGAGTGTCCTGCGCCGCAGGTCAACGGTCCATGCAGCCCCTCGCACTCGCCCGCGGCAAGAACGGGGGTCACGGTTACGGGATCCATGGTTGACGCAGAGTTCCTATCGGTCCTGCTCCCTTTGGAGCGTCAACGCCAACGGGCCAGCGAGCAGCTGGCGTTGGTGCGACAGGCCGAAGAATTCCATGGTGACCTGCCCGTCCTGGTGCTGGATCGTTGCTGGCTGCGGCTTGATGTGGTGGCGGTGAAGGATCTCGCCGGCCAGCTGCCCCCCGACACCAGTGCCGAGGCCCCTGAACTGGTGCGCTTCCGCCAGCTGCGGGCCGAGGGCGTCGGGGCCCTGGGGGCTGAGCAACGCTGCTGGGATGAATTCGGTCGTCAGGCCTGCCAGGGGGCCCTGCGGCGTTACTGGCACGCCCAGGACAGGGGCAACCACGGCTGGACCCTGGAGCGCTACCTGGCCTTCCTGGCCGCTTACCGCCAGACCTTCGAGGATCCGCAGCGAGCGGCACTGCCCCTGATTGTTCTGGCGCGCCCCGGCGACGGGATGACCCATCGCTTGCTCTGGTTAGGCCAGGCCTCGACCCCCATGCGTCACACTTGCGCCTGAGTGCAGGCTGTGGCAATGGCCGAACAGATCAATTCCGCCCAACCCCAGGACCAGGACCGGCCGGAGGGTGAGCCCCAACCGAGCGGCGAGAACCCTGCTGGCGAGGGCAGCAGTGTCGAGCCCAGTGCTGGAACACGACGTGGTGCAGCACGAATTGTTGGACGGGGCAGTGGAGACCGGGGTGGTGGCGAACGTGGTGGAGCCAGCCGTGAAGCCGGTGGCTTCCGCATCCGCCTGAGCGACAACGAACTGCGGGCGGCCCAGGCCGTGCAGGAGGCCTTCCAGCTGCGCTCCACCGTGGCCGCCCTGGGGCTTTCGATCCGCACCGTCGCCCAGTTGCTCGAGCAGGGCCAGCTCGATGCGTTGGTGGCTCAGCACCACGCCGGCGGCGGCGGTGCCGGTGGCGGCGGTGGAGTTCGAGCCGAGGGTGGCCCGTCGGAGCGCCGCGGACCCCGCCCGGAGCGCTCGGGTGAGGGACGTGGTGAGCGCCCCTCGTCGCGGCCCAATCCTTTCGCGCGGCCCAGCCGCCCAGCCCCCCCCGTGCCGATCCAGAGCGAACCGGCGCCCCCTGAGGCCGAGGAGTCCGCTCCCGAGCTGGCCAGCGATTCAAGCGAGATCCCCAGCACCAGCAGCGAGCCAAGTGAGGCCGTTCAGGCCAGCGAGGCCAGCTCAGAAACCAGCCACGATTCCAACCCCGAGAGCGCCAGCGAGGGCTGAGCGATGGCACGGCCCAGGGTTCTCTCCGGTGTCCAACCCACCGGTGCGCTCCATCTCGGCAACTGGCTGGGGGCGATCCGCAACTGGGTGGAGCTGCAGGATGACCACGACACTTTTTTCTGTGTCGTCGATCTGCACGCGATCACCGTGCCCCACGACCCGGCGCTGCTGGCGGCGGACACCCGCCGCACGGCGGCCCTCTATTTGGCCTGTGGCATCGATCCAGGGCGATCCACCGTCTTCGCCCAGAGCCATGTGAGCGCCCACAGCGAACTCTGCTGGCTGCTCAACTGCGTCACGCCGCTCAACTGGGTGGAGCGGATGATTCAGTTCAAGGAGAAGGCGATCAAGCAGGGCGACAACGTCTCGGTGGGCCTGCTGGATTACCCGGTGCTGATGGCCGCCGACATCCTTCTCTATGACGCCGACCTGGTGCCGGTGGGGGAGGACCAGAAGCAGCACCTGGAACTGGCCCGCGACATCGCCCAACAGCGCATCAACAGCCGTTTCGCCCCTGAGGACGCGCCCTTGCTCAAAGTCCCCGAGCCGCTGATTCTCAAGGCCGGCGCCCGGGTGATGAGCCTCACCGACGGGCGCAGCAAGATGAGCAAGAGCGACCCCAACGAGGGCTCCCGCATCAACCTGCTGGATCCTCCGGAGTTGATTCTCAAGAAGATCAAGCGCGCCAAGACCGATCCGACCATCGGCCTGGTCTTCGACGACCCTGAGCGCCCTGAGGCCGACAACCTGCTGGGGCTCTATGCCCTGCTGGGCGGCCGCAGCCGTGGGCAGGCGGCGGCGGACTGTGCCGCCATGGGGTGGGGAACCTTCAAGCCCCTGCTGGCGGAGCTGGCGGTGGAGGCACTCAGGCCGTTGCAGGAGCGCTACCGCGAGCTGGAGGCTGAGGAGGGCTACATCGATCAGGTGCTGCGCCAGGGCCGCGAGCGGGCCAGCGCCGTGGCTGGGGCCACCCTGGAGCGCGTGCGCGCCGCCCTGGGCTTCCTGCCCGTCGCCTGAGCGAGAGCCACCCAACGGCTTTTTGCGCGATCTACCGCCCTTGGAGCCCTGATCCCGAACCGGGGCAATGATCAGCGCCGCTAATGGTTCAGCCTGAGCAGACAGCCTGGAGCGCTGCTGTTGCGTGGCGGCCGCCAGCGGCGCCGAGCCCCTGCCGTCCCAACGGTCTTGGCCGTGTCTGATCCTGAAGGGCTTGACAACGGCACAGTGCGTCGCATTTGTCCAGTTCGGCTCGAAGGGTCTCGCACCCGGGCTCGCCCAGAGGCCAACGTCTTGGCAACTCTTCCTCTGTCTGGCTGCCCATGCGTCTGTTGCCCCAGCTGCTCTGCTCCTGCGCCCTGGTGCTGGTACCCCTGGTGCCGGCCGCCCACTCCGAACGCCAGAGCCAGGCCAAGCCGTCGGCACCATCCGTGGCGACCGACGCCGCAGAGCGGCCGACCCAGCAGCGCTGGCTGGCGCCCTTCGCCGTGACAGCGGAGCGCAAGGCTCTGCTCAACACGATCCGCTTCGCGGAGGGCACCTGGCGCAATGGCAGCGCCGATGGCTATCGGATGATCTACGGCGGTGAGCTGGTCACCAGCCTCAACGCACACCCCGATCGGGTGGTGGTGCGCCGCTACGCCAGCGCCGCAGCCGGCGCTTACCAGTTCATGCCTGACACCTGGCAGGCCGCAGCGGGATCGTTGAAGCTCAAGGGGTTTGGTCCTGCCAACCAGGACCAGGCGGCCCTCTACCTGGTGAAGCGCAGCGGCGCCCTGGAGGCCATCGACCGCGGCCAGCTCACCCCGGAGCTGATGGCCCGGCTGGCCCCCACCTGGGCCTCGTTTCCCGACCGTTCGGGCGCCAGCGTCTACGGCCAACCCGTGCGCCGCGGGGACGAGCTGGCGCGTTTCTATGCCAGCAACCTGGAGCAGATCCGCGCCACCAGCTGAGACCGGGACGGGCTTGCTGGGGGGCACCCCAGGGCAGCGTCCTCAGCCGGCCGGGAACGAGAAATCGCCAAGCCCATGGGCCCCCAGCAGACGCAGCAGCCAGTAGATCAACAACGCCACGGCCACGGCCAGAGCCAGCCGGCCCCAGCGCCAAGCTGGCAGCGGCCGGCCGAGCAGCCCCTGCACCAGGGCCAACCACAGCCCAGTCGCCACCAGGGGCGGGCCGAAGAGATGCAGCTCCAGCGCCTCCCCCAGGTCCCCGTGCAGGGTGGCCAGGGCTGAACGGGTCAAGAAGCAGGTGGGGCAGGGGACGCCCGTGAGCGCCCGCAGGGGGCAGCCCGGCAGGGGCAAGGGCAGTCCGTGGCTGCGCAGGGCCAACGCCACCATCAGCGCCAGGCTGCTCCAGCCGAGCTGTCGGGTCACAGGAGCGCTCCGGCGGCGCTGGGGAGCAGCGGCTGGTCCCACGGGAGGCTTCAGAGGGGAAAGAACGGGCTCATAGAATGGCTCCTCCTGGGGATCGATGGTGTCAACAGTGCTCGCAGGGACGGTGTCGGACCAGCAAGGCAGCGCCCACCTGCCAGCCAGCATCGACCCGCAGGCCATCGCCCTGCCCAAGACCAGCGAGAGCGACCAGTTGCTGCGCATCCGCCACTCGATGAGCCACGTGCTGGCCATGGCGGTGCAGACCCTTCATCCCAAGGCCCAGGTCACCATCGGACCCTGGACCGAAACGGGCTTCTACTACGACTTCGACAACCCTGAACCCTTCACCGAGGCCGACCTCAAGGCGATCAAGAAGGAGATGGGCAAGATCATCGGCCGCCGCCTGCCCCTGGAGCGGATCGAGGTGAGCCGGGAGGAAGCCGAGCGCCGCATCAGCGCCTTGAACGAGCCCTACAAGCTGGAGATCCTGGCCGGGCTTCAGGAACCGATCACCCTCTACACCCTGGGCAAGGAGTGGTGGGACCTCTGCGCCGGCCCCCACGTGGCCCACACCGGTGAACTGAATCCCAAGGCCTTCGATCTCGAAAGCGTCGCCGGGGCCTACTGGCGCGGCGACGAGACCAAGGCCCAGCTCCAGCGCATCTACGGCACCGCCTGGGAAACGCCCGAGCAGCTGGCCGAACACAAACGCCGCAAGGAAGAAGCTCTGCGCCGCGACCACCGCCGCCTTGGCACCGACCTGAACCTGTTCTCGATCGAGGACGAGGCCGGTGCCGGGCTGGTGTTCTGGCATCCCCGTGGCGCCCGCATGCGCCTGCTGATCGAGGAGTTCTGGCGTGAGGCCCACTTCGAGGCGGGCTACGAGCTGCTCTACACCCCCCACGTGGCCGACCTCAGCCTCTGGAAGACCTCCGGCCACCTGGACTTCTACAAAGAGAGCATGTTCGGCGCGATGGAGGTGGACGAGCGCCAGTTCCAGCTCAGGCCGATGAACTGCCCCTTCCACGTGCTCACCTACGCCAGCACCCTTCGTTCCTACCGGGAGTTGCCGATCCGTTGGGCCGAGCTGGGCACCGTGTACCGCTACGAGCGCCCGGGGGTGATGCACGGGCTGATGCGCGTGCGTGGCTTCACCCAGGACGACGCCCACATTTTCTGCCTGCCGGAACAGATCAGCGACGAGATCCTCGGGGTGCTCAACCTCACCGAGACGATCCTCTCCACCTTCGATTTCCACTCCTATGAGGTGAACCTCTCCACCCGCCCGGAACAATCGATCGGCGAGGACGCCGTGTGGGAGCTGGCCACCCAGGGCCTGATCGATGCCTTGAAGCGCAAGGGCTGGAGCTACAAGATCGATGCAGGTGGTGGCGCCTTTTACGGGCCCAAGATCGACATCAAGATCGAGGATGCGATCGGCCGGATGTGGCAATGCTCCACGATCCAGCTGGATTTCAACCTGCCCGAGCGCTTCGAACTGGAGTACGTGGCCGCCGACGGCCACCGGGCGCGGCCGATCATGATTCACCGGGCGATCTTCGGCTCCCTGGAACGCTTCTTCGGGATCCTGGTGGAGAACTACGCCGGTGATTTCCCCTTCTGGCTGGCGCCCGAGCAGGTGAGGTTGTTGCCGGTCACCGATGAGGTGCTCGGCTACGCCGAATCCCTCCTGAGCCAGCTGAAAGCGGCAGGCGTGCGTGCCAGCCTCGATCGCAGCGGCGAACGCCTGGGCAAGCTGATTCGCAATGGCGAGCAGCAGAAGATCCCCCTGCTCGCTGTGATCGGAACGACCGAGGCCGAAGCCGGGACGTTGAACCTGCGCAGCCGCCGGCAAGGGGATCTGGGCAGCGTGGCGGTGGCCGATCTGCTGAGCGCCGCGATCCACGCCAACGGCCAGCGGGCCGCTGGTCTCCAGCTGGCCAGCGCCTGAGCGTTCCATGGGCACCTTGCTGGCCGGCGACATCGGCGGCACCAAGACACTGCTGGCCCTCTACAGCAGCGGTCCGGGCGGGCTCGTGCAATCCCATGCCCAGCGCTACTCCTCCGCCGACTGGGACGACTTCGCCGCTCTGCTGAACCACTTCCTGGGCGAAGCGGAACAGCGGCACCCTGACCTGGGCCGACCCCGGGTGGCCTGTCTGGCCATCGCCGGCCCCGTGCAGGCCGGGAGGGTGAAGCTGACCAACCTGCCCTGGGACCTGGAGGAAACGGCCCTGGCCAGCAGCACGGGCCTCGAGCGGCTGGAACTGGTGAACGATTTCGCCGTGCTCATCTACGGGCTGCCCCATCTGGAGACCCACCAGCAGGCCGACCTGAGGGTGGGTCAGGCGGTGTTGGGGGCGCCGGTGGCCATCCTCGGCGCGGGAACCGGTCTGGGGGTGGCGATCGGAGCCCAGGGCCCCGGCGGACTGATTGCCCTGGCCAGCGAGGCGGGCCACGCCGACTTCGCCGCCCGCACACCCCAGGAATGGGATCTGAAGCAGTGGCTGCAGGCCGATCTCGGCCTTGAGAGGCTCTCGATTGAGCGCATCGTCAGTGGCACCGGCCTCGGCCATGTGTTCCGCTGGTTTGTGGCCACAGGGCAGCTCCAGGGCCGCCATCCCCTGGCTCCCACCGATCCCGACCTCCAACCCGCCGATCTGCCGGCGGCGGTGGCGGCCGCCGCCGGCCATGGTGATCCCCTCGCCGGCGCCGCCTTGGAGCTCTGGTTGGGGGCCTACGGAGCAGTGGCCGGTGATCTGGCCCTGCAGAGCCTCTGCCGAGGCGGCCTCTGGCTGGGGGGCGGCACCGCCGGCAAATTGCTGAGCCAGCTGCGTTCAGCGGCCTTCTTTGCGCCCTTTCAGGCCAAGGGCCGTCTGGGCACGGTGTTGGAGGCGATCCCCGTCAAGGCCCTGATCGATTCGGAGGCAGGGCTGTTCAGCGCCGCCTGCCGGGCGCGAGCACTGCTGGGGTGAGCCGCTGGCGCACCCATGGGTTGGGCCCGGCGGGTGGGACACTGTGCCGAACAGAACACAGGTCATGACCCGGCCCCAGATCGGCCAGGGGGTTGTGGTGGATGTACCGGCCACCACCGCGAACCTCGGGCCCGGATTCGATTGTCTCGGCGCCGCCCTTGATCTCAACAACCACTTCGAGCTGCGCTGCATCGAAGGAGATGGTGAACACTTCGACCTGATCATCGAAGGCAGCGAAGGATCCCACCTCCGCGGCGGCCCTGACAACCTCGTCTACCGCTCAGCCCAGCGGGTCTGGAAGGAGGCGGGTGAAAAGCCCGTGGCGATCGAAGCACGGGTGCGCCTGGGGGTGCCACCGGCCCGGGGCCTGGGCAGCAGCGCCACGGCGATCGTGGCCGGCCTGATGGGCGCCAATGCCCTGGTGGGGGAACCCTTGAGCAAGGAAAAGCTGCTGGAGCTGGCGATCGACATCGAGGGCCACCCGGACAACGTGGTGCCCTCCCTGCTCGGGGGCCTGTGCATGACCGCCAAGGCCGCTTCGCACCGCTGGCGGGTGGTGCGCTGCGAGTGGTCGGAGCAGGTGATCGCGGTGGTGGCCATCCCCACGATCCGGCTCTCCACCAGCGAGGCCCGGCGGGTGATGCCCAAGCTGATCACAGTCGCCGATGCGGTCACCAATCTGGGGTCGCTCACGCTGCTTCTCCAGGGCCTGCGCACGGGCAACGGCGACCTGATCGCCGACGGCATGCACGACAAGCTGCACGAGCCCTACCGCTGGGGATTGATCCAGGGGGGCCGCCAGGTGCGCGAGGCGGCGATCAAGGCCGGGGCCTGGGGCTGTGTGATCAGCGGCGCCGGCCCCAGTCTTCTGGCCCTGGCCCCCCGCAGCAGCGCCGAGAGTGTCAGCCGGGCCATGGTGCGGACCTGGGAGAGCGAAGGCGTGGCGTCGCGGGGCTCGGTGCTGGCGTTGCAGCAGGAGGGAAGCCGCTGGCACAACCTCCCCGATCGCCCCTGAGCAGGTGTATCTGAGTACAACTACCTAACTGATACATTCAGTGCCCAGTTGCCGGCCCACCCGGCTAAAACCAACCCTTCCGCAGCCCTGAATGGACGCCAATCTGCCCCTGTCGGCCGCGTCCAGCCTCTCTGGAGAAGCGTTTCCCTGGCTCAGCCTGATTGCCCTGCTGCCGGCGGCGGGTGCCCTGCTGATGCCCTTCCTGCCGGGCGATGGCACCGACCCCCGCGGCCCCCGCACCCTTGCCCTGGGGGTGCTGCTGGCCGATCTGCTGCTGATGCTGTGGGTCTTCAGCCAGCAGTTCGACGGCGCTCTCAGCGGCCTGCAACTGGTGGAACGGGTGCCCTGGGTGCCCCTGCTGGGCCTGGAATGGTCCCTGGCGGCCGATGGACTTTCCACTCCTCTGGTGGTCCTCAGTGGTCTGGTCACCCTGCTGGCCGTGGCCGCCAGTTGGAACATCAACCGCAAGACCCAGCTCTACTTCGGTCTGCTCTTGCTCCAGGCCTCAGCGCAGTCGCTGGTGTTCCTCTCCCAGGACTTTCTGCTCTTTTTCCTGGCCTGGGAACTGGAGTTGGTGCCGGTGTACCTGCTGATCGCCATCTGGGGCGGCCAGGCGCGCCAGTACGCCGCCACCAAATTCATCCTCTACACGGCCACGGCATCACTGCTGATCCTGATCAGCGGCCTGGCCCTCGCCCTGGGCGGAGACAGCTACACCCTCAACATGCAGGAGCTCAGCCAGCGCTCCTACGCCGGCAGTTTCGGCCTTCTCTGTTATCTGGGATTCCTGGTGGGCTTCGGTGTGAAACTGCCGATCTTCCCCCTGCACACCTGGCTGCCCGATGCCCACGGTGAGGCCAATGCGCCGGTGTCGATGTTGCTGGCCGGGGTGCTGCTGAAGATGGGCGGCTATGCCCTGCTGCGCTTCAACGTGCAGATGCTGCCCGACGCCCACCTGCAACTGGCGCCGGCCCTGATCGTGCTGGGGATCGTCAACATCGTCTACGGGGCCCTCAACGCCTTCGCCCAGGACAACGTCAAACGAAGGATCGCCTGCAGTTCGGTGAGCCACATGGGCTTCGTGCTGCTCGGGATCGGAGCGGTGGACAGCCTCGGGATGAGTGGAGCGATGCTGCAGATGATCAGCCACGGACTGATCGCCGCCGCGATGTTCTTCGTGACCGGGGTCTTCTACGAGCGCACCAAGACCCTCTCGATTCCCAACATGGGCGGCCTGGCCAAGGTGCTGCCGATCACCTTCGCCTTCTTCCTGACCAGTTCCCTGGCCTCCCTGGCGCTGCCGGGCATGAGTGGGTTCATCAGTGAAATCACGGTGTTCCTGGGCATCACCAGCAACGCCGATTTCACCACCGGATTCCGTGTGATCACCGTTCTGTTGGCGGCGATCGGCCTGGTGCTCACCCCGATCTATCTGCTCTCGATGTGCCGGCGGGTGTTCTTCGGCCCCAGGATTCCTGCCCTGGCGGTGGTCGGTGACATGAGGCCCCGGGAACTGGTGATCGGCCTGAGCCTGCTGGTGCCCACCCTGGTGATCGGCTTCTGGCCCCGGGTGGCGATCGACATCTACGAGGCCACCACCACGGCCCTCTCCTGGGAGCTGGCCAACCACGCCCAGATCGCCCTCGGCCGGATCTCCACCCTGGGCTGAACCGCATCGGGCGTTGAAGCTCCGCTGAAATGGAGTGAATCCGGTCGTTGCTTCCCCGGCACCCGACCAGCCCGATGCTTGCAGCGATGACATCCCGTTCCGAAGTCCCCATTCCCGGCGCCGCCTCTGGGGCGACCACTGCCCCGTTGCTGAAAAGCCACGGACTTCCCGACTTCAGTGCCATCACCGCCACCCAGGTGAATGAGGGCATTCCCCTGCTGCTGGAGGCTCTTGAAGCCGATCTCACCGCCCTGGAGGAGAGCCTCGACACCCGGATGGAGGGCCAGGAGCCCCTGGATTGGCACGACGTGTTCGATCCACTCCATCGCATCGGTGAACGGCTGCGCTGGAGCTGGGGGGTCGTCAGCCACCTCAATGGGGTCTGCAACTCCAGCGAACTGCGGGACGCGCACCAGCGCCAGCAGCCGGCTGTGGTGCGCTTCGGCAACCGTCTGGGCCAGAGCCGGGCCATCTACCTGGCCCTGGCGCTGCTCAAACTTCAAGACAGCGAAGAACCCCTCGATGGCACCCGGCGTCGCATCCTGGAGGCGGAACTGCGGGACATGCGCCTGCGCGGCGTGGGGCTCAAGGGCGAAGAGCAGGAGGCGTTCAATGCGGCCAACCAGGAGCTGGCGGAACTCTCCACCCGCTTCGGCAATCAGCTGCTGGATGCCACCAACGGCTGGTCGCTCACCCTGCGCACCCCTGAGGAGGTGGAGGGCCTGCCCGCCAGCCTTCTGGAGCTGCTGGCCCAGGCCGCCCGCGAGGCCGGTGGCACCGCTGGAGACGGCAGCGAGGCCACGGCCGAGGCCGGCCCCTGGCGCCTCGGGCTGGACTTCCCACGCTTCGGTCCTTTTCTCAAATACAGCCGCCGGCGCGACCTGCGCGAGCAGGCCTACAAGGCCCATGTGAGCCGGGCCGCCAGCGGCGAGCACGACAACAGCCCCGTGCTCGAGCGAATTCTGGAGCTGCGTCAACTCCAGGCCCAGCGCCTGGGTTACGCCAACTGGGCCGAAGTAAGCCTGGCCTCGAAGATGGCCGACTCGGAGGCGTCCGTGGAGGCGCTACTGGAACAGCTGCGGGTCGCGGCCCTGCCGGTGGCCACGGTTGAGCTCAAGGCCCTCGCAGACCTGGCGGCCGCCGAAGGTGCGCCGGAGGCCAGCGATCTCAAGCCCTGGGATGTGAGCCACTGGGCCGAGAGGCTGCGTCAGCGCAGCTTCGATCTCGACAGCGAAGCGCTGCGGCCCTGGTTCCCGCTGCCCCGGGTGCTCGATGGGCTGTTTTCCCTCTGCGGCAGGCTGTTCGGCCTCCAGATCGAGGCCGCCGATGGCGAGGCCCCGATCTGGCATGGCGATGTGCGCTACTTCCGGGTCAGCGATGCGGCCACGAACACGCCCCTGGCGGCCTTCTACCTGGATCCCTACAGCCGGCCCGGCAGCAAGCGGGGCGGCGCCTGGATGGACGATTGCCTGGGGCGCTCGCTCGCCCCGGATGGCACGCCGGTGCTGCCGGTGGCCTACCTGATCTGCAACCAGAGCCCGCCGGTGGGAGACACCCCCAGCCTGATGACCTTCGAGGAGGTGGAGACCCTCTTCCACGAGTTCGGCCATGGGCTGCAGCACATGCTCACCACCGTCGAGCGGCCCCAGGCGGCGGGCATCAACAACGTGGAATGGGATGCGGTCGAGCTGCCCAGCCAGTTCATGGAGAACTGGTGCTACGACCGCGCCACCCTGCTGGGCATGGCCCGCCATTGGCAAACGGGTGAGCCCCTGCCGGAAGACGTCTTCCGCAAGCTCAAGGCCGCCCGCACCTTCATGGGTGGTTGCGCCACCCTGCGCCAGGTGTTCTTTGCCCTCACCGACCTGCGGCTGCACAGCCAGTGGCAGAGCGGCAGCGGCCGCAGCCCCGAGGATCTGCGTCGCGAGATCGCCCTCAGCTCCACGGTGCTGCCGCTGATCCCGGAAGACGCCAGTCTCTGCTCCTTCGGCCACATCTTCGCCGGGGGCTATGCCGCCGGCTACTACTCCTACAAGTGGGCCGAGGTGCTCAGCGCCGATGCCTTCAGCGCTTTCGAGGAGCTGGGCCTGGAGAACGACGACCAGATGCGCGCCACCGGACGACGGTTCCGCGAGACGGTGCTCAGCCTCGGTGGCAGCCGCCATCCCTCGGAGGTCTTCGCCGATTTCAGGGGCCGTGAGCCCAACCCTGAGGCGCTGATCCGCCATTCGGGGCTGCTGGCGACCGCCTGACACCTGTTCAGGGGCTTGACCAGGAGATCCTGCTCAGGGCTCCAGCAGGGCCCTGGTCAGGATCATCACGGCGGACTCCCCACGCACCAGGTTGCGGTGGTTCCAGATCGGCAGGGGATAGGCCTTGCCCACGGGCAACCGCGCCGAGCGACCCGGCACCACCATGTGATCCGTGACGCAGTAGTAGCTGCGGCAGTCGATGCCGGCGAGGGCCGAGGGATCGTCGCCGAGGCGGCGCATCAGCGGGCTGCCCAGCTTCAGATCGGCGATGCCGGCCATCAACCAGGTGGGGCAGAGCTGGGCCGTGAGGGTGCCCTGCTGGGGGCTGCCCACGCTGATGAAGCGACGGGTGCGGGAGGCCCCACCCAGCAGCTGGATCCAGCTGCGGGCAATCACTCCCCCCATCGAGAACCCCAGCAGGTCCACAGGCTGCTCGGCACCAAAGGCGGCTTCAATCGCCTGGCCAAGGGTCTCGGCCAGCTCCAGGATCGGGGTGGCCCCGAGCCGGTGGAGCAGGTGGGGCATCAACAGGGGATCCCTTCGACCATTGAGGCTTTCCACCAGCTGGCGGAAAAGTTGCGGCGAATCCCAGAGGCCGTGCACCAGCACCAGCGGTGGAGCCGCCGATCCGGGCGCAGCAGGCTCCATCAGCGCACCACCCGGCGGAAGCGCTCCACCGCCACCCTGCCATCGAAACCACTCACCGGAGCGCGGCACTTGATCACCTGCACCCGCAGGGGCAGCGGGCCGTAGAGCCGCTCCAGCTCATCCAACGCCCGCTCAGCGAAGTGCTCCAGGGTGAGGCAGCGCAGAGCGGCCGCCAGGGCCTGGAGCGCCGCGATGGCCTGGGCGTAGTCGTAGCTGAGCGAAAGATCGTCGCTGCCGCCAGCGGCGGCCAGGTCCGCCCAGAGGCTGAACTCCAGCTCAAACCACTGACCCAGCTGCCGCTCGGCCTCCAGCACCCCCACATGGGCCCACAGCCGCAGACCACGAACGTGAATGGCATCCGGCTCCGGGCGCTCGGCGTTCACAGGGGCAGGGGCCGGTGGCTGTAGGAGCGGCCACCGCTCCCATAGTCAGCGGCAATCTGGCCGTGGCCCCTGAGCCGGTAGCGGTAGGTGACCAGGCCTTCGAGGCCCACGGGCCCCCGGGGCGGCAGGGTCTGGGTGCTGATGCCCACCTCGGCGCCGAAGCCGTAACGAAAGCCATCGGCAAAGCGGGTGGAGCAGTTGTGATAGACCCCGGCGCTGTCGACGCTGGCCAGAAAACGCTCGGCCCGCTCGGGGTCGCGGGTGCAGATGGCGTCGGTGTGGCGGGAGCCGTGGCAGGCGATGTGGGCCAGGGCCGCTTCCAGGCTGTCCACCACCTTCACCGCAAGGATGAGTTCACCGTATTCGCTGTCCCAGTCAGCGTCGGTCGCCGCCAGGGGCACACCGGCGGCCCTGGCTTCGTCGTCACCCCGCAGCTCCACCCCCGCGGCATGGAGGGCCTCGATGGCCACGGGAAGAAAGATGGCTGCGGCCTGCCGGTGCACCAGCAGGGTCTCGATCGCGTTGCAGGCCGCCGGGTAGTGGGTCTTGCTGTCCACGGCGATGCGCACCGCCGACGCCACGTCCACCTCCCGATCGACGTAGAGGTGACAGATGCCGTCGGCATGGCCCAGCACCGGGATGCGGGTGTGGTCCTGGATGAAACGCACCAGGGCATTGGAGCCCCGGGGGATGATCAGATCGACCAGGCCATCGAGCTTGAGCAGCCCGAGGCTCTCCTCCCTCGAGGTGAGCAGCTCGAGCACCTCCGGCGCCACGGCGCTGGCGGCCAGCCCCTTGCGCAGGGCGCCATGGATCGCCCGGCAACTGGCGTTGGCCTCGCGGCCCCCCTTGAGGATGGCGCCGTTGCCGGAGCGCACGGCCAACGAAGCGATCTGAATCACCGCATCGGGCCGGGCCTCGAAGATCACCCCCACCACCCCTAGGGGCACGGTGACCCGTTCCAGCTCCAGGCCGGTGTCGAGTTCAGTGTGCAGCTGGCGGCGCCCCACCGGATCGGCCAGCTCCGCCACCTGACGCACCCCTTCGATGGCGGTCGCAAGTTTGGGGCCATCCAGCTTGAGGCGGGCCACCAGGGCGGGCACCAGCCCCTCGGCAGCGGCCGCCTCCAGGTCGCGGCGGTTGGCGGCCACGATCGCTTCGGCATCGGCCGCCAGGGCTTCCGCCATGGCCAGCACCGCCGTGCGGCGCTGCTGCCCATCAAGGCGCCCCAGCGCCATGGCGGAACGCCGCACGGCGGCGGCACGCTGCAGCAGTTCAGGGGTGGGATCCGGAACGCTCAAGGCCAGCCAGGTCGTGCGGCATGCATCATCCCAAGCCACCGGGCCCGAAGCGCTCGAGCGCCAGCCAGGCGGCTCCCAGCCGGCCGGCGCCGTTGCCAAGGGCACAGGGCTCAAGGCGCAGACCCTCCCGGCTGACCGCCAGCACCCGTTGCTCCACCTCGGCCCACACCGCCGGCAGGAAATGGCGGCTGGCCCCGCTCAGGCCACCCCCCAGCAGCACCAGCTCCGGGGTGAGCACGTAAAGCAGGGAACTCAGGCCTATGCCCAGAAAGCGTCCGTAGCGGCGCCAGACCTCCAGGGCCTCAGGATCACCGGCTTCGGCGCGGCGATCGAGTTCCTCGGGATCCAGGGGGCTGAGGCGGCCCAGCCCAGCGATGCTGCAGAACTGCTCTAGGGAGCCCCGGTTGCCACTCCGGCAGGGGGGACCTTCGGGATCGACCCCGATCAGTCCAGGCTCGGCCGCCGCCCCGTTGGGACCGGTGAACAGCTTGCCCTCAATCAACACGCCACCGCCCACGCCCGTCCCGAGGGTGAGCAGCAACACGTTGGCCTCACCGCGGGCGGCACCCTGCCAGGCCTCCCCCAGCAGGGCGCAGTTCGCGTCATTGGCCAGGGTGACCCGCCGCCCCAGGCGGGGCTCCAGCCAGGCCGCCAGCGGCACCTCCCGCCAACCTTCGAGATTGATCGCGATCCGCGACACCCGGCCGCCCCGGTCGGTGGGTCCCGGCAGGCCGATGCCCACCCAGGGGGCCAGACGATCGGGATCGAGCTGCTCCACCCCTGCGGCGATCGCCATGGACACGGCCCCGGGCATGGCCGGCTGGGGGGTGGGCAGCTCCAACTCCGCCACGGTCCGACCTGAGCCATCGAAACGGCCGAACTTGATCGCCGTTCCTCCGAGATCGACGCCGATCAGCTGGGGCAGGGGGCGGGGGATGGAAACCGGCAAGGGAGCCACTCAGAAGCGCAGGAAGAGCTGCAGCTGGCTCTTCCAGCGTCCCTGGCTGTCGAGCGATCCCTGCAGACCGAACTTGTCGCTGGCCTGGTAGCGCAGGGTCACCTGGGGGGGCACATCGCTGCGGTTCGGGGCGGCCAGCACCGAGAAGTTGAAACGCTCGCTGAGGTCGAGGCCAATCTCGGAGCCCAGCACCAGCTGGGAGGGCACCCGCCTGGAGCGGTTGCTGGCCAGGGGCCCGTCCACATTAGGAGCAACATAGGTGGGGTAGAGGGCAAAACTCACCCGTTGGCCGAGGGCATCGGTCAAGGTGCCCACGACCGGTGAGAGCAGGGATTGACCCAGCACCGTGGCGAGGGCGGCACCGGCATTGCCTCCGGTGAGGCCCGCCAGGGAGTTGCCGCCGATCAGGGCCACGAGGCGTTCACGCGAGAGCGGCGGCGTGCTGCGCAGTTCGATCGATTCGCCCAGACGATCGGCCGGACCGCTCACTTTTACTACCACCTTCACCAGATTGAGCTGGTCAAGGGCGGAGTCGGTGCGGTTCTGGTTGAAGTCGTAGATGGAAGAGTTGCCGACACCACCGACCGCGGAACCGAGGCTGTCGGAGACGCGGGTGCGCAGGGCCACGTCGAGGTAGGGGATCAGGCCGAGTGACGGCGTGAACACGGCCACGTTCGGAGCATCGGGATCGAGGCTGAAGTTGGTGGTGAACAGCCCAAGCCTTCCGCTCTTGAGCCGCACGACGCCGGTGGCCCGCAGGGAGGCATCCACCGGCCCGTTGAGGGTGAGCAGACCGGCGGTGTTGAAGTTGAGCACATTGGGCACCACCACACGCAGGTCGGGGCCGAACCGCAGCCTCAGCCGATCGAGCCGCAGGAAGGGAAGGTCGGGAACGTTCGCGCTCACGGCCTCCGAGCCGGCGCTCGGCACCTCAGGGCCCAACAGCACCAAGGGTTGCTGGAAGTTCCAGCTCTCCTCGAGCAATTGACTGACACTCACCGGCCGCACCGCCGGGGCGCCCTCCAGCGCTGAGCCGGCGCGCATGGCTCCAGGATCAGGCTTCTCAGGAACAGTTGTGGCCAACTGGCCGGGGCGGATGTTCACCGTGCCCTTGCTCAGCTGGATCTCGCCGCTGAACACGGGCCTCAGCAGGCTGCCCCCCAGCAGCACTTCGCCATCGGCCAGGGCCGTGATCCGAGGCTGGCTGAAGCGCGCCTGGCGCAACTTGATCGTCAGCGGTTTCGGCTGCTCTTCAGGCTCGAACAGGCTGAGTCTGCCGGCGGCCGTGAGGCTGCCTTGGTCCCCCAGCCGCGCCTGAAGCTGCTCAACGTCCAGCGCCTGGAAATCAAACAGCACCGTGGCCTGCAGGTCGCGCACCTCCTGGTCAACCAACTTGAGCTCACCGTTCTGGATGCGCAGAAAGCCATTGGCCACGGGTTTGAGCAGGCTGCCCCGCACGAGCAACTGCAGATCGCCGCTGCCTTTGCGCCACACCAGACCATTCCCCCCCAGGGCGGTCAGGAAGGTCAGGCCATCCCCCCTGCTGGCCAGGCGCAACTGCAGCCCCTCGGCCGTGGGATCGAGCGGAACACGGCCGCTCAGATCAATGCTGTTGCGCGCCTCGCCGACATGGAACGAGAGATCGCCGCTCAAGCCACCGCTCGCCAGCCGCAGCTCCCCACGGGTGAGATTGAGGGGCTCATCGCGGTAACGGGCGTTCTCCAGAGCGAGCGCGAGCTCCAGGCTGGGGGCACCGCCCCCCAGTCGATAGCGACCCTTCAGGCTGAGCCCACCGCGCAGCTCTCCAGGCACTGGGGTGGCGAGCACCAGCAGGCTGAGGGGCAGATGCTCGAGGCTGAAGCGGCCAGGACCCTCCGCCAGGGGACCCTCCAGCCTTGCCACGAAGGGCTCCAGGCCAAGGGCCACGTCCTGGTCAGCCCCATCAAGCCAGAGGTGCCCCTTGGCGGCCAGATCAAGGTTGAGCCGCTGAATCGACGGGCCCGCGATGGTGAGATCCGCATCCACCAGGCCCTTGAGTGGCTTCAGGTTGCCAGTCCGCGGCCGTCCACCGAGCCGCTGCTCGACCGTGGCGAGCCGTTGCTTGGCCAGGTCGAGGGCCAGCAGCTGGTCCGCGACCGTGCCGCCGAAGGTGTCGATCATCAGGTCACCCAGATCGCTGGCGCGGCCCCGGTCGGGCTCAGGTTGACCGCGCCAGAGGGGCCAGGCGGAGGCCAGTTGCTCAAAGAAGGGGCCCGACAGCTGGCGGCCCTCGAAACGGCTCCAGAGGCTGCCGCCCCGCTCACCTCGGATCCGCACGGCCACCTGGCCTCCCCCCTGGGGCAGGGCCTGGCCGGTGAGGTTGTAATGGCGATCGTGGAAGCGGCCCGTGGCCGTGAGCTGCTTGAGGGCCAGGCCGGCCACCGATGGGGACGTCACCCGGGCCTTGCCCTCGATCAGCAGCGGCTGAAGCTCCAGCACTCCCTTCCCCGCCAGGAGGCCGCCCAGGGGCTGGAGGCGTCCCCTGGCGCCGAGGGCCAGGTGGAGCCCGTCGAGGGGGAAGTCCCTGGAGTCCCAGTTGTAACGGCGGGGGCTGCCCTGAAAACGCAGGCGTCCGCGACCACGAACCAGCTGCGCCTCCTTGGGCAGCCAGCGGGGATCCAACAGGGCTGCGATCCTGGCCTCTCCCCCGGACCCCACCTGGGTCAGGGCCAGGTCGCCGCCACCGCCGGTTCGGGCCTTGAGTGTGCCGGCCCAGGTCTGCCAGACCCGCAGGGGGCCGGCGCCGGGCGATTCCACCCTCAGGGCCAGATCCGGGCGTAACTGGTTCAGGGGGCCGCGCAGGTGACCGAAGGCCTGCAGCTCACCCATGAGGTGGGTGCCGAGCAACGGGCTGAGTCGGGCCAGGGCATAGCGCAGATCCAGCGCCAGATCCGCCTCCCCCATACGCAGCCCCCCCTGAGGCGGGGTGCCTCCCGGCGGGGCGGGCGGTCGCCCCCAGCTCAGGGGCATGGTTCCGTGGGCACGCAGGCCAGCACCGGTCAAATCCTTGAGCGTGAGCAGGCCGCCGCTCCAGGCCAGGTCGAAGGCGACTCGATCCAGCAGCGGCGTGCGCGGATGCACCAGCTCGGCCCGCAGCCGGGGCTGATCCCAGCGGCCGCTGGCCGTGGCCACACCCGTCACAGGGGCACCCGTGCCCAAGAGGGTTGGGCCCCAGGCCGTGCGCCGCCAGAGATCGGGCGTCAGGGCCAGCTGCTGGGTGCGCAGGTCGAGCTTGGGCAGAATCTCCCCCCGGACCCGAGCCGTGGCGTCGCCGGAGCGCACCCGCAGGTCGCGCAGGGCCAGCCGGAAGCCCCGGCGGCCATCGAGATCGAGCTTGGCCTGCAGCTGAATCGGATCAGGGGCCAGCGACCGCGCCGCCGGTGGAGCCTGAACGGCCTCAAGGTTGGCGCTGGGGTGCCGCCAGGGTCCGGCCAGGTCCACCGTGCCCCGCCAGCTGCCCAGCCGCCAGGGGGCGCGCGCCATCGCAAGGGTGGTCCCGGAGCAGCTCAGGTCCACCCGACCCGCCTGCAGGACCTCCGGCGCCAGCGACGGCGGGCGCAGGGCGAGATCATCGAAGCGGACCTGGCCGGTGCAGCGGGGCGCCAGCCCACGACCACTGAGCCGCAGCTCCCCACCCACCTGGCCACGGACGGTGCTCGTGAGTCGACGCACCTGCGGCCAGGGCAACAAACGAGAGAGGGGTGCCAGGGCGAGCCGCTGGAAACGCAGTCGAGCCCGCCAGTCGCGGTTCGCCCAGGAGCCAGCGCCGACGAACTGCAGCACGCCCCGATCGGCCAGGCCGGCGTTGCCGCTCAGCTTGAGGCGGCGCCGATGCAGGTTGAGATCCAACCGAGCCGCCAGGCTCGCGGGCACACCGGCGGGCTCGACGCGCACGCTGGCGGGCTCAGCCACGGCGATCGACAGGGCCAGTCGCGGGGGGGATCCTGTTGGCTCCTGGGGGCCAAGCACCCAGTACTGACCACGGGCATTGCGCCGCATCTGGGCCGAGGCGCCCTCCAGGCGCAGGGCCAGCACCGGAACCCCCTGGCGCAGGCTCTCGAGGGGCATCAGGCGGACGATCAACCGCTGGACAAGGACACTGGAGCCGTCCTTGGGTCCAGGAAGGAAGCGGCTTGGACCAACCTCAAAGCCCCAGGGTCGGAGACCCTCGTAGGGGCCCAGGACGAGGGGATGACCCATGGCCCGGCTGACCGGACGCTCGATCCGCGGGCGCCAGAGCTCGTAGAGGCCAGAGGCCAGATGATCGGCGCCCCACCAGGCCCCGGCGAGCCCCAAGAGCCCGATGGCAAGGGGAACGAGGTGGCGACGGGGGCCCCGGTTCGCAACGCCCCCAGGCGATCCATCCCTCTCTAACCCCATCGACCCGTGGCTGTCACCGTCTGGGGCGGGCGCAATATAAAGGGCTCAATCCGCAGCGCCAGACCCCATGACCGCCGACCCACTGCTGCTCAGCGCCGGCCGATGGCTCGGGGTCGCCGGGGGGGTTCTGGCGCTGGTCACCGTGGTGTCCTTTGTTGCCCGTTGGGGGACCCGCTTCCGCCTGGTGGGGATCACCAGCTTCACCCTGCTGCTGGCGTTCTCCTGCGCGGCCTTCGCGATCAGCTACAGCCCGCGCGTTGTGGTGCCCGGGGCCGTGACCGTACCGATCGTGTTTGACAACGGCACCGATCTGGTGGTGGCGGCGGCCCCGTACCAACTGGAGGCCGAAGCCATTGCCCCTACCGTCGAGCAGGTGGCACGGAACCTGCGCGGGAACGCCCGCAACACCGGCAGCGGCCAGGTGCGGGTGCGCCTGCGCCGGATCGAAGCGCTGGAGCCGGGTCTCAGCCGGCCGGTGGTGCTCGCCGAGGCCGTGCGCACCCTGGCCGACGGCACAGTGGAGGTGACCGTCAGCGCCCCTGGAGCCTGAGACAACCCCGAGAGCGATGCTGGAGCTACCGGCCCATTTCCGCGCTGAAGTGCTGCGACTCCAGGCCGATGGCCTCGATGACTGGGCCAGCTTGGCGGGCCTGAGTGACGGCCAGCTCAGGGCGCTGGCGGCCTCCGGCGCCGCCTCGGAACAACGGCTCCGCCGCCTGCGCGGTCAGGCCAGGCTGGTGGTGGAGCTTGAGTTGGCCCCCGCGGAGGCGGCGCTGCTGCTGCACGGGGGCATCGCCAGTGGCCAGGCCCTGGCCGAGGCAACACCGGAGCGACTGCTGCTGCAACTGGGGCGCCTGGAGCGAAGCCTGCTCGGCCCTGGTGTGAACCGGATCGACCAGGCCACCGTGCAGGGCTGGATCCAGCGGGCCCGCCGGGTCACCGGTCGCCCGGGGAACTGACCCTGGCCCCCACGGAGGCGGCAGCGGCGACACTCAAATGGAGTTGTGAGCTTGGGAGGAGGTCCGATGCCAACCGTCACCACCCCCGCACAGGGTCATTCATCTCTTCTGGGTTTGATGCTCCGACGAACGGGTTGGCTTGGTCTGTGGGCCCTCTCGGCCAGCCTCGCCCTGCCGGCACTGGCCGCTTCACCCCTGCTGGAATCGGTGAAACAGAACCCCCAGATCGCACGCAACCTCTGCGGCGAGCTGAGGGGCCTCAACGCCAAGGGCGTGTCGGCCACCTCGCCCCAGGCGGTCGCCCTGGTGGCCAGCCGCCAAGGCCTCAATTCCACGGACGCCGAAATCCTCACCACCTATGTGGTCGGTCTCCACTGCCCCGACGTGCGCTGAGTGGAGGTCGAGGCCGTCGAGGAGCGGCTGATCTGCCCGGACGGGATTGAGCTGGTCGCGCGCGTCTGGAAGCCCAGCGCGCCGGGATCCTGGCCCGTGTTGCTGATGCGCCAGCCCTACGGCCGGGCGATCGCCTCCACCCCCACCTACGCCCACCCCCACTGGTATGCGTCCCAGGGCTACGCGGTGGTGGTGCAGGACGTGCGTGGCTGCGGCGATTCGGGCGGCAGATTCCGGGGCTTTGCCCAGGAGGCCTTCGACAGCAGCTGGACCCTGGCCTGGGCCCGCACGCTGCCCTACGCCAACGGGCGTTTGGGCTGCTACGGCTTCTCCTACCAGGGGCTGACCCAGCTGCTCGGCAACGACGCAGCCGAGCAGCCCGACTGTCTGGCCCCGGCCATGGCGGGGCTCGATGAGCGCCTGCACTGGGCCTGCAGTGGTGGGGCTCACCGCTGGGCCCTTGGCCTGGGCTGGGGCCTGCAGCTGGCGGCCGAGCGCTGCCGGCGGCGCGCTGATGCCGAGGGCTGGCGGGAGATCCGCCGCAGCCTGGAGTCGAAACGTTTCCTGGTGGAGGGCCTGGCCCTGCTCGAGCGCCTGGATCCAGAGTCGATGGTGCTGGGCTGGTTCCGCCACAACCCTCATCAGAGCGAAGGTTGGACGCTGCACCGCCCCCCAGCTGGGCTGATGCGGCGGCCGATGCTGCTGGCCGGCGGCTGGCACGATCCCTTCCTCGATGGGGTGCTCGATCTCCATGGCCGCTCCCTCCTTGAGGGGGGCGCGCCGTTGCTGCGCCTCGGCCCCTGGACCCACCTCGACTGGGGTGGCGGCATCGACCCGTTGCAGCTGGCCTTCTTTGATCACCACCTGCGCGATCGTCCCGCCCCCAGCGAACCCCGGGAGTGGCTGTTCGATTCAGGCACCGGCCACTGGCTGGAGCGATCGCCCCAGCAGTGCCATGGCGGGCCGTGGGGACTGAGTTCCTGTGGCCTGGCTGCCATCGACCCGGAGGAAGGACGCCTGGTGCTTCCAGGAGAAGGTGGCGGCGAGGTCTGCTTCGTGCACGACCCCTGGCGCCCAAGGCCCGCCGAGGGGGGGCATCTGGGCCTGGACGCCGGGCCTCTGGACCGCCGGCACCTGGACCGCCGTAGCGATGGGGCCTGCTTCACCAGCGCACCGCTGGCGGCCGCGCTGGAGCTGCTGGGCCGCCCGGTGCTGGAGCTGGAGCTCGAAGCTGACCAGCCTGGTTTCGACCTCTGCGGAGCCCTCTCCGTTCTGCGCGGCGGCAGCGGGGCGGTGGAGCAACTCTCCACCGGCGTAGCCCGATTCCTGGGCACTGATTGCCTGCGTCGCCAGCGGCGCCGGCTGGAGCTCCAACCCCTGCTGGCCACCCTGGCGGCCGGCGATCGGCTGCGGCTGTCGCTGGCGGCCGCCGCCTGGCCCCAGATCAGCGTGAACCCCGGCACGGGTGCCTGGCCGCTGGGCGCCTGCGGTCCCGATCACCGGGTGATCACCCTGCAGCTCCAGCTCGATTCAGCCCTGCTGGCCCTCGAGCCGATGGCCTCGGGCACACTGGCCCCACTCGTTACGACCCCGCCGTGATCCGACCCGCCCAGTTGATGCGTCCCGCCCTGGCCCTGGCCCTGGGCTTGAGCCTGGGCGGCGGGGCGGCGCTGCTTTCCCTGGCGGCTCCAGCGGCCGCCCAGGGCGGGCCATCGGCCCTGGGGGTGGCGGAGTCCCGCTCTCGGGCCGAAACCTTGCTGGAGGCCCTGCGCCAGCGCAATGGCCAACGCCTCTTCGCCAGCCTTGCCCCGGAGGTGCGCCGATTCACCACCGCCCAGGCGGTGCAGGCACGGATCGACCAGCTGGCCCCGTTCCAGAGCGCTCGGGTGCTGGAGGTGGAAAGCGGCGCTGATGACAGCACGATCAAAGCCGAGCTGATCGCCGGAGAGCAGCGCCGGCCGCTGACCCTGGTGATCGATCCCATGGGGCAGTTGATCGCCTGGCGCTTCGACAGCTCCCAATTGCCGATCGAAAGCCTGGCCAGGAACTTCGTGGCGGAGGTAGCCGCCGGGCAGGTGCTGACCGCCCGCAGCCGACTCTCCCTGCGTCTGCAGGAGGAGTTGCCCCCAGCCACGATCACCGCCCGCTGGCAGGGACTGGAGCGACGGGTGGGCGCCTTCAAGGACATCAAAGGCACCGTGGTGGCCCACGCGGGCGGTGAGCAGCAATTGGTGCTGGTCACGACCCGCTTTGCCCGGCTCACCGACAACCTGTTCGTGATCTTCGACGACAGGAACCGAATCGTGGGGATTGATTTCCCGAACGACGCCCGGTGAGGCGGCACTAGGGCGCCTAACCTCAACCATCGACAGTCCTCACTCCATGGTCCTCAGCCGGCTCGATTCGATCGCGGAGGACGCCCAGCGGCTGGCGGACTGCCGTCACGATGACCCGTTCGCTCTCCTGGGTCCCCACCCCCTGGCTGATGGTTCCTGGGTGGTGCGCGTCTGGATGCCTGAGGCCGAACGGGTGGAACTGCTGCTGGCAGGCCAGCGGCTGCCCCTGGACAACCCCCACCATCCCTGGATCTTCGAAACGGCTCTGGCGGCCGATCCCGGCAGCAGCTACAGGATCTGGGTGCGGCGCGGTGGCATCGAGCACGAGCAGCACGACCCCTGGGCGTTCCGGCAGGAATGGATGGGCGAGGTGGATCACCACCTGTTCAGCGAGGGCAACCACCACCACATCTGGCGGCGCATGGGGGCCCATACGCTCGAGCGCGATTGCATCAGCGGAGTGCAGTTCTGCCTGTGGGCACCCCATGCCCGCAGCGTCGCGCTGCTCGGTGACCTCAACGGCTGGGACGGCCGCCATCACCCCTTTCAAAAGCGACTGGGGGGCTGCTGGGAACTGTTCGTGCCGGGGCTCAAGCCTGGCGATGTCTACAAGTACGAAATCCGCAGCCCAGAGGGGCACTGTTACCAGAAGGCCGACCCCTATGGCTTCCAGCACGAGGTGCGTCCCAGCACAGGCTCGGTGGTCGCCTCCCTGGAGGGATACAACTGGAACGACTTCGGCTGGATGGAGGAGCGCGACCAGCGCGATCCGCTCGATCAACCGATTTCGGTCTACGAACTGCACCTGGGAAGCTGGATGCATGCCGCCGCCGATGCGCCCTTCATCGAGGCCGATGGTCGCGCCCGGCCGGTGGTGCCCGCCGCCGACCTCAAGCCCGGTGCCCGCCTGCTCACCTATCCCGAGCTGGCCGACAAACTCATTCCCTATGTGAAGGCCCGGGGCTTCACCCACATCGAGCTGATGCCGATCAGCGAGCACCCCTTCGATGGCTCCTGGGGCTATCAGGTGACCGGCTGGTACGCCCCCACCAGCCGCTTCGGCACCCCCGACGAATTCCGCGCCTTCGTCGACCGCGCCCACGCCGAAGGCATCGGTGTGATCCTCGACTGGGTGCCGGGCCACTTCCCCAAGGACAGCCATGGCCTGGCCTTCTTCGATGGCGTGCACCTCTATGAGCACGCCGATCCGCGCATCGGCGAGCACAAGGAATGGGGCACGCTGATCTTCAATTACAGCCGCAACGAGGTGCGCAACTTCCTCGTGGCCAATCTTGTCTATTGGTTTGAGCAGTTCCACATCGATGGCATCCGCGTCGATGCGGTGGCCTCGATGCTCTACCGCGACTACCTGCGGCCCGATGGCGAATGGGTCGCCAATGAGCATGGCGGCCGCGAGAACACCGAGGCGGTGCGCTTCCTGCAGCAGGCGAACCACGTGCTGTTCGAGCACTTCCCAGGAGCCCTTTCGATCGCCGAGGAATCCACCACCTGGCCAATGGTCACCCAGCCCACCTCCATCGGCGGCCTGGGATTCAACCTCAAGTGGAACATGGGCTGGATGCACGACATGCTCGATTACTTCGAGCTCGATCCCTGGTTCCGCCAGTTCCACCAGAACAACGTCACCTTCTCAATCTGGTACACCTACACCGAGAACTTCATGCTGGCCCTCAGCCACGATGAAGTGGTGCATGGCAAGAGCCATCTCCTGCACAAGATGCCTGGCGACGACTGGCAAAAATTTGCCAACGTGCGCGCCCTGCTCGCCTACATGTGGACCCATCCGGGCAAGAAGACGATCTTCATGGGCATGGAGTTCGGCCAGCGCAGCGAATGGAACGTCTGGGGTGACCTGCAGTGGGAACTGCTGGAGCACGGCCCCCACCAGGGGCTTCAGCATCTGGTCGACGACCTCAACCGCTTCTACAAGGAGGAGCCTGCCCTCTGGCGCGACGACTTCGATCAGTACGGGTTCCAGTGGATCGATTGCAACGACAACCGTCATTCCGTGATCAGCTTCATGCGGCGGGAGAGCACCACCGGCCGCTGGGTGGTGGTGCTCTGTAACTTCACACCCCAGAGCCACTCCCACTACCGGATTGGGGTGCCGATGGAAGGCTTCTATGAGGAGGCCTTCAACACCGACAGCAGCCGCTACGGCGGCAGCAACCTGGGCAATCTGGGGGGCAAGTACAGCCAGGAATGGGGCATCCACGGCTATGAGCACAGCCTCGATCTCTGCCTGCCGCCCCTGAGCGTTCTGGTGTTGCGCCGCGACGATCGCCGCAGCCAGAGCCTCACCGGCGCTGGCCCAGAAACCGACAGCCCCCTCAGGTAGGTTGCCCGCTGGCATCGCACGTCCCCATGGTCGACTCCCTCCCCCTGCTGCTGCGCGCCGCCCGAGGCGAGCAGGTTGAGCGTCCGCCGGTGTGGATGATGCGCCAGGCGGGCCGTTACATGAAGGTCTACCGCGACCTGCGTGACCGTCATCCGGGCTTCCGGGAGCGTTCGGAGAACCCCGATCTCTCCTATGAGATCTCGATGCAACCCTTCCGGGCCTTCGGGCCCGATGGGGTGATCCTGTTCTCCGACATCCTCACGCCACTGCCTGGCATCGGCATCGATTTCGACATCATCGAGAGCAAGGGCCCGATCATCGAACCCCCCCTGCGCAGCCAGGCCCAGGTGGATGCCCTGCGTCCCCTGGACCCCGCCGAATCCGTGCCCTTCGTCGGTGAGGTGCTGGGGCGACTGCGCCAGAGCGTGGGCAACGAGGCGGCTGTGCTCGGCTTTGTCGGTGCCCCCTGGACCCTGGCGGCCTACGCGGTGGAGGGCAAGAGCAGCAAGAACTACGCCGTGATCAAGGCGATGGCATTCCGTGAGCCGGCGCTGCTGCACCAGCTGCTGGGCCACCTGGCTGAATCGATTGCCACCTACGTCAACTACCAGATCGAGAGCGGTGCCCAGGTGGTGCAGCTGTTCGATTCCTGGGCTGGCCAGCTGAGCCCGATCGACTACGACGTCTTCGCTGCCCCCTATCAGAAGCGGGTGATCGACCAGGTCAAGGCCAAGCACCCAGACACCCCTTTGATCCTCTACATCTCCGGCAGCGCCGGCGTGCTGGAGCGCATGGCTACCACAGGAGTTGACTTCATCTCGCTCGACTGGACCGTGGACATGGCCGACGGCTGTGCCCGGCTGCCTAAGCACCTCGGCGTCCAGGGCAATGTGGATCCCGGCCTGCTGTTCGGCACCCCCGAGGCGATCCGCGCCCGGATTGTCGACACCGTGATCAAGGCCCGGGGGCGCCGCCACATCCTCAACCTCGGCCACGGCATCCTGCCCGGCACGCCCGAGGAGAACGCCCGGGTGTTTTTCGAGGCCGGCAAATCTGTGAATGAACTGAGCGGAGCGGCCGTTTGAGCGCGGCGGCTCCAGCTGCGGGCTCAGGCGGGCCGCAACGGATCCTGATCACAGGAGCAGCCGGTTGCGTCGGCCAGACGATCGCCGAGCAGCTCTACCGCCACAGCGATGCCCATCTGCTGCTCTGGCTGCGGGATCCCGCCAAGCTGGCCACGGTGCCCAGGGATGATCCGCGCATCACCCTGCTGGTGGGTGACCTGCGCGATCAGGAACCCCACGCCGCCGCCATCGCCTCGGCCGAGCGGATCATCCACACCGCTACGGCCTGGGGCGATCCCCAACGCGCCCGTGCGGTGAACGTGGTGGCCGTCAAGGAGCTGCTGGGCCGGGTGGATCCCCAGCGGCTGCAGCAATTGATTTATTTTTCGACCGCGAGCATCCTCGATCGCCAGCTCAAGCTGCTGCCGGAGGCGCTGGTGCACGGCACCGAGTACATCCAGACCAAGGCCCAGTGCCTCGGTCAGTTGGAACGCCACGGTCTGGCGGAACGGATCGTCGCCGTCTTCCCCACGGTGGTGTTCGGGGGCTCGATCCAGGCGGGCGATCCCCATCCCACCAGCTACGCCACCGCCGGGCTGAAGGAGGCGGTGCGCTGGCTGTGGCTGGCCCAGTGGCTGCGCACCGACGCCAGCTTCCACTTCATCCACGCCGAAGACATCGCGCGGGTGTGTGTGCACCTGGCCACCACCCCCCATGGGGTCAACCCGGAGCCAGGCCAGGGTGCCATGCGCCGGCTGGTGCTGGCCCAGGAAGCGGTCACGGTGAATCAGACCGTGGCCAGCCTCGGGCGATGGCGCCGGAGCTGGCAGGCACCCTTCGGCATCGATCTGAACCCATGGTTGGTGGAGGGTTTGATCAAGCTGCTGCGCATCGAGATGACCCCCTGGGATCGCTTCTCGCTTCGCTACCGCCATTTCGTGCACGACACGATCAGTCCACCGGAGCGTTTCGGCCTGGTGAGCCATGCACCCAGCCTCGAGGCCCTGTTTGAAACGGCGGGTTTGCCCCACCGTGGGCGCTGAGGGGCGCCTCACGCCACCAGCCCCGAAAGGAATCACAACAACTGTTTCGATCCCTCGGCAACGACCGGCTGGTCGGGCCGCCGCAGTTCTAACTTTGGACGGTTGCACGAGCATCGATGCGCCGTCTTCTGTCCCTTTTCGCCCTCTGTCTCGCGCTGGTTCTCGGTGCAGCTCCGAGTTTCGCCGCCGACGCCGCCCATGGCGCCCAGGTCTTCTCCGCCAACTGCGCCGCCTGCCACATCGGTGGCGGGAACGTGGTGAACGCCGAGCGCACCCTCAAGCAAGGTGCTCTGGAGTCGTACCTCGCCAATTACGCCGCTGGCCATGAAGAGGCCATCGGCTACCAGATCGCCAACGGCAAGAACGCCATGCCCGCCTTCGGCGGCAAGCTGAGCCCCGAGGACATCGCTGATGTGGCGGCCTACGTGGAAGCCCAGGCCGGTAAAGGCTGGGCCTGATTGAGGCCTGTTCCCCAAAGCCCCCTTGTCGATGGCAGGGGGGCTTTTCATGGGGTCAGCCCTTCGTCCGTCCCGCCTGAGGCCCTCGACCACTCCAGCACCGCCAGGAAGAGCTCCTCGGGCACCTCGCGGATGTCGTATTCGCTGGGAAGCACCCCATGCACATGGCGGTGGGCGACCCTCCAGCAATTTCGCTCCAGATCGCGGCTGGTGGCCTCAAGCTGGCGAGCCTCAACCCCAAGGCGCTGCACCAGTTCCACGGGGTAAGGCGTGCCCATTGCCTGCGGCCAACGCAGCTCGAGACGGCAGACTAAGGGCAGCGCCGCCGATCCCGTGACCCTGACTCCCCACCTGCACCAGGCCGCGCTGATGAGCGCCTTGGTGCTCATGGCGGGTGCGGCCCAGGCCCAGTCGCTGCTTCCCGAGCGCTACGCCAAGAGTTGCCCCCTGCTGGTGCCCGTTGATGCCCCCTACCTGCAGCCCAAGCGCCTCAAACCCAGTGAAGTGCCGCTGAAAAACGCGGCCGGTTGCCTCTCGCCCGCCGATGCGGTCTACGGGCCCGACGGTTGCCCCACCAAGCTCTGTCCCAACCCCAAGGGCCTCAACCTCTGAGCGAACGTCGCCAGGGCCAGCATCAGAAACCATCGGATTCCCCAGGGGGCCAGGCCGCGATCGGGGCCTGGAGGGCTGAACCGAGAAGGCCGGTTCCCCCGCTATTTCGATGCGGTCTGCCCAACCTGTGAAGGGGGCCGTTCCCCATAGCGTTCAAGTAGTGCTGAATCGCTGGAGTTGCCCCCATGCATCCCACCGCCGAACTGTTCACGGAAAAGGCCTGGGGCGCGATCGTCGCGGCCCAACAGCTGGCCCAGCAGAAACGCCAGCAGCAGATGGAGACCGAACATCTGCTGGCGGCACTTCTTGGCCAGGACGGCCTGGCCGCCAGGATCCTCGACAAGGCCGGGGTGGATCCCCAGGACCTCTCGGGCCGGGTGGAGGCGTTCATCAATGGCCAACCCAGCCTGAGCACGCCGGCCGAGAACGTGTACATGGGCAAGGCGCTCAACGCCACGCTTGATAGTGCCGATGGCCTCAAGACCAGTTTCGGTGACAGCTACATCTCGATCGAACACCTGCTGCTGGCCCTGGCCAGCGATCAGCGCTGCGGACGCCAGCTGCTCTCCCAGGCCGGCAGCGATGCGACCAAACTGCGCGCAGCGATCGAAACCGTGCGTGGCAGCCAGAAGGTGACCGACCAGAACCCCGAGGGCACCTACGAATCCCTCGAGAAATACGGCCGCGATCTCACCAAGGCGGCCCGCGACGGCAAGCTCGACCCCGTGATTGGCCGCGACGAGGAAATCCGGCGCACGATCCAGATTCTCTCGCGCCGCACCAAGAACAACCCGGTCTTGATCGGTGAACCGGGCGTGGGCAAGACGGCGATCGTGGAGGGCCTGGCCCAGCGCATCGTCAACGGCGATGTGCCTTCGGCCCTGCAGAACCGTCAGCTGATCTCCCTGGACATGGGGGCCCTGATCGCCGGCGCCAAGTACCGCGGCGAGTTCGAAGAGCGGCTCAAGGCGGTGCTCAAGGAGGTCACCTCCAGCGAGGGCCAGATCGTGCTCTTCATCGATGAGATCCACACCGTGGTGGGGGCCGGCGCCACCGGCGGCTCCATGGATGCCAGCAATCTGCTCAAGCCGATGCTGGCCCGGGGCGAACTGCGCTGCATCGGTGCCACCACCCTCGATGAGCACCGCCAGCACATCGAAAAGGATCCGGCCCTGGAGCGCCGCTTCCAGCAGGTGTTCGTGGATCAGCCCACGGTGGAAGACACGATCTCGATCCTGCGCGGCCTCAAGGAGCGCTACGAGGTGCACCACGGCGTGCGCATCGCCGACAACGCCTTAGTGGCCGCCGCCGTGCTCTCCAGCCGTTACATCGCCGATCGCTTCTTGCCCGATAAAGCGATCGATCTGATGGATGAATCGGCCGCGCGGCTGAAGATGGTGATCACCTCCAAGCCCGAGGAGATCGATGAACTCGATCGCCGCATCCTGCAGCTGGAGATGGAGAAGCTCTCGCTCGGCCGTGAATCCGATCCCGCCAGCAAGGACCGGCTGGAGCGGATCGAGCGGGAACTCGCTGAGTTGGGGGAGCAGCAGAGCAGCCTCAATGCCCAGTGGCAGAAGGAGAAAGGCTCGATTGATGAGCTCTCAGCGATTAAAGAAGAGATCGAGCAGGTGCAGCTGCAGATCGACCAGGCCAAGCGCAGCTACGACCTCAACAAGGCCGCGGAGCTCGAATACGGCACCCTGGCCGAACTCAACAAGAAGCTGGGCGCCAAGGAGGTCGAACTGAATGCGGGCGACGGTGAGAAATCCCTGCTGCGTGAGGAGGTCACCGAGGAAGACATCGCCGAGGTGATCGCCAAGTGGACCGGCATCCCCGTGGCCCGGCTGGTGCAGTCGGAGATGGAGAAACTGCTCCACCTGGAAGCTGACCTGCACCAGCGGGTGATCGGCCAGGGTCAGGCGGTGACGGCGGTGGCCGATGCGATCCAGCGCTCCCGCGCCGGCCTGAGCGACCCCAACCGGCCGATCGCCAGCTTCCTGTTCCTCGGGCCCACCGGCGTGGGCAAGACGGAACTCTCCAAGGCCCTGGCCGCCCAGCTGTTCGATTCCGAAGAAGCGATGGTGCGTATCGACATGTCCGAATACATGGAGAAGCACGCCGTCAGTCGCCTGATCGGCGCCCCTCCGGGCTACGTGGGCTACGAGGAAGGCGGCCAGCTCACCGAGGCGGTGCGGCGGCGCCCGTACGCCGTGATCCTGTTCGATGAGGTGGAAAAGGCCCACCCGGATGTGTTCAATGTGCTGCTGCAGGTGCTCGATGACGGCCGCGTCACCGATGGCCAGGGACGCACGGTGGATTTCACCAACACCGTGCTGATCCTCACCAGCAACATCGGCAGTGCCTCGATCCTCGATCTGGCCGGCGATCCCGCCCGCCACGGCGAGATGGAGAAACGCGTGAACGAAGCCCTGCGCGGCCACTTCCGGCCCGAGTTCCTCAACCGCCTCGATGAATCGATCATCTTCCACAGCCTGCGCAGCGATGAACTGCGCCAGATCGTGGAGCTGCAGGTGAAGCGCCTCCTGGGGCGGATGGAGAGCCGCAAGCTGGGGCTCGAACTGGAGGAGGCCGCCCTCGATTGGCTCGCCAACGTGGGCTACGACCCCGTGTATGGAGCCCGGCCCCTGAAGCGCGCGATCCAGCGCGAACTGGAAACGCCGATCGCCAAGGCCATTTTGGCCGGCACCTTCCCCGAGGGCAGCGTGATTCAGGTCAAGGTGGAAAACGAGCGCTTGCGCTTCGATGCGGCCGAACCGGCCCGGCTGCCCGCCCTGGTTTGAGCCGGTGACGGCGCAGACCAGGCCCCGGGAGGTGATCCAGACCCACATCAGCGTCGTCACCCTCACCCCGCGGCACGCCTTCAAGCGCAAGAAGCCCCTGGCGCTCTGGGGCCTGCTTGATTACTCCACGCCCGAGCGGCGCCTGCACTGGTGCCAGGAGGAATTGCGGCTCAACCGCCGCCTGGCCAGCGACCTCTACCTGCGGGTGGCGCGGCTGGGCCCCGGCCGGGAGCCGGTGGTGGTGATGCGTCGCTTCGCCGCCACCGACACCCTTGAAGCCCGGCTCGCCAGCGGCCGGGCCGGAGCCGTGGACCTGCGACGGCTGGGTGAGCGGATCGAGCGCTTCCATCGGGAGCATCCCCTGGTGGACGCGGCCCCCCGCCCCATGGCCCGTGCCTTCGCCCGGGTGCTGCACGGCAACCTGCGCGCCACGGCCAGCTTCTGCCCGGGACTGTTTCCCTCGCCGGTGCACATGCTGCTGGAGCGGACCCTGGCGCGGCGCTTGAGGGGGCAGCGGCGGGAGCTGGTGCGGCGGATCGCCGCCGGCTGGGGGGTGGACGGCCACGGCGATCTGCGCCTGGAGCACGTGGTGCTTGAGGACAGCCCAGGGGCTGATGAACCGCCGAAGTTGTCGATCGTCGATTGCGTTGAATTCAACCCGGCCCTGCGGCATCTGGATGGACTCTCCGATCTGGCCTTCCTGGTGATGGAGCTCCAGGCCCGTGGCCATGGTGATCTGGTGCCCGCGTTGCTGGAGGGGTATGGCCGGCCGATCGATCAGGAGCTGCTGGCGTTGTTTGGCGCCTATCGGGCCCACGTGCGCGCCAAGGTGGCGGCGGTGTCCACGGCCGAAACGGAGCTGCCGGCCAAGCAGCGAAAGCAGGCGGCGGTCTCGGCTCGGCAACACCTCAGCCTGGCCCTGGCCTACGCCCACCCGGGGCCGCCGGCCCTGATCCTGCTGCGGGGCCGCTCGGGTTCGGGCAAGAGTCACCTGGCCAGGCAACTTGCCCCCTGGCTGCTGGCGGACCACCACCGCAGCGATGTGATCCGCAAACAGGAGCATGGCTTTACGCCTCTGCAACGGCCCACGGCGGCGCAGCGCGATCAGCTCTACTCGAGCGAAGCGAACGCTCGCACCGAAGCAGCGTTGCTGGCGGCGGCCCGGCGCAGCCTGGAGCAAGGCCGCACCGTGCTGCTGGATGCCACCCACCTGGGCCAGGCCAGCCGGCAGCGGGCGATTCAGATCGCCGCCGAGCGAAGCACACCCTGGCTGATCCTCGATCTGCAAGCCTCCGAGGCGCAGCTGGCGGCGCGGCTGGAGCAGCGCCAGCGCAGCGATGACGACCCCAGCGACGCGGACCTGGCGATCGCCCGCCAGCAGGCGGCATGGGCCGAACAGCTGGAGGTCGAGGAACGGGCCCATGCTTTGGAGCACCAGGCCGGTGATGACCCAGCGCAGCTGTTGATGGCGATCTGGGGAGCGCTCAGCGCTGGGGCGGCGTCGCTTCGAGCGCATTGATCTGCTCGGCCAGGGCCACATCGAGGTTGGAGAGACCGCCCGTGTCATGGGTGGTGAGCTCGATCACCACGCGCCCATAGACGTTGAACAGTTCCGGGTGGTGGTGGAGCGACTCCGCCAGCAGGGCCACGCGGCAGATGAAGCCGAACGCCTCAACAAACGAAGCAAAGCGCCATTCCCGGTGCAGCTTGCCCTCCACCACGCTCCAGAGCGGCAGGGTCTGGGGCAGGTCGGCGATCACTTCAGCGCTCAGGGGTTGGGCCGCCATGGTTGTTGGGGTCAAAGGGGGTCCACCAGATCATGGAGACGATCGATCAGCAGATCGACCTCGGTGTCGCCCTCGGGATCGAGGCCAGCGGCGGTGCGGCGGAGCACCTCGTCGTTGAGCCGCTGGGCATTGCGGCGGGCCAGCAGCGTGGTGGTCGGGGTGGCCGGTGGAGCCGGGGGTGCAGCCGGGGGATCTCCGGGTGTGTTCGGCACTCCAGAAGCTGGCGACTCCAACTGGGGAGCCAGTAACGGAAGAAGGGCTGCGAGCACCTGGCGCAAGGCACTGATCTCGCCCCGCAGGGCAGCAAGTTCAGCCGTGAGCTCGTCCATAGCCCCCATGCCTCAGAGCAACCACACCATGCTGCGCGACGCCCTCTCCATCAAGCTGTGGTCGGCCAAGACGGCGACGCCCAGAAGTCTGCTTACGCTTGGCTCAGCTGAGCTGTTCTCCATGGCGCACCGCGCCTTGCCCCTGCTGGGCGCCCTGGCCCTGACGGCGATGACCACCCCGGCGATGGCCCAGAGGGTGGTGCCCAAGCTGGGCAACATCTGCCCCCTGGGCTACGTCGACATGCTCAACGGCAGATGTTCCACCCTGGGCCTGATGACCTATACCGTCACGCCGACCCACGGCAAGGCCTGCCTCCCGGGCTGGATGAACGTCGGAGGGCGCTACTGCCGCCGCAAATGAAACTCCAGATCCTGCAACATCTCGATCGGGAAGGGCCCGAATTGATCGCCGGCTGCGCGGCCGACCGGGGCTGGGAGATCAGCGTCGTGCGCCACGACCGGGGCGAGCCCCTGCCCACCACCAACCACGACGATCCATCGCTGCTGGTGGTGTTGGGTGGATCGATGGGGGTAGGCGACCTGGCGGATCCGGCCTTCGCCTGGCTGGCTGGGGAATCCAACTTGATCGCCACCCGTCTGGCCGCCCGTCAACCGGTGCTCGGCATCTGCCTGGGCGCCCAGTTGCTGGCCCATGCCGCCGGCGGCGGCGTGGTGCCGCTCACCGCCGGCGATCCGCCGCTGCCGCTGCGGGAGGTGGGCTGGGGGGCCGTCCACTGGCTGGCGGACACCACGGAGGAGCCCGTGCTCGACGGACTGGCCGCCAGCGAACTGGTGCTGCACTGGCACGGCGACCGCATCCAGCTGCCGCCCGGGGCCACCCTGCTGGGCTCCAGCCTCCACTGCCCGGAGCAGTTCTTCCGGCTCGGGCAGCACGCCTGGGGGCTGCAGTTCCACGTGGAGGTGGGCGCTGGGGCTCTGGAGCGTTGGCTCGAGGAAGACCACGACTACCTGCGCGGCGCCCTGGGGCCGGGCGGGGCCGACCGCCTGCGCGACGGGCAGCAGCGTTGGGGTGCGGCGGTGGCGCGCACCGGCCGGCGCCTGATCCAGAACATCTTCGATCGCATCGAAGCGGACCAGAGCCAGGTGCACTGAACGGCCCACTCAGAAGGAACGGCCCACTCAGAAGCGGCGGTTGACCTGGTTAGTGGCCAACTGCACCTCCCGCAGCAGCTGCAGCAGGGCGCCCATCAACGACAGCATCGCCACCACGAACAGGGGCACGACGATCGGCGCCAGATCGATCGAGGCCACCGCACTGATGAACACCACCGCCACCACCAGCGACACCAGCAGCGCCGTGACCGTGCAGCAGGTGATCGCCCCATTGATCAGTCGGATCCGCTGCTTCTGCACCCCCAGCTCCAGCCGCAGCCGCCGGCTGCCCGACACATCGCTGTGCTCACCGGTCTCCTGGAGCACGTTGGCCCGGTCGATGATGCGGGCGAGGCGATTGCTGAGCACCCCCAGCAGTCCGGAGATGCCCGTGAGCAGGAACACCGGTGCCACCGAAAGCTGAATCGCCTTCGCCAGGCCGATCACGGGGGCATCAGGCGAGGTCAGCAACACATCAGGCCTAGTCGACGCCTGATGTCAGCCTATGGGTTCGCCACCGGACCCATGACCACGATCGCCTGCCACTACGACGGCCAGCTCCGCTGCCACGCCCTTCACGGTCCATCCGGCAGTGAGCTGGAGACCGATGCCCCCACCGACAACCAGGGCAAGGGGGAGCGCTTCTCCCCCACCGATCTGGTGGCCACGGCCCTGGCCACCTGCATCCTCACGATCATGGGCCTCACCGCCGACCGCCACGGCTGGAGCATCGACGGCAGCACGGCCCGGGTGGAAAAAATCATGACCAGCGCCGGCGTCCGCCGGATCGAAACCCTCAGGGTCTGGATCACGGTGCCAGGGGAGTTGGACGCCGAAGCCCAGCGGCGGCTGCGGTTGGCCGGCGAGGGCTGTCCGGTGAAGCGCAGCCTCGAGGGCGCGGTGGCCATGGAACTGCACTGGGACTTCAGGGCTTGAACGTTTCGGCCGCCCGTTTCGAGGCCTCCTGCACGTAGACGTCGCTGATCTCGCAGGTCGCATTGAGACCCTTGTAGAGGTCGTCGGCGAGGCTCTCGGTGGAGGGTGCCACCACCACCCAGGCCCCATCGGGATCAAAACCCGTCTTGATGAGAATCTCCCGCGCCAGGCTGCGGGAGCGGTTCAGCCCCATGGCCAGCCGCGTGGAATAGCAGAGGGTCAGCGCCCGCGCCATGGCGAAGCCCCCCAGCTCCTGGGCCGTGGGCTGCAGGGGCGACGCGGCCAGGGGGCTGGGCGCCAGAGTCTGAATCGCCGTGGCCAGGGCAATGGCGAAACCAGCCGCTCGCCTGGAACCCCGGGCGAGCTGCGGCCGTGGCAGGTTGAGCGCCATGGGCAAGGCCATCGACCAACTCCGCTCCCATCTTCATGGCACCCGGCTGCTGGGGAGCATCCAGAGCACGCTCTATTTCGACCAGAACACCCTGATGCCCTCTGCTGGGGCCGACTGGCGAGGCGAGCAACTGGCCCTGCTGGCCCGCCAGCTCCATGGCCGCCAGAGCAGCGACGCCTACGCCGAGCTGATCGAAGCCGCGGCCCAGGAACTGGAGCGCGCGCACCAGGCCGATCCAGCGGCCGCTGAAGCCACCGATCCGCTCTGGCCCCGCAACCTGACGTTGCTGCGCCAGGACCTGCGGCGCCAGCGGAACCAGGACCCGGCCCTGGTGGGCCGCCTGGTGGAAGCCCAGTCACGGGGGTACAGCCTCTGGCAGGAAGCGCGTTCGCGCTCCGATTTCGCGCTCTTCGCTCCCGCCCTCACAGAACTGATCAGCCTGCGCCGCGAACAGGCCGCCCAGCTGGCGGTGGGTGAATCAGCTCCTGATGGGCAGCCCCGCAGCAGTTGGGAAACCCTGGCCCAGCCGTTCGAGCCGGAGATCAGCAAGCCACGGCTGAACGCCCTGTTCACGCCCCTGCGCCAACGTCTTCCAGCCCTGTTGGAGCGGGTCCGGGGGCGCCTGCCGAATGGGAAGGGGGGGCGAGCGCCGGTGGAACTGCCCGAGGCGATTCAGCTCGAACTCTGTCAGACCCTTTTGCAGGACTGGGGTTTCGACGGACGCATCGCCGCCCTGGCCCGCTCGCCCCATCCCTTTTCCTGCACCCTGGGGCCCTCGGATTTCCGGCTCACCACCCGGATCGTGCCCGGTTCGCCCTATTCCGCCTTCCTGGCCACCGCCCATGAATGGGGCCACTCCCTCTATGAGCAGGGGCTACCCCGCCGCGCCGACCAGTGGTTCGCCTGGCCCCTGGGGGATGCCACCTCCATGGGCGTGCATGAGAGCCAATCGCTCTTCTGGGAATGCCGGGTGGCCCGCAGCGAAGCCTTTGCGCGGCGATGGCATCCGCGCTTTGCGGCTGCGCTGGGGGCCGACCCCTGGGGATCAAGCGCCGGCTTCTGGCACGCCCTGAACCCGCTCAAGGCCGGTCTCAACCGCGTCGAGGCCGACGAACTCAGCTACGGCCTGCACATCCTGCTGCGCTACGAGCTGGAGCTGGCCCTGGTGGAGGGCGACCTGCCCGTGGAGGCCCTGCCCAGCGAATGGAACCGGCTGATGCAGGAGCTGCTGGGGCTCACCCCAACGGGCGACGGCGAAGGCTGCCTGCAGGACGTTCACTGGAGCGAAGGGCTGTTCGGCTACTTCCCCTCCTATCTGCTGGGGCATCTGATCTCCGCCCAGCTCAGCGCGTCGATGGAGGGCGACCTGGGGCCGATCGAGGCCCGGGTGGCCGCCGGCGAGGAGCCGGTGTTGCTGGGCTGGTTACGGGAGCAGGTTCATCCCCTGGGCCGCAGCCTCGATGGCGCAGAGCTGGTGGAGCGGGTGAGTGGCCAAGCATTGAGCGCCGATCCGTTCCTGGCCTACCTCGAAGACAAGCTGGAACGGCTGGAGGCCGCCTGAGGGCCCAGCCCCAGGCTCCGTAGGATGCCGGCCGGCGCCCGAACCGCATTCCTTCATGGCCAATATCGATCATCCCCCCAGCCGCTTCCAGCTCAACCTCCTGCACGTGCTGCCGGCCTTTGCCGATGAAGCGGCCGCTCGCCTGAACGCGATCGTGGAGCTCAACTCCAACACGATCAACAAGTACGAACTGATTACCGAGACGGGCCAGCTGAAGCTCGATCGGGTGGGGTTTTCTTCCCTCGCCTACCCCTTCGCCTATGGCTGCATTCCCCGCACCTGGGACGAGGACGGCGATCCCCTGGACATCGAGATCGTCAACGTCACCGAACCGCTGGTGCCCGGAAGCCTGGTGGAAGCCCGGATCATCGGCATCATGAAATTCGACGATGGCGGCGAGGTGGACGACAAGGTGATCGCAGTGCTGGCCGATGACAAACGCGTCGATCACATCAGCAGCTACGAGCAACTCGGCGAGCACTGGATCAAGGAAACCACCTACTACTGGGAGCACTACAAGGACCTCAAAAAGCCCGGCACCTGCAAGGTCAACGGCTTCTTCGGCCTTGCGGAGGCTGTCAAAATCATCAAAGACTGCGAAAACCGCTACCTCGAATTGATTGACCCCCAGCTGGTGAACGGATGACCTTCTCCCCCCTCCAACCCCGCGCCATCGCTCTGGGCCTCGGCGCCACCGCCGCCTGCCTCACCGCGGGGGCCTTCATGGCGATCCCCCTGCGGGCCGCCGAGCCGGCCACCGCCTCGGCACTGGCACCTGCTCTGGCACCTGCAGAGGCCCCCCCCGCCATTGCGCCGCCATCAACGGCGCCCATCCCGGCAACGGTGCCCCCCAGGGCCAACCCGCCCGTGGCGGCCGTCACCAGCACCAAGGTGATCATTCTTTCCCTGGGTCGCCGGGAGATCAGCCTCAAGAACGACGGCAAGCTGGTGGGCAGCTGGCCGGTGGTGATCGGCGCCCCGGAAACGCCCACCCCCACGGGGACGTTCAAGGTGCAGAACAAGGTTCTCAACCCCAAGTACCAGAGCACCAGCAGCGGCAAGATCAACCACACCACCGGACCCTCCGGTCCCCTGGGTGATCGCTGGATGGGTTTCCACTCCAAGGGCAAGAACGATTTCGGCATCCACGGCACCCCCTGGCCCTGGTGGGTGGACGCCCGCGCGGCCGTCAGTCATGGCTGTGTGCGCATGAAGAACGAGCACGTGAGGGTGCTGTTCGACCAGGTGGAGATCGGCACGCCCGTGGTGGTCAAACCCTGAAGCAAATCTGCAAATCAGTGGCAGGCAGCCCCCAAAGCTGCGTCCAGCCCTGATCAGAAGCCCTTCAGCTCGCTACATTCTCAGCATCTAGGGGGTCCTCAGCGACCCTTTTTTTCTTGTCCACCTCCTCCACCAGCAACGCGGGAGTCCGCGCATGAATCAAGACATCCCGCGGCCCCAGGTCCATTCGGTGGTGAGCACCAGCCTCAAGTGGGGCGAAGACGGCGAACTCTCACGGGTCGATCGAGATCGGCTGCTGGAATTGCTCTGCGCCGTTGATCCGGTGGCCACCGTGATGATCGATCAGCTGGGCAGCGGCAAGGCCTGAAGCTCTGATCTTGCGATCACCCGTCGGGCGATCGCCCGGGCCATGCCATCGCGGCTGGCCATTCCCTTGAGATCGGCCAGGGGTAGACCCAGAGTCGGCAGCCCATGGGGCAAGGGCGAACGCTGGGGCGCGTGCTGGAGGGCAAAGACCGGCAACTGTCTCAGATCATTGGGGAGCAGTTGATCCTCCAACTGGGCCAGGTTGGCCTCCTCGCTCAGCCACACCAGGTCGGAGCGGCGGCACTCCTCGACGCTCAGTTCACCCTTGTCGCTGCTGAGTCCCAGCTGCAGATCAATCAAGGTCACCAGAGCGATCACCTGGTCATCGCGTTCGACGATCAGGCAATGGCCATGGGCCGCCACCAATTGAGCGAGGGCTTCCCGGGCGGGGGTGTCTGCGGCGAGCACCAGTGGAGCCTCTGGATCGAAGGCCTCCTGCACGGGCAGGGCACGCAGCTTCCGTCGGCGCTCCTGCTCCACCGGATCGGGGCCGAGCAGACCTGGATCCACCAGACCCTGCCAGCGCTCGACCAGCAGGGCGCTCAGACCTGCGGCCGCCATCAAGGGGAGCACGATCCGAATGTCGCGGGTGAGCTCGAACAGCAGCAGCAGGGCAGTGAGCGGGGCCCGGGCGCTGCCCGCCAGCACCGCGGCCATGCCCACCATCGCGTAGGCCGGAGGTTCGGCCACCGGCAGATGCAGGCCGCTGTCACCGAGGATCTGGCCGTAGCAATTGCCCAGAACCGCCCCGAGAAAGAGGGAGGGGGCAAAACCGCCGCCGACGAATCCGGTGGCGTTGCTGAGACCCGTGGCCAGCAGCTTGACGACCAGCAACGCCAACAGGGTGGTCAGGGCCACCCCTCCCTGGTTGCCCAGCAGCGCTTCGATCGTGTCGTAGCCCACCCCCAGCACCTGGGGGAAGCCGAGGGCCATCAGCCCCACCCCGAGGCCCCCCAGGGTGGTGATCAGCCAGCCCGGCAGTCGGCCCAGATGGCGCTGAACCCGCTCGCTGCGGCCGGCCGCCAGCAGGCTCACCAGGGCCCAGGACATCAGGCTGGCCACCACCCCCAAACCCAGGTAGAGGGGCAACTCCAGCAGTGAACGCACCTCATAGGAGGGCAGACGGAAGATCGGATCGTCCCCCAGGGCCAGCTGGGTGACCAGGGTGCTGGCAATGGCCGCCACCAGCACGGCGCGCAGGCTGGGGCGCCCGGGAATCGAGCTGTAGGAGCCCTCGAAGGCGAAGAACACGCCGGCGATCGGAGCCTTGAACCCGGCCGCAAGGCCCGCCGCCACCCCCGCGGCCACCAGGGCCTTCTGGGACTGGGGCGCCAAGGCTCCCTTGAGGCCCACCCATAAACCCAGATTTCCGCCGCTTTCCACGCTCGGACCCTCCGGCCCGAGGGAGGCGCCACTGCCCAGGCTCAAGGAGGCCGCCACCAGCCGCAGCAGCGGCAGACGTGGGGCGGCCTTCACCGCCCCGTCGGCCATGGCCATCAAGCTGGGCAGGCTCGGACCCAGGTTGCCGCCCACCTGCCTGAGCAACCCCACCCCCAGGCCGCCGATCATCGGCACCACCACCACCGGCCAAAGGGCCAGCCAAGCCAGCGGCCCAACCGGCAGCGGCGGCGGCAGCGGCAGCGGTTCCGGTGGTGGCGGTGGTGGCGGCAACAACCCCAGGCCACCCAAACCAAGTTGCAGCAGGGCCTTGAGCGGGGTGCCGTTGTCAAGGGGCACCAGAACCTCTACGGGCAGCGGTGGCGGAGGCTCCGGGTGCCCGGCGATGCCCAGCAACAGATCGACCACCGGGCCGAACAGGACATTGTTGATGAAGCCGAGCAGTTCGTGAAAGCCCACCACCGCAGCACCGGTGAGCACCCCCACCAGGGCCGCCCAGGCCAGCAGACTCCACTGGAACGGCAACGTCAGGGACTCACCCTCAAGCTCCGGCTCCGGCTCCATTGCCGCAGCTGGAAGGGAGGGGGCGGTGACGAGCTCAGGCCTCGGGTCGGACGATTGCAAAGATCTCCTCCAGGATCGCTCCTGCCCCCTGGCGCTTAAGGGCATGGGCCAGCGAAATCCCGATGGCCTCCGGGTCGTCCTGGGGGCCGCGGGCCTCGTCGCGAATCAGGCGCAGACCATCGAGGCTGGCCACCATGCCGGTGAGCACCAGGTCCTCGCCCTCGAAGCGCGTGTTCACCCCGATCGGCACCTGACAGCCCCCCTCCAGTTCGCGCAGGAAGGCCCGCTCCGCCAGGCAACGCCTGGCCGTGGGCAGGTGCTCCAGCACTTTGATGCACTCGAGCACCGTGTCATCACCCTCGCGGCACTCGATACCCAGGGCCCCCTGGCCCACCGCATGGAGCGAAACGGCTGGGTCAATCAGTTCATGGATGCGATGGCCCAGTCCGAGGCGGCCCAGGCCCGCCGCCGCCAGGATCAGGCAGTCGTAGTCGCCCGCATCCAGCTTCTCCAGACGGGTGATCACGTTGCCGCGCACGTCCTTGAAGGCGAGCTGGGGGTAGTGATGGCGCAACTGAGCCAGCCGCCTGAGCGAGCTGGTGCCCACCACACTGCCGGCCGGCAGGGTGGCCAGGGTCTTGTCCCGATGGCGTTCATGCACCACCAGGGCATCGGCGGGATCCTCCCGTTCGGTGATGCAGCCAAGGATCAGGCCCTCCGGCAGGTTCGTGGGCAGGTCCTTGAGGCTGTGAACGGCGATGTCCGCTCGATCCAGAAGCATCTGGGCCTCCAGCTCCTTGGTGAACAGGCCCTTGTCACCGATCTTGGCCAGGGCCACATCGAGGATCTTGTCCCCTTGGGTGGCCATCGCTTCGATGCTGATCTCCAGGCCCCCATGGGTCCTGGCCAGCTCATCACGCACCCAGTGGGTCTGCACCATCGCCAGCTGACTGCGGCGAGAGGCGATGCGCAACATGGAGCCAGCCATCAGATCAACCTCAACCCGGCAGCGACTGCCCGACACAGCCGTCCAGCCTAGGGACTGACCGGTCCTGAGATCAGGCGAAGAAATCCAGAGGGAAGGGGCCCCAGGTGTCCTCGGCCTCAGGCGCCACGGAGCTGTGCCCGCTGATCAACACTCCCAGGCCGAGCCCGGCTTCCTGGCGCAGGCGAAAGCGGCCGGTGTTCTGGTTTCCCTTGAGGAACACACCACCGCTGGGGGTCCCAGCCGCCTCGCTTGGATCGGCCTCAAGGGGAGACCAGCCGTGTTGACGCTCAAGTTGGCGCAGGGCGGCGATGGCGGTGGCGCCATCGGCGGCCATCACTCCGATGGTGAACCACTCGCAGGCCGCCAGCTTTTCGTCGAGTTCAGCGCGCAGCCCCTGGCGCTCGGTGGCTCCCAGGGTGGGGGCAGTGCGCAAGCCGCGCAGGGCCATCAGCGACGGAAGCGAGGCAGACGTGCTCAAGAGGATCGGCCCAGGGAACAGTCAGTCTGTCGGGCCCCAAAGAAGCGGAGACTCACCGAGCAGAGGCTGAGCCAGATGAAGCCCACGCAAGCACCCGCAACGATGTCGGTGGGCCAATGCACCCGGCAATAGAGCGTGCTCAGCCAGATCACAGCGACCCAGAGGGCCGAACCCAGGTAGAGGGGGCGCCGCAGCTGGGGATAGCGGGCCACAAGGATGGCGCACATCAGGAAATAGAACACCACCGCACCGGCGGCATGGCCGCTGGGGAAACTGCGGCCGAAGGCCTGCACCAGCTTGTCCTCAGGGCGGTGGCGATCGAAGAGCGGCTTGAGCCAGCGGTCGACGATCAACAGGATGCCACCGGTGCCCACCACCAGCCAGCGCAGCTCATTCCACCAACGCTTCCACCCCAGGTAGATCAGGGCTGCCGTCACCAGCACGGCGGTGAACTGAATGCCGCTCACCTTGTAGACCCTCACCAGCCAACGGCCCATGCCGACGGGGATCACCTGACCAAGCCAACTGAGCAGAGCGTTGTCGAGGGGGGGAAGCTCGAGGGGCACCACCGTCAGCGCGATCAGCAGCACCAGTGCCAGGGCCGCCAGGCAGGCCAGCAGGCGCCAGGGGCCGAACAGCCGCATCCAGTCCTTCAGCCCTCCCAACAGCTGGAGGGACAGCGCACGCTTCATGGCCTTGATTCTGCGCCCTGGGGGGGGGCGAATCGGAGCCGCCAGAGAGCCTGGCTGCCGCGGCTGGCCAGCTGCTCGATCCGCTCAGGCGGCAGGGAAAACTCCCGCAGCTTGCGCTCCTCTCCCACCACCAGAACCGATGGCGGCAGCGGTGTCCCCGGCTTGGTCTCAGCCCTGAGCTCCTCCTCGGCGCTGGCGGCGCTGTCGAAGAACCGGGCCGGATGGCCGCTGTAGAACACGACGCTGTAGCGCTTGTAGCCCACCACCAGCAGCGGTTCGCCGGGGCGGATCCACTGGCCGGCCAGGGCGGCCACCTCCCGCACGGGCTGTTGCCGTTCGCGCTCCATCAGGGGGGCCAGTCCGGGAACGACCAGCAGCAGCACCCCGGCGAAGGCCGCCAGATTCGGAAGCCACAGAGCCTGCGGCGGCCCGCCGCGGCTGAGCCGAACCACCATCGCCAGGGCGGCAGCCGCGAGCAGCGCCGCAAAGATCAAGGGCAGACCTGAGCGGGACAGGGCAGCAGCAAAGCCTGGATAGGCCGGATCACCCGCGGCCCAGCGTGGGGCGATCGCCGCCGCCACCGCCATGGCCGCCAGCAGCAGCGCGTTCAACCAGCCATAGAACCGCTGCCAGCGATCGTCCATCAGCGGGGCCTGAGACACCGACAGTGGCGCGGCCGGCAGTGGCATCCAGAACAGGGCCACCACCAGGGCGCCGGCGGGAACAAGAGGGAGGATGTATCCCGCCAACTTCGTGCTGGCGGCCGAGAAGAACAGCAGCACCACCAGAAACCAGACCAGGCAGAAGGGTGCGAACTGCACACTGCGGGGCTGCTGACGCCAGCGCTCGAGCTGCCAGAAGCGCAGTCGCAGGGCGGCCAAGGGCAGAAACAACGACCACGGCAGGAGCAGGATCAGGCACCAGGGCAGGTAGAAGTACCAGGGGCCGGAATGGCCATAGAGCACCGAGGTGTAACGCTGCAGGTTGCTGAAGCCGAAGAAGCCCCCGAGGAATTCGGTGCCGTTCGCCCGTGCCGCCAGCAGGTACCAGGGGCTGGCCAACGCAAGGAAGGCGACCGCCATCGGCAGCATTGGCATCTGGCGGAGCACGGAGCGCAACTGGGCCGAGCCGAGCAGGAACACCACGATCACCGCCCCCGGCAGCACCAGACCCACCGGGCCCTTGGCCAGCACCGCGATGGCGCTGAAAAGAGGCATCGCCACGTAGCCGCAGCGGCGCAGGCCAGGCCGGTCCACCTGGCTGTAGGCCAGAAAGAATCCGAACAATGACAGCGTGATCGCACTGGAGAGGAACATGTCGGTGACGGAACTGCGCCCCCAGCCCACCCAGCCAGGGTTGAACGCCAGAAGCGCGGCCCCAAGCCAGCAGCGTCGCCAACGGCTCCCGGTCGCTTCGCCCTCGGACAGCACCCAGAGCAGAGCGAAGCCCGCCACCACCACCGCGCTGGCCATGAGTGCCACGGGCAGCCGCGCCGCCCAGGCGCTCACACCGAAGAGGCGAAAGCTCAGGGCCACCATCCAGTAGCCCCAGACGGGATAGTCGAAGAACGGCTCACCGTTCCAGTGGGGCGTGATCCAGTCGTTGCGCTGCAGCATTTCCCGGCCCACCTCCACGAAGAGGGCTTCGGTCTTGTCCATCAAACTGAGCGTGCCCAGTTGGTTGAAGAAGGCCACCCAGCAGAGCAGCAGCAGACCAGCGGCTGAAAGCAGAGCCAGACGGGTGGAGCGCGCCTGCGGGATTGAAGTGAAAGCCATGCGATCAGTGCACGGGAGGGGGAGAAAAAGACAAAACCGTACGTTCAGCAAAGAACGAGCGGCACAAAGATCAGCTCAGGGGGTGTTCCAGACGAAACGGGAGGAGGCGGCGTAATTCCATACGAACACGACGGTAATGCCGGCTATCTGAGCAAAAAGGGTGTCTTTGGCCACGCTGGAATAAAAAACACTGGCCAGACCGATGTTGGCCAGCATGGGCAGAGATGCGACGATCAGAAACTTGATCAGGCCTGCCAGCAATGGGAATCCCTTTAAGCGCAGATGGCGAAACGTGAGCGTGTTGTTCACCAGATAATTGCTGCATGCTGAAACAATCACAGCCGGAGGTAATGAGGCGACAAAAGAAAAGCCCAGCAGCATCAAAATCTTGGAGGCCAGCAACTGGACCCCGATTCCCGAAACACCGACCAAGGCGAAACTCACCGCACGCCGGGGAACCATGCGTAACAGCAGCGTATGGATGATCGACACACCAAAGTCCCAGAGGATGGAGACATCCAGCTTGGAGCTTCCGAAGCTGCGGGATTGGAAGGTCAGCGGAGTCTCAACGGCAACAAGTTGCCCCCGACTGATCGAAAGGAGTTCGTAGAGGAACTTGAAACCCTGCGCATCCACCTGTCGAATCATCGGCATGCAGCGATCGAGGCGCAGGGCAAAGAAGCCACTCATGAAGTCAGTGAGATGCCTGTAGCGAGGCAGGGTGAAGCGCGCCAGCTGGTTGGCCATCACAGAACCTCCTTCGCGCTTGCTGCTCAAGCCCACAATTGAGGCAGCGTGGTGAAAGCGGCTGCCGATCACCAGATCGGCGTTCTGGGCCTGCAAGCTGTCGAGTGCCTCCGCAACGGCCGCCGGTTCATGCTGGCCGTCGCAGTCCATGACGACTGCCAGGTCGCCGGTGGCATCGAGGAGTCCCTCCTTGATCGCACTGGACAAGCCGGATCGCCCCACCCTCCGGATCAAGCGGAGGGCGGGTTCCTGATGGGCCAGTTCCTTCACGAAATCGGCGGTTCCGTCCGCCGAGTCGTCATCAACGACAATCAGCTCCAACTGGAACCGGTTGCGAAGGGCCAGCAACTGCTGGAGGATCGGCTGAATGTTCTGCCGCTCGTTGAAGGTGGGCAGAACGATGGTGACCCTCGCTGCCGGAGAGGTCCCGGCAGACGCGACGACCGATTCGGGCAAAGGGGAGATGCCTCAGACGCTCGGAGGTTACTTGATGTACTCCTTGAGCACGCCGTTGCGGTTGGGGTGACGGAGCTTGCGCAGGGCCTTGGCCTCGATCTGGCGGATGCGCTCACGGGTCACATCAAAGATCTGGCCAATCTCCTCGAGGGTCTTCATGCGGCCATCATCAAGGCCGTAGCGCAGGCGCAGCACGTCGCGTTCGCGGGGGCTGAGGGTGGCCAGAACCCCCTCAAGATCTTCCCTCAGCAGGTTCTTGGCGACATCTTGCTCTGGGTTCTCGATGTCGGCTTCGATGAAATCACCGAGGCGTGAATCTTCCTCTTTACCGATCGGTGTTTCCAGCGAGATCGGCAGCTGGGCTGATTTGGCGATGAAGCGCAGCTTCTCGATCGTCATCTCCATCGATTCAGCAATCTCCTCCTCGGTGGGTTTGCGGCCGAACTCCTGGCTGAGCACCTTGGTGGTCTTCTTGATCCGAGAGATGGTTTCGTAAAGGTGCACCGGCAGGCGAATGGTCCGGCTCTGGTCAGCGATCGCCCGGGTGATGGCCTGGCGGATCCACCAGGTGGCATAGGTGGAGAACTTGTAACCCTTTTCGTGGTCGAACTTCTCGGCGGCACGGATCAGGCCGAGGCTTCCCTCCTGGATCAGGTCCTGGAAGGAAAGACCCCGGTTCATGTATTTCTTGGCGATCGACACCACCAGCCGCAGGTTGGATTGGACCATCTTTTCCTTGGCCCGGCGGCCGAGCATCAGCCGGCGACGGAACTTGACCAGGGGCATGTCCAGGAGGACGGCCCATTCCTTGTTGTCGGGGGCATGGCCGTTGTCCTGCTCGAACTGCGCGGCGAGTTCCTCGAGATGGAGCAGGTCGGCGATCTTGCGCGCCAGCTCGATCTCCTCATCGGGCCGCAACAGGCGAATGCGGCCGATCTCCTGCAGGTACACCCGGATCGAATCCTCGGTGTAAACGCCCTTGGGGCCGACCTTGATGCTGGCCAGGACCTTGGCGGCCTTGGGGTCCTTGCGCTCTTCAGCGCTGGCGGCCAGGAGCTCGTTGGCGGCCAGATCGAGATCCACAGCGCTCTCGGCACTGCCACTGGGGTCGGCCTTCGCTCCATCGGCCTTGCTGGCGGCAACAGCCTTCTTGGCCGTGGCCTTGGTCGTGGCGGCCTTGGCAGCCACCGCCTTTGAGGCCGCTGCCTTCGAGGTGGTTGCCTTGGTGCCGGTGGTCTTTGCCGCTGCCGACTTGGCTGCCGCGGCCTTGGGGGTCGCCGCCTTGTGGCTGCGGCTCGGGCTCACCTTGTTCGCCGGATCAGGCTGCTCAGCGGTGTCGTTGGCGGGAGACGGCTCGGCTGCGGTGGCGTCGTCGGCCATGGGGGGGGCGATCTGCTTGCGGCTGCGGGTGCTCTTGGGCTTGGTCATCGTGACCTCGTCGCCGATGCCGTTGGCGACCAGCAGGATCTCAGACACGGGCTTGGTGACGTTGGCAGCGACAGCAGGACTCATGGCGGACAAGAACAGGAAAGGGGGGGCGCGTGTACACGCAAAACGGACAGCCCGGAAAGGGCGGTGACATCCGATCAGGCCAGAGTGCAGACCAGACGAACGCTGCCGACAACGGCCTGGCGATCGACCATCGCCCAGAGACCGAAATTCATCGACGGCATCAAGCGTCCGAGGAAAGCAAACCCAACTTGAAAACGACGAGCACGGTGATCGGGGCGAAAGCCCAGCAGTGCTGTCAGGGGTGGTCTCAGACCGGGAGGACCGATGGGGAGGGAGACTCCTCCTGGCACTCTCTTCAGGTCTTCCCTCTGGACGGAACTCTGCGGGGTTCCGACAGCAGCTTTAGCAGCTGCTCAACATGGTCATTCTAAGAAATCGATGTGGGCTTTGCAAGGTTGGAGGAATCTGAGCCGGTGCCCCCTGGCCCCACCTGGCTTCAAATCTGGCTGGAGGCGGGACGTGAGGGACGAATCTTCACCTATGCCAACCCGCTGGGGCTGCCCCTTGCCAGCGGTGATCTTGTGCGACTGAAGCTGCGGGGCCGGCGTCATGTCGGCCTGGTGGTGGAAGGGCTCGAGCGACTGCCGCCGGAGCTGGACCCCGATCGCCTTCAACCGGTGGAGGGGCTGCACCAGAGCGCCGCTGTGGACCCCCACTGGCGGGCCCTGCTCAGTGAGGTGGCGGCGGACTGCCACACCAGCCTGTTCAAGACCTTGAAAACGGCCCTCCCCCCCGGCTGGCTGGGGCAAAGGCCCGAGCGCCAGGGTGGGCCGGCCCGCAACCGTTGGCTGGTGGAACTGACGCCCGGCGCGGATGCCACAGGCCCATCCTCCTCCGCCCTCACCCCCCGTCAGCAGTCGCTGCTGGAGCTGCTGGAGCAACGGGGTGGCCGCGCCTGGCTGAGCACGCTCACGACCGCGGAGCGCTTCAGCCGCTCGGTGGTGGAAGGGTTGGAGCGCCAGGGGCAGCTGCGGCGCCGGGCCGTGGCCGCCGGCAGCGCTGAGTTCATGACCCTGCAGGCCGCCGGGGTGGCCGCGGTGGATGGAACCGCCGGGACCCTTGAGCCACCTCAGGCACCCAGCGCAGCCCAGCGCCAGGCTCTCGAACGCCTGGCCGCCACTCCGCCAGGCGGTGCCCTGTTGCTCTGGGGGGTGACCGGCTCGGGCAAGACCGAGGTGTATCTGCAGGCCTGCGCCCTGGCCCTGGCCGAGGGCCAGAGCGCCCTGGTGCTCACCCCCGAAATCGGACTGGTCCCCCAGCTGCTGGATCGCTTCAAGGCCCGTTTCGCCAGTTCGATCGTGGAGTACCACAGCGGATTGAGCGAAGCCCAGCGCATCGCCAGCTGGCGCCGCTGCCTGGAGGCTGACCGCGCCCAGCCGGTGGTGGTGGTGGGCACCCGCTCAGCGGTGTTCCTGCCCCTGCGGGACCTGGCGCTGATCGTCCTTGATGAGGAACACGACAGCTCCTACAAGCAGGACGCTCCGATGCCCTGTTATCACGCCCGCGATGTGGCCCGGCACCGGGCCCGACGCAGCGGCGCCCGGTTGCTGCTGGGCAGTGCCACCCCATCGCTGGAAACCTGGCTCGCCTGTCAGCAGAGTGGCCCAGGGGCCACCGCCCTGGTGCGACTCCCCGAACGCATCGGCCAGCGCCCCCTACCGCCGGTGCGGGTGGTGGACATGCGCCAGGAACTCGCAGAAGGTCACCGCCGCCTGATCAGCCGGCCGTTGATGGAGCGACTGGAGCGCCTGCGCGAGCAGGGGGAGCAGGCCGTGGTGCTGGTACCTCGGCGCGGTTACAGCAGCTTCCTGAGCTGCCGCAGTTGCGGTGAGGTGGTGCAGTGCCCCCACTGCGATGTGGCCCTGACGGTGCACCGCTCCGTCCGTTCCGGTGACTGGCTGCGCTGCCATTGGTGCGATCACCGTCAGGACATCGAGCCGCGCTGCGGTGCCTGTGGCTCCACCGCCTTCAAGCCCTTCGGCGCCGGCACCCAGCGGGTGATGGAGCAACTCAGCAACGAGCTGGAGGACCTGCGGGTGCTGCGTTTCGACCGCGACACCACCCGCGGCCAGGGGGGGCACCGGCGCCTGCTGGAGCAGTTCGCCGCCGGAGAAGCCGACGTGCTGGTGGGCACCCAGATGCTGGCCAAGGGCATGGACTTGCCTGCGGTGACCCTGGCGGCGGTGCTGGCGGCCGATGGCCTGCTGCACCGCCCCGACCTGCGCTCCAGCGAGCAGAGCCTGCAACTGCTGCTGCAGCTGGCGGGCCGGGCCGGCCGGGGCGAGCGAGCGGGGGAGGTGCTGGTGCAGACCTACTGCCCCGACCACGCCGTGATCCGCCACCTGGTGGATGGCCGTTATGAACGCTTTCTGGAGCAGGAGCTGGAGATTCGTCGCCAGGCGGGCCTGGTGCCCTTCAGCCGGGCGGCCCTGCTGCGGCTGGTGGGGGTCTCGGCCAGCGCCACCGCCACCGCCGCCACCACCCTGGCGGAGCGCATCGCCCCCCAGGTGCTGAGCGCCGGCTGGGTGATGGTGGGGCCGGCCCCAGCACCGATCACCCGGGTGGCGGGCCGCAGCCGATGGCAACTGCTGCTGCACGGCCCATCGGGCAGCCCGCTGCCTCTGCCGCCGGAGGCGGAGCTGCGCCAGGGGTTGCCCAAGGGGGTGGGTCTGGCGATTGATCCCGATCCCCTGGAGCTCTAGGCCGGCAGCTCCGGTAGTCGGAAGCCCACCTGCCAGCGCAGCCGCTGCAGGATCAGCACCAACGCCAGCACCAGCGCGATCCCCACACTGCCCAGGCCGAGGCGGCTCCAGCGCCAGACTCTCAGCTCCAGGCGATTCACGGCACCGCTGCGCAGGGGCCAGACCACCCCCCCTCGCCCAGCAGTCAGCTCAGCGCGGGGCGCCAGGGGCTGAGCCAGGCGCACGGAGCCCAGGGCCAGGGGTTCGAAGCGCAGCTCCAGGTCCAGCCCTGGCCAGGCCCGCGTCGCAGCGAGATCCAGCTCAAGCACCAGCTGCTGACGCACGCCGATCAACCAGTTGCGCTCCCGGAGCGACCACCCAGGCGGCGGCAGCTCCAGCCCCCCCAGCCGGGCCGCCACCGCCACGCTGTCCTGGAGCCAGGCGGCGGCGCGATCCGGAGTCAGCACCGGGCTGATCACCCGCAGATCACCACCGCGCCGTTCCAGCCGGTGGGGCAGATCAGCGATTCCCTTGACGTACTGGTCCTGCCACGGCAACCGCTGGCCGGTGGCGCTGGAGAAGCGTTGCTCCAGTTGAATCCTGCCCGGTGCGGGGAAATGCACCGCGGTGCTCACCCGCATGCACCCCCCCAAGAGCGCGGCGAGCAACAGCAGCACGCTCAGCAGAGCAGCGAAGCCCCAGGGAACTCTCGTGGGGCCCACCGGCGGTGGCGGAGGAGCCTCCTGGCGGCGAGGGTCGCTTCGGCCCAGGGAGCCGGCCCTGGCCCGACCCTGGAGTGATTCCACCTCCCCCAGGGCCGGCAGGGTGAGCGACCAGTTGCGCGGCCGCTCCAGCTCGGGGGCCTCCAGCACCATCTCGAGCGCCTTGGCCTCCAGCCGCAGGTCGGGGTCGGCGCAGGCGCGCAGGGAGCGGCAGAGACGGAGCGCCCGCTCACTTTTCCCCTGGCCCATCAGGGCCGTGGCCATCAAGAGCCGCAACCGCCCGCCGATCGCCGTGCGGGGCCCATGGAGCTCAGCCAGGGGCTCCAGCAGGGCCAAAGCGGTGCCGTAGTCGCCACGATCGAGGGCCGCGCGGGATCGATCGAGGAACTCCTCAGCCATGGGGTCGATGGCGACCCGTCACCATCGTGCCGATGCCCGCATCGGTGAACAGCTCCAGGAGCAGGGCATGGGGAACCCGGCCATCGATGATGTGGGCGGCCGCCACCCCTTGGGCAAGGGCACGGATGCAGCATTCGGTCTTGGGGGTCATGCCACCATCCACCACGCGGGTGGCGATCAGATCGCGCGCCTCCGCCAACGAGAGCTGGCGCAGCAGCGAGCCCGGATCGTGGCGATCCCTCAGGATCCCAGGGGTGTCGGTGAGCAGGATCAGCTTTTCGGCCTGGAGGGCCGCCGCCACTTCCCCGGCCACGGTGTCGGCGTTGATGTTGTGGGCGGCCCCCTCGGGGTTAGCCGCGACGCTGGAGATCACCGGGATGTAGCCGTTCTCCAGCAGGGGCTTGAGCACCGCGGGGTTGACCGCCGCCACATCCCCCACCAGGCCATGGGAACCATCACCCCAGGTGCGGGCCTCCACCAGGCCTCCATCACTGCCGGAGAGGCCCACCGCCTTTCCACCCACACGGTTGAGACCGTTGACGATCTGCTTGTTGACACGGCCCACCAGGACCATCTCAACCACATCCATGGTGTCGGCGTCGGTGACCCGCAGCCCTCCCTCGAAGCGGGGTTCGATCGCCAGGCGCGTGAGCCACTGGTTGATCTCCGGCCCGCCCCCGTGGACCACCACGGGCTGGACCCCGACGCAAGCCAGCAGGGCGAGATCGCGGAACACCGCCTCGCGCAACTCCTCGCGCACCATCGCCGCGCCGCCGTACTTGACGACCACCCGCCGGCCTGCGAAGCGCTGGATGTAAGGGAGCGCCTCGCTGAGGACGGAGGCCCGCAAGCTGTCCTGGGCGCTGATGACGGGGTCGTGGCTCAAGGCTCGCTGGGCGGGGAATCAGGAAGGGGCAGCAGCAGCAGCTCGAAGCCATCGGCGCCGCTGGGGTGGATTTCGGCCACCAGGCCAGGGGCGAAGAAGCGCCCGAGCCGCTCGCAGCGATCCTGCCAGCGCTCCAGGGGGACCCCGCCGGTGCGGAATTGCAGGCTGAGGCCGTAGCCACCATTGCGGGCCAGTTCGCGCACGGCGATGAGTTCGGGCGGGGCCTCGTCATCCCAGAGGCGAAGGGCCTGGAGCGACGTTTCCAGGTGAGCCTTCTGGCCGTAGCGCCAGCGGGTGACGTCTTTGAAGAGTTTGCGCAGCGCCTCGGCAGCGGGGAGAGAACCCAGCTCCTGGGCACCAGGTTCGGCCTCGAGCTTGTCCGCCGGGGGCAGTTCAGAGGATTTGAGCGCCAGGCCGCCCAGCAGCACCGGCACGCCATAAAACACCCCCGCCAGGCTGATGTTGGGACTGTCGCTCACGTAGGCGATCGAGCCGATCACGGTGAGGGCCGCACCGGTGATGGTCACCAGGGTGCCGGGGGAGGCGAAGGCATTCATCACGCCATCTTCGGTTAAGGCCGGGCAGGATGGCCAGGATCGCCCTTGAGCTCGGCCATGGCCCCTGACCCAGCAAGCGTTCCCCCTGGCGACGCCCATGGCGCGGCGGCCGAGCCCTCCAACGGCCTGTTGCTCGAGCAACTCTCCGCCGATCGCCTCTGGTTGCTGCAGCAGATCGATGCCGGCGCCTGGCCGGACCTGCGCCTGGACCTGGCCGCACTGGAGCGGGAGTTGGGCCAGTTGCTGGATCAGGCCGCCCAGCGGCTCAAGCTCTGATGGCTGGGGCCACCCAGTGACCCACGGATCAGAAGGGAATGTCGTCGTCCCCCTCGGGGAAATCGGGCACCAGCGGCGAGGTGTTCCAGGCAGGGGCGCTGGCCGATTCCGGGCTGGGGCGGGCGGGGCTGGCCGCCTGCTCGGGAGCGGCTCGGACGGCAGGGTCCCCGCCGGCGCCACTGCCCACCCGCACCGGTGCCGGCACGGAGCCCTGGCGCGGGCGCGGGGGGGCTCCCCCAGCGGCGGACCCAGCCGCCGGCGGGGGCAACACGCCTGGAGCCTCCCCTGCTGGGGCGGCAGCGATCGGGTGCAGGCGCGAGAGGGTGAATTCGGCCCGCTTCTCCTTGATGCCGTCCTGACGGGTGACGGTGTTCATGCGCAGGCGTCCCTCCACCACCAGCCGCTGGCCGGGCTGCACCCGGTTCTGCAGGTCCTGGGCGAGGCTTCCCCAGCCCACCAGCTTCAGCAGACCCGGGGGATCCTCGGGCCGGAGCCCATCGATCTGCACCGACACCTCCGCGATCGGGGTCTGATTGTCCTGGGTGTAACGGATCTGGGGCGCCTCCAGCACCTCCACTTCCAGCACGGCGTGATTCAAGGAGCTGGGTGCTGCGGCGGTGGCCCATCTTGATGCACGAACCCGCCCCAGAGCAGACGCCCCAGCGACATCTCTGGCTGGTGGCGGGCACGGGCGAGGGGCCCCTGCTGGCGGCCGCCCTGCTTGAGCGCGGATGGCGGGTTCAGGTGAGCCTGGTGGCGGCCTCCGCCGGGCGCGCCTATGACCCGCACCCCGACCTGGAGCTTGAGATCGGTGCCCTGGGTGGGGAGGGGGCAATCGAAGCGCGGCTGGAAGCGGCGCGCGGGCGAGGCGCCGCCTTTGCCTGGGTGGTGGATGCCAGCCACCCTTTCGCCCGGGTGATCAGCGCCCAGCTGGCCGCCGCCTGCCAGCGGCAGGGCCAACCGTTGCTGCGGCTGTGGCGGCCATGGATCGGAGCCGAGGGCAGCAGCGATGGGGCAGGCCCGGGCGTCACGCTGCTGAGGGATCTGACGGCCCTGGCCCAGGTGGATCTGGTCGCGGATCAGCTGCTGCTGGCCATCGGCGCCCGCCAGCTGGGGGCGGCCCTGGCGGCCTCCAACGCCGCTGGCCACGGGGCCCGCATCCTGCCGAGCCCCACGGCCCTGCGGCTGGCCCAGTCGGCGGGTCTCAGGGACGCTCAGATCGCCTGCCACCGGCCAGGGGCGCCTGGCCTGCCTGAGCTGGCGCTGGAGCGGGCCCTCTGCCGCCACTGGGGCAGCACCGCCGTGCTGGCCCGTCAATCCGGAGGCCTCACCGAGGCCCTCTGGCGCCAGCTGGCCCGCGAGGAGGGCCTCAAACTGCTGCTGCTGCGGCGCCCGCTTGAACCGGAAACCATGGACGTCTTGCCGATGGAGGCCCTGCTGGAGAAGCTGAGGAGCCCAAGCGCGCGCCCATGACCCAGGAGCAGCCCCTGGAGCTGGTGCTGACCAGCGAAGCGAATGAGGAGCTGGCCGAAACGCTGGCGCGGGATTTGCTGGAGCGGGGGCTGGTGGCCTGCGTCAGCCTGCATCCCGTGAGCTCCCATTACTTCTGGAAAGGACGGCTGGAGCGCAGTGAGGAAGTCCAGCTGCTGATCAAGACCCGCCCGGAGCACCTGGCGGAACTACGCCTGGCGCTGCAGCGCTTGCACAGCTACGACACCCCGGAATGGATCCACTGGCCCGCCCGCACAGACGGGGCCTATGGCGCCTGGGTGAGCGAGAGCTGCGCCCTCAACCTAGGTGAGCCGCCACCAACTCCTTGAGGGAGCCCTGGGGGCGGGGACCCAGTTGGGTCACCACCTGGCCCGCACAGAGGGAACCCAGTTGACCGCAGCGCTCCAGGGGCTGCCCCTGGGTGTAGCCGTGGAGGAAGCCGGCGGCATAGAGATCTCCGGCGCCGGTGGTGTCCACCAGATCACCGAGATGAACGGGTTCGATCCCATGGCTGCGCTCGCCTGAGAGCACCAGGGAACCCCGCTCGCTGCGGGTGAGGGCGGCCACCCGGCAGCGGCCCCGCACCTGTTCCACCGCCGCCTCGAAGCTGTCGGTTTCGTAAAGGGCGGTGATCTCCGTCTCGTTGGCGAAAAGCAGATCCACGTGGCCGTCCACCAGCTCCAGGAAACTGTCACGGTGCCGCTGCACGCAGAACGCATCCGAGAGGCTCAGGGCCACCTCACCGCCACTGGCGCGGATCACCTCGGCGGCGGCGATGAAGGCCCGCTTGGCCGGCTCGCTGTCCCACAGGTAGCCCTCCAGGTACAGCACCTTGGCCCCCCGCACCAGCTCCAGATCCAGATCGGCCGGATCCAGATTCACCGAGGCCCCCAGGTAGGTGCACATCGTGCGTTGGGCATCGGGGGTGACCACGATCAGGCATCGGGCCGTGGAGGGTCCCGTGCTGGCGGCCGGGGTGGTGTAGTGCGCACCCACGGCGCGGATGTCGTGGGCGAAGATCGCCCCCAGCTGGTCATCCCGCACCCGGCCGATGAAACCGGCCCTGCCCCCGAGCTGGGCGATGCCGGCGAGGGTGTTGGCCGCCGAGCCTCCGGAGGTTTCCAGGCCGGCGCCGCTGGCGCCATAGAGCCGTTCCGCCTGCTGTTCGTCCACCAGGGCCATGGCCCCCTTGGTCAGACCGTGATCGGCCAGAAAACGATCATCCGCCTGCACCAGCACATCGACGATGGCATTGCCAATGCCGACCACATCAAAGGTGTTGTCCATCGATTCATTCATCGGTTCGTTGACCTCAGACGCTCAGCAGAGCCCGCTTGGGGCCATGGATGGGATCTTCCACCACGATCGTCTGATCACGGTTGGCGCCCAGGGAAACGATGGCGATCGGCACCTCCATCAGTTCGGCCAAAAAGCGCAGGTAAGCCATAGCCGTGGGGGGGAGATCCTCCAGGCGGCGGCAGTCGGCGGTGGAGCACTGCCAGCCCGGCAGGCTCTCGTAGATCGGCCGGCAGCGGGCAAAATCCTCGGCACTGCTGGGGAAATACTCAATCCGCTCGCCGTTGAGTTCGTAGGCGACGCAGACCTCGATCGAATCGAGTTCATCGAGCACATCGAGCTTGGTGATCGCCAGGCAATCGAGGCCATTGACCTGCACCGCATAGCGGCCAATCACGCCATCGAACCAGCCGCAACGCCGCCGGCGCCCGGTGGTAGTGCCGAACTCGCCGCCCCGGTCGCAGAGGTGGTCGTTGAGACTCCCCTCCAGCTCGGTGGGGAAGGGCCCTTCGCCCACCCGGGTGGTGTAAGCCTTGGCCACCCCGATCACGCGATCGATCAGGGTCGGGCCGACCCCGGCGCCGATGCAGGCCCCACCGCTCACCGGATTGGAGGAGGTGACGTAGGGGTAGGTGCCGTGGTCAAGATCCAGCAGGGTGCCCTGGGCGCCCTCGAACAGGATGTTCTTGCGTTCGCGGGCCGCCTGGTGGATGGTGCGGGTGCAATCCACCACATGGGGCGCCAGGCGGCGTCCATAGGCGGCGTATTCAGCGATCACCTGCTCAGGATCGAGGGGCTCGAGGCCATAAATCCTCTCCAGCAGCAGGTTCTTCTCGGCCAGTGGTGCCAACAGCCGATCCCGCAGCCGGTCCGCATCGAGCAGATCGAGCACCCGGATGCCATTGCGCTCCGATTTGTCGGCGTAGGTGGGACCGATCCCCCGGCCGGTGGTGCCGATGCGGCGATCACCGCGGCGCTGCTCCATCGCCTGGTCGAGCAGACGGTGGTAGGGCATGGTCACGTGGGCGGTGGAGGCCAGACGCAACCCGGAAATATCGATGCCGTTCTCGGTGAGCATGTCGAGCTCACCGAGCATCACCTTGGGGTCCACCACCGTGCCCGATCCGATCAGGCAGATGATCTCGGGATAAAGAATCCCCGAGGGAATCAGGTGCAGCTTGAGCACCTTGTCGTCCACGACGATCGTGTGACCGGCGTTCACACCGCCCTGGTAACGGACGACGACGTCGGCGGAGCGGCTCAGCAGATCGGTGATCTTGCCCTTCCCCTCGTCGCCCCACTGTGCTCCGATGACGACAACGTTGGCCAAGGGCACAGCGGCCCAAAGCCGCTTTAAAGCACAATCCGTGAGCTTCTCAGATCGCCCAGCCCTTCGTCAAAGGGAACGGACGCGGCGCGTTCTGTCCGCCAGGGCTCAGGCGCCGCGGACGACACTTGTTTCGGCCTTTTTGAGCTCCTTGTCCAGCCGTGCCTTCAGCGCTTCCGGGATGGGGCGGTTGGCGTAGGCGGCGTAATGGGCCGCCAGGGCGTTCATGGCCGTCTGCATGGTGGTGAAGGAACTCAGGCCGTTCAGCCGAGCCTGGGGCCGATAGCGGGCGGTGTAGCTGTTGATCAGGCTGCGGGCCTCGACCTCGGCCTGCTTACGGCTGGGATCGTCCTGCGGCAGGGCGATGGTGGTCAGCAGGCTCTGGGCCACAGCCACGGTGTCATCGACGTAGTTCCCCGTGATCGGACCACTGGCGGATGTGCAGGCGGAGAGCACCAGCACCAGGCAGAGGCAGACCGCCACCAGGGAAGCCTTGACGCGAACGAGCACCGCAGCCATGGGGAATGCAACTAGGAGGGTTGGATCTTAGAAGAACTGAGCTTTGGGGCCCCAAGGGCCGGAGCTTCCCATTCAGGCAGTGTGCCTGCCTGCGTCAGGCCGCCCCGCTGGCCAGGCCGCGCCGTTGGTCCACCAGGCCGGAGAGCACCGTGGCCAGGAGCTCGGAGGCGGCGAGCTCCTGCTTCAGAGCGCCCTGGCGCTCCACCAGTTCCACCGTGCCTGCCTGGGCGCCCCGGCCCACCACCACCCGCCAGGGGATGCCGATCAGGTCCGCGTCCTTGAACTTCACCCCGGCCCGCTCGGGGCGATCGTCGAGCAACACATCGATGCCGGCCCGCTGGAGTTCGCCGTACAACTGCTCGGCCAGGGCCACCTGGGCCTCCTCCTGGACGTTGGCGATCACGATGATCAGCTCAAAGGGGGCGATGGCCACGGGCCAGATGATGCCGTTGCTGTCGTGGTGCTGCTCCACCGCCGCCTGGGCCAGCCTGGAGACACCAATGCCGTAACAGCCCATCCAGAGGGCCTCCTCCTCGCCGGCCTCATTGGTGAAGCGGGCCCCCAGGGCTTCGGAATACTTGCGCCCCAGCTGGAAAATGTGACCCACCTCGATGCCGCGGCGGGCCCCCAGCAGCTGGCTGGGGTCATGGAGGCAACGGTCGCCCGCCTGGGCCGCGCGCAGATCGAGGCTCTCAGGGGTGGTGCCCGCCTCACTCCAACGGGCCCCCACCCGGTGGGCCTCCGGCTGGTTGGCCCCGCACACAAAGATGTCGAGCGCGGCGGCGGTGGCATCCGCCAGCCGCAGGAAGGAGGGCGACCAATCCCTGGCGCCGGCGAGAACGGCATCCTCGAGCTGGGGGCCGAGATAGCCAAAGGGCAGGGGCTTGAGTCCCTGGCTCTGCAGCTGCTCGGCGCTGATCGGCTCGACATCCAGCAGGGTGCCGCGTTCCTCCCCCAGACGGGCCGTCAGGGCATTGGCCAACTTGATGGGATTGAGCTGTTGATCACCCCGCAGGCTGATCAACAGCGGCTGGGAGGGCCCTGCGGCAAAGCGGGCCAGCAGCAGCAACACCTTGACGATCTGGCTGGGATCGAATCCGTGGGCGGCGCAGAGGGCCTCGATGCTGGTCTGGCCAGGGGTGGCCAGAAGCGTGACCTCGCCGGCGATCAGCGGCACCGCCTCGCTGGCCAGGGAAACAGCCCGCTCCTGGTTGGCGGCATAGGTGCCGTCCGGGCTGGTCAGGATCAGATCTTCGCCGGCCTCGGCGGTGACCATGAACTCCTGGCTGGCGGAACCACCGATGGCGCCGCTGTCGGCCTCCACGGCCACGGCCCGAAGGCCGCAGCGGCCGAAGATGCGCCGGTAGGCCCCATCAAGTTCGCCATAGGCCCGCCGCAGATCCTCTTCATGGGCGTGGAAGGAATAGGCGTCCTTCATGATGAATTCACGCCCGCGCATCAGGCCGAACCGGGGGCGGATCTCATCGCGAAACTTGGTCTGGATCTGGTAGAGGCAGACCGGCAGCTGGCGGTAGGAGCGCAACAGATCTGCGGCCAGGGCGGTGATCACCTCCTCATGGGTGGGGCCCAGACCCAACGAACGCTGCTGACGATCCACCAGGTGGAACATGATCCCCTCGCCCGCGGTGTAGCCCTGCCAACGGCCACTGCGTTCCCAGAGGTCGGCGGGCTGCAGCTGGGGAAGCAGGGTTTCGAGACCCCCGACGGCGTTCATCTCCTCGCGCACAATCGCTGAGATCTTCTGCAGCACGCGCCAGAGCAGAGGCAGGTAGACATAGATGCCGGACGCCACCCGACGGATGTATCCCCCCCGCAGCAGCAGCTTGTGGGAGATGATTTCGGCTTCGGCGGGATCGTCCCGCAGCGTCACCAGCATCAGGCGGGAGACGCGCATGGGAAGAGTCGAGGGAGCCTTTGGGCTGGACGCTATCACTCAATCCTGCGGGGTAGGCGCGGCGGCGGCCGTGGCCACCGGCGGGACCGGAAAGTTCTGCTAAGGTCCCCGGAACTCCCAATCGTCGCAAAGTCGTCTCATGGTCGCCCATTCGATTCCCACCACTGGAGTGGGTGCGTATTCGGCGGCGCCGCTCCAGGGGGGATTGCCTGAGAGCGCCCATGGGGCGACGGTGGTGGGCGATGCCCTGATCGGCATCGATGAGGTGCAGAAAGCGCTGAACCGCTCACGGGCCTCGGTCTATCGCTACACGAACACCGACCCCCGCAACCTCAATCCCCCGTTCAACCCGCGCAAGCTCAACCCCGAGTACCGCAGCGATCAGAAGGATCCACTCCACTTCCACCCCAACGAAGTGGCCCGCTTTGCCCGGGACGTGCTGCGCATCAAGGAGGTCACCGTGGAGGTCCTCAACTCCCCCTCCACCGCGACCCATCAACTTCTTGGTTCAATCCTTGAGGAACTGCGCTTCATCCGCCAGCACCTTGGCGGCATCGAGAGCCCGCCCCTTGAGTTCAGCGCCAAGCGCGAGCGCAACGAGCAGTCGCGCCCAGCGGCCTAGGCCAGGTGGCCATTTGGGGACGAACTGGATCGTCCTGCCTTTAAGTGCCACAATTGAAGGTGACTGAATACGCGCCCGATGGCGTCAGGTTGCTGACCCTTCGATCCCCGCGACTCAGTTGCTTCCTCCTTCGATCCGAGCATCGCAGGTCGGGGCTGCCCCCTCACCCTCGTCCATGGACTCCGACCCCCCACCCCGAACCGCCGCCAGTCACCCCTTCACCGACGACCCCACGGCAGCGGACACCGGAGAGGATCCCTTCAGTCAAAAACCATTTCAGGCCACCGGTTCCGCCCTGGCTGGGGTCTTGATCGCCCTTTTGGCCCTTGCCCTTCCGCTCGCGAGCGTGATGGGTGATCGGCCGCCCCGACTCGGCCTGGACGGCAGCGACGTCGAGCGGGACGGTTCTGGCAGTGGTGGGTCGAGAGTTAACGGAACCGAAAGTGGTGCTGTTCTCACCCTTCCGGCCAGCTTGAGCGATGGATCTCGAACGCCTGCCCCCCTCACCCGCCCCAGGGCTGGTGAATCTGGTGGTGGAGATTCCCGCCGGCAGCCGTAACAAGTACGAGTACATCCCCGAAGCCGGGGTGATGGCCCTTGATCGGGTGCTGCACTCCTCCGTGCGCTACCCGTTCGACTACGGGTTCGTCCCCAACACCCTGGCGGAGGACGGCGCTCCGCTCGATGCCATGGTGATCATGGAAGAGCCCACCTTCGCCGGCTGTCTGATCGTCGCCCGGCCCATCGGTGTGCTCGACATGATCGACAGCGGCCACCCCGACGGAAAGTTGCTCTGCGTGCCGGCGGCCGATCCGCGCCAGGACGGCATCCGCAGCATTCGCCAGATCGCCACCACCCAGCTGGAGGAGGTGGCGGAGTTCTTTCGCATCTACAAGAATCTGGAGGGCCGAACCACCACGATCCTCGGCTGGCAGAATTCAGACTGCGTCGCAGCCCTGTTGGAGCGGTGCATCAGGGCAGCCCAGGGGCCGCTCAGCGGCGACGCTGAAGCAGGAAACCCTCCACATCAAGGGCCTGGAAAATCCTCGCCGGATCACTGAAGCCGGCCGCGTTGACCAGAGCCGTGAGGCGGGCCAAGCCGATGGGGTGAAGGGCCTGGGTCAGGGGAGCCAGCTGTTCATCGCTGGCCAAGAGCCCACTGGCCCGCTGAAAGCCCAGCCAGGCGGCCTCCAGCTGCTCCTCCAGGCCACTGAGGGAGGAGCGCATCAGATCCACCAACACCAGTTGCCCCCCGGGTTGAAGGCTCTGGGCCAGGGCCGTGAGGAAGGCCAGCTTGCTGCCGTCGTCGGGGAGCGACTGGAGCACCAGCACCGAGAGGGCTCCGGCGAACCGTCCGTTTTCCTGCAGCGATTCCACCGTGCAGGGGCGCCATTCGATCGTGGGCGCATGGCTGAGCCGTTCCTGGGCCACCTGGAGCATGGCCGCCGAAGGGTCGATGGCCGTGAGCCGCCAGTCAGGACGCTGGGCCACCGCCTCCAGCAGCTCGGCGCCGGTGCCACAGCCGGCGACCAGCACTGCTGCGCCCTGCTGAGCGGCGCTGGGACCAGCGGCCAACAGCGCCACCGCCAGGCGCGCCAGGCTGGTGTAGCCAGGGATCAGTTGCTGCAGGATCAGGTCGTAGCCGGCCGTCTCCAGGGGTTCATCGGGGTGGGCGACCACGGCGGAGGGACAGCTGCGCCGATGCTAGGGAGCAGCTCCGCCAAGATCCGTTGCATGGGCGAAAAGCAGGCGCCAACCGACAGGTAGGTTGGACGGCGCCATGTCCCCCTATCGACAGTGCCCACCATCCGTTTCGAAAAGGAAGGCCAGCAGGTCGGCTGCATCGAGGGGGCCAATCTGCGCAAGGCCGCCCTGGACGCGGGCATCAACCCCTACAAGGGCCTGAACAACTTCAACAACTGCGGTGGTCTCGGCCAGTGCGGCACCTGTGTGATGGAGGTGCTCGAAGGTGAGCGCAACCTCTCCCCCCGCAGCGATGTCGAGCAGGTCTACCTCGCCGACCGGCCCTCCAACTACCGCCTCAGCTGCCGCACCACCGTCAATGGCGACGTCACCGTGCGCACCCGCCCCGACGCTGGGGTGGGCAAAGGCTCCAACAGCCTGGTGGGAGCCCTCAAAGCGCTGATCGGCAAGTAGCGGCGCCATGACCGCCCCAACGGCTCCGGTGCCGGGGAATGCCCTGCGCATCTACAGCTACGCGGCCTGCAGCACCTGCCGCAAAGCCCTGAAGTGGTTGCAGGAGCAGGGCATTGCCCACGAGGTGGTCGACATCACCAGCTCGCCGCCCTCCCTGGCGGAGTTGCGCCAGGCCCTGGCTTCGCTGGGAGATCGCCAGCGCCTGTTCAACACCAGCGGCCTGAGCTACCGCGCCCTCGGTGCCGCCACCGTCAGGTCACTGAGCGACGACGAGGCCCTGTCGGCCCTGGCCGCTGACGGCAAACTGATCAAGCGCCCCTTCGTGCTCACCTCAAACGGCGGGGCCCTCACGGGCTTTGATCCTCAGCGCTGGCAGGAGGCGTTTCACTCACCTGTGGCGTGAGGGTAAGTGCATCGAGCTCCTGCATCAGCTGCTCGATGCCCGCCCGGTTGATCTGGGCCAGGTAGGTCACCTTGAGGTTCTCCAGCAGCGCGCAGATCAACTGCTGGCTGCGCACCATTCCGCCACCCGACTCCAGGGCCAGGGCCAGTTCATCCCAGAAGCGATCGATCAGGTCCTGAATCTCGCGCACCTGCTGGTCGTCGGCCTGCTCCAGGCGCTGGCCAGTGCTGCGCGAGAGGCCGAGGAGGTTGTCAACAACCCCCGCCGCCAGTTGCCGGCTCAGCTCCTGCTCCACCTGCAGCAAGGGCTGAAGGCTGCGCAGGGCCGGTGGCAGCACCGTGGTGCGAAAGCTCTGCTGCAGAGCATGTCCGACGATCGCGCGAAGCTCCGGCGCCAGGCGCGGCGCCACCTGGGCGAGCACCAAGGGGCCCCAGATCCGCAGCAGTTCCACCACCTCCCACTCCTGCTGGGAGGGCACGCTCTGGTGGCTGCGCAGGGTGCGGATCCGATCGGGCCACTGGGGTGAACGAACCAGCTGCTGCATCCCATCGACCAGCTGCAACGCCAGCACCTCAAACAGCTCCACCGCCAGCAGGGCCACCACACCGCGGCTGAGCACCGCCCGCAGGGGCTCGAAGTTGACCAACCCGCTGGACTGCAGACGCTCGATCACCGACACCAGTCGCAGCGGCCGCCAGAAAGGCAGCAGCAGCGGCAGATCGGTCCAGCGCCGCAGGCAGGCCTGCCGCCAGCTCAGGCCAGGTAGGCGCCGGCGCAGGCGCACCAGGCGCATCAGGATGTCGAGCAGGAAGATCCACTGGAACAGCAGCAGGTCGATGCGCCAGAAGTGGTCGGTGGGGCGGCCGTTCTCATCGATCGAACGCCAGTAGTTGGTGGCCACCAGGGGCAACACCTCCTTGCGCCAGAACAGCCGTTCACCGCTCCAGGGGTGCTGCTGCAGCCAGGCGTCGCTGAGCAACCGCTCCGCCGAAGCCTTGGCGGAATCCAGATCAGCTCGCTGGCGCAGGCGGTTCTTGATCTTCTCCAGGGTTCCGGTGGCGCCAGAGGCCTGAAACGGGTTGGTGTCGATCAGGGCGCGGGTGAGCTCCAGCTGCTGGCGCCGCAAATCTGAGCGCTGGCGGGGATCCACTCCCGCCTGGGTCATCGCCCGATCGAGGGCCTCGAAGCGCACCAGAAAGGTGCGGGTCTCCCGGTGGGGCTCGATGCCCTTCACCGGGTCGTAGAGCGGCGTGACATCGGGCAGGACCGTCATGGGCAGCATCAGCGGCACCGACGGCAGGGGGTAGAGGTTGCGCTGCAGCCAGAAGGTGCGCAGGGGCACATAGCTGAGGTCGAAGCCCACAAAGATCAGGTTGACGGTGGCCCAGAGGGCCACGAAGCGGTCCCAGCCACGCCAGAGCGGCGCCGCTTCCGGGGGGACAGGATCGTGCCAGCGGGGCCGAACCATGGCGTCAGCACGGGAAGGCTCAGGCTAGGGAAGGCGCCCTGCCTAATCTCCAGCATTCACCGCGCCCCAGGAGCGCCAGCCCTTGACCGCCCAGGACCCCCAAGCCCCGCCGCCCCAAGCCACGCCAGCGGCGCCCGCACCCAAGGCTTCCGCCGAGAAACCGGAGGAGAGCGCCTGGGGGTTCTGGCGCAGCGTGGTGATGACCCTGGCGATCGCCCTGGGGGTTCGTCAATTCCTGCTCGAGGCCCGCTTCATCCCCTCCGGCTCGATGCTGCCCGGCCTGCAGATCCAGGACCGGCTGTTGGTGGAAAAGCTCAGCTACCGGCAGCGGGAGCCGCGGCGCGGAGAAATCGCGGTGTTCCACTCCCCGTACCACTTCGATCCAGCCCTCTCCGTCGACCACAAGGTGGGCCCCCTGCGCTGCCTGCTGGTGAACCTGCCTCTGGTGGGCGCCCTGCCGGGGATTCAGGAACCGGCCTGCGACGCCTACATCAAGCGCGTGATCGGCGTTCCCGGCGACCATGTGGTGGTGAACCCCAGGGGCGAGGTGAGCATCAACGGCCGGCGGCTGGTGGAGCCCTACGTCCAGAACTATTGCCCGGTGGACAACCAGGGCATGGGACCCTGCCGCCCGCTGAATGCGGTGGTGCCCAAGGGCCACGTGCTGATGCTCGGGGACAACCGCTCCAACAGCTGGGACGGACGGTTCTGGCCAGGGGGTCCGTTCGTGCCCCAGAGCGAGATCATCGGCCGCGCCTTCTACCGCTTCTTCCCCTTCAACGCCCTGGGTGATCTGGGGGCCCCCGATCCCCTCAAGGCAGCGGCCCCCGCCACAGGGAAGCCCTGAGACCTGTGGCCAGCACCTGGCCCCGCTGACGCTCGGCCGCCAGGGGCTCATTCGCCGCCAGGGGAGCCTCCAGGTCCGCTTGCGGGTCCCACTCCTGATCGGGATTGAACAGCAGCCAGCGGCGGCCGCCCAGTTCCAGCCGCTCCCCAGGCCGACCGAGCAGCCGGGAGGGTCCCCAGCTCAGGGCCTGCCACAGATCGTTCACGCTCCAGCCGCGGCCCACCACCAGCTCCCGCCAGAGCGCCGGAAGCACAAACCGGTGGCCGGCCACACCACTCTGGCGTTGGTCCACCGGCAGCAACTGCTCCTCCGCATCGAGGGGGTGGTGGTTCACCGCGACGGCGGTGAGCAGCCCTTCGGCCAGGGCCGCGATCAGCGCCTCCCGGTCGGACGGCGTGCCCAGGGAAGGCACCACATGCCAACCCTCGGCCACGGGATCGAGGCGGCCGCTGTCGGCCAGCAGATGCCACCAGCCGACGCTGGCCAGCGGCAGGTCAGCGCGCATGAATGCGGCGGCCTGCCGCAGCTGCCCCACGCCGGCGGCGGTGCTGAGGTTCATCAGCCGCAGGGGGCTGGCCTCCGGTAGCGCCTGGGCCGCCAGGGTGAGCAGGCTCTGCAACGGCAGGGTTTCACTCACCACCGGGTCGAGGGGCCAGCCGGCCCGCAGGGCCTCCACCCCCTCCCGCACGAAGCCCTGCTGGGTCAGCGAAGGGTCCCGGGGCGCGAGCAGCAGCGGCCGATCACCACCCTCCGCCAGGCGCAGGCCCCGCTCCAGCAGGGCCAGGGGCGGCAGGTCGCCGTCTTCGGCCAGACCGATCGCCCCGGCGGCCAGCTGGTCCCCATGGGGGGCCAACTCCTCACCCCGCCCGCCGCAGCTGAAGCTGCCCCAGAGCAGCAGTTCGAAAGGAGCGGCGGCGCTCAGCTGCAGGCGCTCGGGGCGGTCGCGCCAGCTGCGGGCCCGGGGCAGCAGGGCGACGGTGCCGTATCCCGCGGCGGCCGCCGAGCGCACCAGCGTGGCCAGCGTTTCAGCCCGGCCATTGATCGGATCCTCCAGCACGCTGTGGGGATCCACCAAGGCGGGGGCCAGCAGCCAGCCCTGGGCCTCCAGCGTTGGCAGACCCTCGCGCGCAGCCTGCTGACGAGCCTCGGCGCCGTAAGCGGCGATGGCACCGTCCCTGAGCAGCACGTCTTCGGAGCGCAGGGGCTGATCGGGCCCCTCCAGCAGCTGGACCTGGCGCAGAAAACGGGCGGACATCGGACCCCTGGGTGTGGTGACGATCTAGAGGGCGCCGGCGGCGGTGCGATCGATCACCCCCCCAAGATGGGCCGTCAGGTTGAGGGCGGCCACCAACGGCAGGCCTTTGGGGCCCTGGGGGTAATCAATCACCGTGACACCGCCGTTGCCCTGCTTGACCGCCCAGATGTCAGCCGGGGCCAGGCCCAGCAAGGCGCAGAGGATGGTCTTGTTGACTGCGTCATGGGCAATCACCAGGGCCGTTTCGCTGGGATCGAGTCCAGCGACGATGCGGTTCCAGGCCAGCAGTGAGCGGTCCCAGACCTGCTGGAGGTTCTCGCCCTCGGGCATCTGCACGGTGTGGGGCGCCCGCTTCCAGTCGGCCAGCAACGCCGGCCAGCCATCGGCGATCTCTTGCTCCAGCTGGCCTTCCCAGAGGCCATGGCCGATCTCCACCAGCGCTGGAACGCTGGTGAGCGGCACTCCCGGATGGGTCTTCAGGATCGCCTCGGCGGTCTGGCGCGGCCGAGCCATCGAACTGGTGTAGGCGCGCTGGAAGGACACCGGCTCAAGGAATCGGCCGGCCGCCTCGGCCTGGGCCCAGCCGTTGGCGTTGAGGGGGATGTCGATCTGGCCCTGGAAGCGCCCCTGGCGGTTCCAGTCGGTTTCCCCATGGCGCACCAACAACAGGCGCTGGCCGGCGCCCTTGGGGGGCAGGCCGGCCCCCAGGTGGGCGGTGCCGTTCAGCGACTCGATCTGCACCTGCAGCGGGCCCTCGGCGGAGCGCTCCAGGTTCAGCACCGAAATGGAGGCGTTGTCGACCCTTAACCGGCGCAGTTCGTTGGCGGAGCGCCCCAGCAGATGCAGCAGCAGGCAGCGCAGGATGGCGTTGTGGGCCACCACGAGCACGGTGCCGGTTGCCGAGCGATCGGCGTCATGGCGGGCCAGCAGGCCCTTGATGAAGCGTCCCGCCTGCTCCAGCAGCTCCGGAATCGGCCGATAGCGGCGGCCATCGGCGGCCTCCAGTTCCAGCTCACCGGGGGCGTGGAGCCACTGGTGAGCCTGCTCGGGGAAGCGCTCGTGCACCTCCTTGCTCAGCAGGCCGCTCCAGGGGGCCAGATCCACCTCCAGCAGGCCGTCGTCGAAGACGGGCTCCAGGCCACTGCCCTGCTCGGCCAGCAGATGACGTGCCGTGTCAGCGGCCCGGCTCAGCGGCGAGCTGTAGGCCGCCGTCAGGGACAACTCCTTGAGCGCGGCGCCGGTGGCCCGGGCCTGGCGCACCCCCTCCTCGGTGAGGTCGGAAAGGTCGTCACGACCCTGAATGCGGTGCTCCAGGTTGAAGCTGCTCAGCCCATGGCGAACCAGCACAATCCTCAGGGGCACAGGGATTCAACCGTCGGGGCCGTCATCGTATGGGAAAGGCCCCAACCTGAGCGCCGCCGGCCGATCCCGCCCGCAGGGAGAATCGATCGATTGCAGGGCGCCACGGGTGACAACGAGCAGCAGCCGGCCCCGTTCGCAGCCCTGGAAGGTTGGCCTCGCCCTGCTCAGCCTGCTGCTCAGCCTGCTGCTCTGGGTCAATGGGCTGCTCGACAGCCTGCAGCGGCCGTCCGTGGGCAACGCCCTCAGCCAGCGTCAACTGGAGCTGGCGATCCTGGCGGCCCCCCAATTGCCAGACAACCTGAGGACAGCCCTGGTGGGCACGGCCCCGGAGCGGCAACTTCTCGATGAACTGAATCGCCAGGCCACGGGCACAAGCGAAGCGGGCGTACCCGAGACGGGCGCCAAGCTGCTGGAGCGGGGACTGCTGGAGGGCAGCCTCGGGCACAGGGACGCGGCCCGGACGCTGTTTCTCAAACTCCAACAGGCCGGCCCAGCGCCCGATCAGTCCGTTCTTGTGGAGAAACTGCTGGCCTCCGAGGCGCTGCCGCAGGAGCAGGCCCAGACCCTTAGCTTCCCCCTGGCCGGCCAACCGCTGCTACGCCAGTGGGCCTGCCGGCAACTAATGAATGCAGGGCCTGGGGATCCTGCGTCAGGGTGCCGAGATGGTTCTGCAGAACGCAGGGCGGCCCTGCAGTTGCTGGCGGTGAACGTGCTGCCTGCCATCGCCCTGCTGGCCGGCCTGATGCTGCTCGTGCGCGAGCTGTGGCTGCGCTGGCGGGGCAAAGCGCTGGCGGCGGCAGCCCTGGTGGCCCCCCCACTCAACCTGGTGGATGTCACCTTGTTGGTGGCCGGTGGCTTCGTGGTGCTGGGGGATCTGGTCACCCCCCTGGTGATCCGCCAGCCCACGGACGCCCTGCTCAAGGCCCTGCAGGTCGGATCACCGCTGTCCTCAGGGATCTCGGTGGTGATCTTCTACCTGGGGCTGATGGTCTGCCCGCTGCTGATCCTGGCGTTGATGCTGCGGCAACAGGCACCCCCCGAAGGCGGTTGGCTGCAGTTTCGCTGGCAGCCCCTGGGGCTGAACCTCAGGCGAGCCCTCAAGGGCTTTTTGATCGTGCTGCCGCTGGTGAGCCTGGTGGGTTGGCTGCAGAGCCAGCTGCTGGGTGACCCCGGCGGCAGCAACCCCCTGCTGGAACTGGTGCTCGAAAGCGACAGCCTGCCGACCCTGCTCTGCTTCGCCCTGACCGCCGTCGTGCTGGCCCCCCTGTTCGAGGAAACGATCTTCCGGGGCGTGCTGCTGCCCGTGCTCGGCCGGGAACTCGGTGCGGTCTGGGGGGTCGTGGTCAGCAGCCTGGTGTTCGGCATCGCCCACCTCAGCCTGGGGGAACTACCTCCACTGTTCGTCCTGGGGCTGGGGCTGGGTTGGCTGCGCTGGAGCAGCGGTCGCCTGGGGGCCTGTGTGCTGATGCACGCCCTCTGGAATGGCGTCACCTTCGCCAACCTGGTGCTGCTGGGCAATTGAACAGCTGGGCCAACCACCAGACCTGCGGCGCTCGGATCCAATTCTGTGCCTTGCTGCACCATTGGTGGCGTGGTTCACTGGCGCAGTCACTGTTCAGGCACCTTGGTCGCCGCTCCCTCCCAACGGTTTCCCTCCCAGGCACCCAGCAAGGGGCGACGGTCCCTGGAACTGATCCAGGGGTCGCTCTCGGCCAACAAGGTGGCCCGGCAGGCCCCCTGGCTGGCGGGACTGCATCGGGTGGCCGACGGGGCCCTGGCGGGGCTGGGCCTGAGCATGGTCGGCCTGGCGGGTCTCTCGCTTCACTGGCAGACCCAGTGGACCCAGTCTTACCAACGCTTCGAGGCAACCCAGGTGCTTGAGCACCGTCTTCAGGAATCAGCGGCGGTGCTGGAGCAGCACCACCTCGGGGCCGCCCACCGCCCCGGTCTGCTGGTGCCCACCAGCACCGAGAAACTCGTCTATCTCAACACCCCCAAGCCGCGGCCCACGAGCCCGATGTCCTCTCTGCTGGCGGGCATCAGCACCCGCCAGGTGCTGCCTGGTTACTGAACCTTGACCAACGTTCAGCGGCGCGTCGTCGATCTCCACAGCGTTCCGGCCGGCCGTCTGCTGGCGGTGTATCTGGTGCTGGCTGCGGGCCTGGCGGGCCTGGCGGTGCGCCTGGCCTGGGTGCAGATCGTTCAGGGCCCCAAGCTCGAGGCCCGCGCCCGGGCGATCCAGACCCAGAAGGTCACGCCGATCGGCAAGCGCCGCACGATCGTCGATCGCGAAGGCCGCCTGGTGGCCCTCGACGAGGAGCGCTTCGTTCTCTGGGCCCATCCGCGCTACTTCAACTTCCCCGGCGATGACCCCAACGGGGTTCGCCGCCCCGAGGAGGTGGCCGCCAAGCTGGCTGCGGTGCTGGCGGTGCCCAAAGACAAGCTTCTCAGCACCATCGGTACGCGCCGTACCGGGGTGAAACTGGCCTCCGATCTGGACCCGGAAACGGCCCACCGGGTCAGGAGCCTGGGCATCAGCGGCCTCGATCTGGAAGCGTTCCCGCAGCGGATCTACCCCCAGGGCAGCCTGTTCGCGAACGTGGTGGGTTTTCTGAACCAGGAGCGGGTTCCCCAGGCGGGCCTGGAGCAGAGCCGCGACAGCGATCTCAAACGCCACGAATCGTCCCGCTCCATGCGCCGGGGCGCCGATGGCACTCCGCTTCCCGATGGGCTGCAGGCGGGGGTGCTCTACGGCGACGACCTGCGCCTCCAGCTCACCTTGGATGCCCGGCTCCAGCAGGTGGCCCAGGCCGCCCTGGCCAAGCAGGTCAAGCAATGGAACGCCAAGAAGGGCGTTGCCCTGGTGATGGACGTGCGCAACGGCGAGATGCTCGCGCTCGCCTCGGTGCCGAGTTATAACCCCAACCGCTTCTGGACGTACTCGCCATCGCTGTTCAGGGAGTGGTCGGTGCAGGACCTCTACGAACCCGGATCCACCTTCAAGCCGATCAATCTGGCCCTGGCCCTGCAGGAGGGGGCGATCGATCCGGGCGGCACCGTCACCGACAACGGATCACTCACCATCGGCGGCTGGCCGATCTACAACCACGACAAACGGGCCAACGGGGTGATGGATTTCCCGACCGTGCTGCAGGTGTCCAGCAACGTCGGGATGGTGCAGGCCATGCGCCACGTCAAGCCAAGCCATTTCTGGGCCTGGCTGCACAAATTCGGCATCGACACGGTGCCCGACACCGACCTGCCCGGGGCGGTGGCCGGTCAGCTCAAGAGCAAAAGTGATTTCGTCAGCCAGCCGATCGAACCTGCCACGGCAGCCTTCGGCCAGGGCTTCTCCCTCACCCCGCTCAAGCTGCTGCAGCTCCACGCCATGCTGGCCAACGGCGGTCGCCTGGTGAGCCCCCACATCACCCGTGGCCTGCGCTCCGGCGAAGGCCTGGCGGGCCCGGCACCCGAGGGCGGCCTGCAACTGATCAAGCCCCAGGTGGCGCTCACGGTGCTCCACTGGATGGAAACGGTGGTCCAGAAGGGCAGCGGCAAGGGCATCCGCATCCCCGGTTACCGCATCGGCGGCAAGACCGGCACCGCCCAGAAAGCGCTCAATGGCGTCTACATCCCCGGCGCGCGCATCTGCAGCTTCGTGGCCCATCTGCCGATCGAGGATCCCCGCTTCGTGGTGCTGGTGGTGGTGGATGAGCCCCAGGGGGGCAATGCCTACGGCTCCACCGTTGCCGTGCCCGTGGCCAAACAGATCGTCGAAGCCCTGCTGGTGCTGGAGAAGATCCCCCCCAGCCCCGTGCTGAACGGGGGCAAGACCGCGGCCGCAGCCAAGGCCAGGCCCACCGGCTGAGCCTCCGCGCCACCAGGTGCGGGAACCCTCAAACAGGCCCCTTCTCCAGGCGGTCTGAAGGTGGTGGCCCCGGCGGGCTGGCTACGGTGGTTCGAACTGAGCCAGCCCACTTCCATGGCCAACCTGCTGGACCAGCTCGCCGCCATCACCGTGGTGGTCGCCGACACCGGCGAGCTCGACGCGATCAAGCAGTTCACGCCCCGGGATGCCACCACCAACCCCTCGCTGATCCTGGCGGCGGCCCAGATCCCTGCCTACCAGCCCCTGATCGATGACGCCCTGCGCTCGGCCCGGGCCGTGATCGGGCCCGAGGCCCCGGCCGAAGCGGTGGTGCTCGAAGCCCTCGATGAGATCTGTGTGATCTTCGGCCGCGAGATTCTCAAGATCGTTCCCGGCCGGGTGTCCACCGAGGTGGACGCCAGGCTCAGCTACGACACCGAGGGCAGCATCGCCAAGGCCCGCAAGCTCATCGGCCTCTACCGCGAGGCGGGCATCGGCTGCGACCGGGTGCTGATCAAAGTGGCCTCCACCTGGGAAGGCATTCAGGCCGCCCAGCAGCTGGAGAAGGAAGGCATCCACTGCAACCTCACCCTGCTGTTCAACTTCGCCCAGGCGGTGGCCTGCGCTGAGGCCGGCGTCACCTTGATCTCCCCCTTCGTGGGTCGCATCCTCGACTGGTACAAGGCCTCCACCGGCCGGGATCACTACCCCGGCAACGAAGACCCCGGTGTGGTGTCGGTGACCCGGATCTTCAACTACTTCAAGACCCACGGGTATGGCACGGAGGTGATGGGGGCCAGCTTCCGCAACATCGAGGAGATCCTCGAACTCGCAGGCTGCGACCTGCTCACCATTTCCCCGAAGCTGCTCGATCAGCTGCGCTCCAGCGAAGGGGTGCTGGAGCGCAAGCTCGATGGGCTCAATCCCGCCCCCAGCGAAGCGCGCGTGCATCTCGACAGAGCGGCCTTCGACGCGGCCATGGCCGCCGATGCCATGGCCCACGAAAAACTCGACGAGGGGATCCGCGGATTCTGCAAGGCGATCGAAACCCTCGAAGCCCAGCTGGCCCACCGCCTGGCGGAACTGGAGGGGGCCTCCGCCTTCACCCATGCGGCCCAGGAGATCTTCCTGCTCAACGACCTCGATGGCGACGGCTGCATCACCCGCGAGGAGTGGCTGGGGAGCGATGCGGTGTTCGATGCCCTCGACACCGACCATGATGGTCGCCTGGTGCCAGACGACGTGCGCGGGGGGCTCGGGGCCGCCCTGGCCCTGGCCCAGAGCTCCTGAGCCTCCAGAGGCCCCCAACCAGTCCGGGGTTCATCTGGGCTTAACCACCGTGCGCAAGAGTGATTTGGATCTTCCGACCCGTCTGCCGTGAATGCTCTCGACACCATGCGATCCCTCGCCAGCCAGGGCGAGGTGCGTGACATCGAGGCCGGCGAGGTGATCTTCCGGGCCGGGGAACAGGGGGACTGCATGTTCGGCCTGCTGGAGGGCACGGTGGAGCTGACCTGGAACGGCGATGCGGGCCATGAGCAGATCAAGGCAGGTGATGTGTTCGGTGCCGGCGCCCTGGTGACCCATGACCACCGCCGCTACGGCAACGCCCGGGCCCTCAGCCGCTCGCGCATCCTGGTGATGAATCGGGAGAAGTTCCTGTTCGCGGTCCAGGAGGCCCCCATGTTCGCCATCGAGCTGCTGGCTTCCATCGACGAACGCCTGCGCCAGCTCAAGGACGCCGTCAGGGTCTGAGCCACTCGCTACCGGCTGTTGAGCAGACAAGCTGTTACTTAAACAAAAAACTAGGCGCCCTTGAACAGCAGGCGCCGGATCACCCGCTGGGCGATGTCGCCATAGCCCATCTCTCCCGAGAGGATCTGGGCGATGCGCTGGGGGGCGGTGGGGCGCTTGATCCCCAGCTGATAGCCCACACTCGGGAACCGGTAGAACACCTGGGCGATGCGGCGTCCCCAGGCCATCGAATCGCCCCATTCCGTGCGCATCGTGGCGCTGTAGCTCGCCAGGGCCCGCGCCTCGCCCCCAAGCCAGCGATCAAGAGCTTCAGCGGCGCGGGTGCCACTGAGCAGCGCCGGGCGCAGACCTTCCGCCAGGAACGGATCCGCCAGGGAGGCCGCATCGCCCACCGCCACCACCCCAGGACCATGGAGGGCGTGATGACCATCCCAGATGCGCAGCGGAGCGGTACGGAGCGCGCCTGCATCGGCGCTCAACCCCAGGGCCGGCAACAGCCGCTCGAGCACCGCCTCGACCTGCAGCGGTTCGCGGCCGATGAAGGAGCCCACACCGATGCTGGTGCCGCCCTGGCGCGGGAAGGCCCAGCAGAAGCCATGGCGCACCAGGCCGAATTCGAACCGGGCCGTGTCCGGCTCCAGCTGGTCCCCCTCCACATCCACCGCCACGGCCTGGGCAAATCGGGGCCGGGCGGGCCCCAGTCCCAGGGAGGTGGCGAAGCGAGAGGATGAGCCATCGGCCACCACGAGTGCCCGGGCGTTCAGCTGGCGGCCGAGTGATGTGCCCACACTCCAACCCTCGCCGTCGCGTTCCACGGACTCCACGGTGCAGCCTTGCTCCAATTCGGCTCCTGAGGCCACCGCCTGGCTGCTCAAGAAGGCATCGAGCACCGAGCGACGCACGATCCAGAACGGGGAACTGCCCGGCAGCTCAGCGGTGACCGGATCCTCCAGACACCAGGTGAAGCGCACCTTCTCGATCACCCGATCCACCGCCGGGGCGAGATCGAAGGGGAACCAGCGCTGCACCGAGGCGGCCATGCCACCCCCGCACGGCTTGCTCCGCGGCAGCCGCTCCCTCTCCAGCAGCAACACCGAACGGCCCCGCTGGGCGAGGTGGAACGCGGTGGCGGCACCGGCGGCACCGGCGCCGATCACGATCACATCGGCGTGGCTCAAACCTTGAGGATGTCGGCTTCCTTCTCAGCGAGATGCTTCTCGAGCTGGGCGATGAAGCGATCGGTGAGCTTCTGCACCTTGTCCTGCTCATCGCGGCTCTGATCTTCTGAGAGCTCAGCCTCCTTTTCGCTGCGCTTGATCCTGTCGATGGCGTCGCGACGGATGTTGCGCAGGCCCACCTTGCCCTCCTCTGCGTACTTGGCGGCCAACTTGCAGAACTCCTTGCGCCGTTCTGCTGTCAGTGGCGGAATGTTGATGCGGATCACCCGGCCATCGTTGTTGGGGGTGAGGCCGAGATCACTGGTGGCGATCGCCTTCTCGATCAGGGCCATGGAGCCCGCATCGAAGGGCTGGATCTGAAGGGTCTGGGCGTCGGGGGTGGAGAGGGTCGCCAATGACTTCAGCGGCGTATCGGCCCCGTAGTACTCAACGCTGATCTTGTCGAGCAGAGCGGGGTTGGCGCGGCCGGTGCGGATCGAATTGAACGTACGCAGGGTGGATTCCAGCGACTTCTGCATGCTGGCTTCGAGATCCATGGCAGGGGGCTCAGGGGCGAGGAGGGCTCAGGTGGAGGGGGTGATGCGGGTGCCGATCGGTTCACCCGCGACGACCCGGCCGATGTTGCCGGGGCCGAACAGGTCGAACACGACGATCGGGATGTCGTTGTCCTTGCAGAGGGCGATGGCGGTGCTGTCCATCACCTCAAGCTCCCCACTCAGCACCTGCTGAAAGGTGAGGGTGTCGTAGCGCACGGCATCGGCGTGCTTGGCGGGATCCTTGTCGTAGACGCCATCGACCTTGGTGGCCTTGAAGACCACCTCGGCGTTGATCTCGGCGGCGCGCAGGGCGGCGGTGGTGTCGGTGGTGAAAAAGGGGTTCCCGCAACCGGCCCCGAACACCACCACGCGGCCCTTTTCCAGGTGCCGAATCGCCTTGCGGCGGATGTAGGGCTCGGCCACCTCCTGCATGGCAATCGCGGTCTGCACCCTCGTGGGCACCCCCGCCCTCTCCAGGGCGTCCTGGAGGCTGATGGCGTTCATCACCGTGGCCAGCATGCCGACGTAATCGGCGGTGGCGCGGTCCATGCCGGCGGCGGAACCCTTGAGGCCCCGGAAGATGTTGCCGCCACCCACCACGATCGCCACCTCCGTGCCGGCGGCCACCACGGCGGCCACATCGGCGGCAATCCACTGGACGATGGCCGGATCGATGCCGTAACCCTGCTCGCCCATCAGCGCTTCGCCGCTGAGTTTGAGAAGGACACGCCGATAAGCCATCCGGTTCAGCGCTCGTCATCTGCGTTCGGGCGCAGAGTAGCAAGCAGCCAACGCCTGCCCCCAGCAGAGATTCCACCGCCAGCGATGGCCCTTCGATGCCCTAGTACTCGATACCGGCCTGGGCCTTCACCCCCTGCTCCCGGAACGGGTGGCGCAGCAGCTTCATCTCGGTCACCAGATCGGCCCGCTCCACCAGGGCCGGAGGGGCGCCGCGGCCCGTGAGCGCCACATGGGTGAGGGGCGGCCGCTGATCGAGGCCCGCCAGCAGCTGCTCCAGACCCAAGTAGCCCAGTTTGAGGGCCACGTTCACCTCATCGAGCACCACCAGCTTGCGCTCCGGATCGGCAAGGTGCCGCAGTGATTCGGCCCAGGCCTCCTGCACCAGCTGGCGGTCCCGCTCCCGGTCCTGGGTCTCCCAGGTGAAGCCTTCCCCCAGGGCCTGCCAGTGCAGGGCCTCGCCGAACACCGCCAGGGCCTTGGCCTCACCTGGCAGCCAGCCCCCCTTGATGAACTGGATCACCGCCACCCGCTGCCCATGGCCGAGGGCGCGCAGCACCAGGCCGAGGGCCGCGGTGGTCTTGCCCTTGCCCTCGCCGGTGAACACCAGCACCAGCCCCTTCTCCAGGTTGCGCTCCCCCACCCGCTGGCTCTGCACCTCGCGGCGGCGCTCCATGCGCCGGCGGTAACCCTCGGCATCGGCTTCGGGGGCCAGGGCTCCGCCCGGGCCGATCTCACCGGCCAGCTGGTCGAGATCGGAGGGCGTTTCGTTCATCGGATGGCTTCAGTCGTTCGCTGCACTCTGGCGCTGGCGGGAAAGGGCTGCGTCCACCGCCTGCTGCTGGTCGCGGCGGGTGATCCAGTGGTGGTAGGTCCGGGTGTGGATCGCCACTGAGTGGCCCATCATCCGGGCTGCCACCGTGTCAGGCAGACCGATGTGGATGGTGCGCACGGCCCAGGCGTGACGCAGGTCGTAGGGGGTGATCGGCAGCCCATAGCGGCGGAACTGTTCGGCCACCCGCCGGCCCACCTGCTGCAGGGTGGTGCGTGCCAGGTCGGTGCAGACGGGCGGCAGGGCGCCGGCCTCCATCCCCAGGCGGGGCAGATCGAAGTGCTCCACCCAGGCGGGCTGGAAGGGCCACACCTGGTGTTCACCGGTCTTGCTGGTGGGCAGCACCCGCAGGACCCGATCGCCACCGGGCGCCAAGGCGGAACAATCGCAGAAAAACAATTCATGGTTGCGCAGGCCGTAGGTGGCCATCAGCCCGTAGGCCAGGCGCCATTGGGGGTTGGGGATGCGCTCCAGCAGCCCCAGGATCAGGGCGTCACTGGGGAGCTGGCGGAACTGGGCCCGATGCAGGCCGTAGCCCCCCGCCCGCTGGCTCCAGTCGGCCGGCAACTCCAGCCCAAGGAAGCGGGCCAGGGCCGCCAGGGCGATGCCGCACTGCTGGCGGCTGCGGCTGGCGGAGCCATAGCTCTCCAGCACCTGCAGCAGCAGATTCAGATCGAGGGGGCGTTCACCGGCCTGGGCCTCGAGCCGGCGCAGGTAGGGCAGGTAGGCGCTGCGCCAGGTGGTGTGGGTGCCGGCGCGGTTTCGGCGGCGGCGGGCCTCGGCGTGGAAGCTGCCGGCGAAGGCGTCGAGGACGGGCTGCACAAACGCGCCTGCGCCAACGGGTTCAGACAGACCAGTAGCCCGCGGGGCGGCCGGTGAGCCCCCTCCCACGACCGGCGCCGCCGCCAACCCATTGCTCTGGCCCCACTCCGACCATTGGAAACGCTGCTGCTGCAGCTGTTGCACCAGCTTGCGCAACTGCTGCTGGGCCTGACGCAGGCCGCTCTCGTCGGCCGGCAAGCCAAGGCTGATGCGCTGCACCGGATGGCGGCCGCTGCCCCGGCGGCAGGGCAGGGGGCCGCGCAGGCCCAGCCGCTGGCCGCGCAGCTCCAGTCGCAAGGACAATCCCCCCGCCGCCAGCAGGGCGTTCTGCTCGCGGATCAGCGGCTCGATCGAGGCGGACACCGGCGCATCGAAAGGGCGCCTCGACCCTATCGAGCCACATCGGAAGCGGCCAGGGGCGCGGCGGCAGCGTTACGCTCGGCGCACTCCCCACCCCCCCGGGCATGGCCAAGGTCGGCGTGCTGCTGCTGAACCTCGGCGGTCCAGAGCGCATTCAGGACGTGGGTCCGTTCCTCTACAACCTGTTCGCCGATCCGGAGATCATCCGGCTGCCCACACCGCTGCTGCAGAAGCCCCTGGCCTGGCTGATCAGCACCCTGCGCAGCAGCAAGTCCCAAGAGGCCTACAAGGCGATCGGCGGTGGATCCCCCCTGCGGCGCATCACCGAACAGCAGGCACGGGAACTCCAAAGCGAACTGCGCTCCCGCGATGTGGAGGCCACTACCTATGTGGCCATGCGCTACTGGCACCCGTTCACCGAGTCGGCCGTGTCCGATATCAAGGCCGACCACATGGACGAGGTGGTGGTGCTGCCGCTCTACCCCCACTTCTCGATCAGCACCAGCGGCTCCAGCTTCAGGGAGCTGCAACGGCTGCGCCAGGTGGATCCGGCCTTCTCACGGCTGCCGATCCGCTGCATCCGCAGCTGGTACGACCACCCCGGCTATGTCGGCGCGATGGCTGAGCTGATCTCCCGTCAACTGGAAGGCTGCGCGGATCCCAGCACCGCCCACATCTTCTTCAGTGCCCACGGGGTGCCCAAGAGCTACGTGGAGGAAGCGGGCGACCCCTACCAGAAAGAGATTGAGGGCTGCACAGAGCTGATCATGGCCAGGCTCGAAACCGAGCTGGGCCGCCGCAATCCTTTCACCCTGGCCTACCAGAGCCGCGTGGGCCCCGTGGAATGGCTCAAGCCCTACACCGATGAGGCCCTGGTTCGGCTGGGGGAGGCGGGAGTCAAGGAGCTGGTGGTGGTGCCGATCAGCTTCGTGAGTGAGCACATCGAAACCCTCGAGGAAATCGACATCGAATACCGGGAGATCGCCACAGAGGCAGGGATCACCAACTTCCAGCGGGTGCCCGCCCTCGATGTGACCCCCAGCTTCATCCGCGGGCTGGCGGATCTGGTGCAGGAGTCACTGGACGGTCCGGAGGTGAACCTGGACCAGGCGGCCCAGCTGCCCAACCGGGTGAAGCTCTATCCCCAGGAGAAGTGGTCGTGGGGATGGAGCAACAGCTCCGAAGTCTGGAACGGCCGTCTGGCCATGGTCGGCTTCTCGGCTTTCCTGCTCGAACTGATCAGCGGCAAGGGGCCCTTGCACGCCATCGGTCTGCTTTGAAAGCAATGGTTCGCCTGCGCCCCTTCCAGCTGATGGCCGTCCTGGTGCTGGCCCAGGTGCCCCTGGCCGTGGCCCCGGCCGGGGCCAACCCTGCCTGGAACAGAGGGGTGTTCCCGGTGACCCGTTTCCTCGGCTATACAAGCCATTACGGAACCCGCACCGGTCCGAGCGGCTCGAGGGAACCCCACAACGGCCTGGACATCGCCGCCCCCATGGGCTCCCCGATCCGCAACTGGTGGAGTGGAACCGTCAGTGATCTGATCAGCGACGGTGCCTGCGGCATCGGCCTGGTGATCCGTTCCGGGGACTACGAGCACATCTACTGCCATCTGTCCGGCTCGGTCAGCGGCGGCTGGTATCGCAGCGGATCCCTTGCGCTTTATGAGGGCCAGCGGGTGCGGGCCGGCGAGGAGATTGCCCATGTGGGCATGAGCGGCCGGACCACAGGCCCCCATCTGCACTGGGGCATCCGTTACCGCGGCGAGTGGCTCAACCCCGGTGTGATCCTCAAGGCGATGGTGCTCAGTCGGCGCCGTTGAGCCAGCCACAGGTCCCGGTGAACCGCTTGGCGGACGAACGATCCGCAGCCCCCATCCACCAGCGCCTTGACCGAGCCTTAGTCTGGGTCGATCTCACCGACTGGGTTCTGCCGCAGCCGTGACCCTCACGTCCGTCTCCCCTGCGGTGGAAGCCGCCGCCGCCGCTCTCAGCGTTCCTGGCCGTGTCAGTGGGGCCTATGCCCTGATGGATGCGCTGCACCGCCATGGGGTGAAGCACATCTTCGGCTACCCCGGCGGGGCGATCCTGCCCATCTACGACGAGCTGCACAAGGCTGAAAGCCGGGGCTGGTTCAACCACATCCTGGTGCGCCACGAGCAGGGCGGCGCCCACGCCGCCGACGCCTACGCCAGGGCCACCGGCCAGGTGGGGGTCTGCTTCGGCACCTCCGGCCCCGGTGCCACCAACCTGGTGACCGGCATCGCCACCGCCCAGATGGATTCGGTGCCGCTGGTGGTGATCACCGGTCAGGTGAGCCGCGCCGCGATCGGCACCGACGCGTTCCAGGAAACCGACATCTTCGGGATCACCCTGCCGATCGTGAAGCACTCCTGGGTGGTGCGCGACCCCGCTGAAATCGGTCGGATCGTGGCCGAGGCCTTCCTGATCGCCTCCACCGGCCGGCCGGGCCCGGTGCTGATCGACGTGCCCAAGGATGTGGGCCTCGAAGAATTCGATTACGTGCCGGTGGAGCCCGGCAGCGCCAGGCCCGCCGGCTACACGTTGCCCGCAGCCCCGAAGGGCGCCGCGATCGCCAAGGCCCTGGAGCTGATTCGCCAGGCCCGACGGCCGCTGCTCTACGTCGGTGGTGGGGCGATCAGCTCCGGCGCCCACGCGGCCGTCAAGACCCTCGCCGAGCGCTTCCGGCTGCCGGTCACGACCACGTTGATGGGCAAGGGAGCCTTCGACGAACAGGCGGATCTGGCGGTCGGCATGCTGGGCATGCACGGCACCGCCTATGCCAATTTCGCCGTCACCGAATGTGATCTGCTGATCGCCGCCGGGGCCCGCTTCGATGACCGGGTCACAGGCCGGGTCGACAGCTTTGCCCCCCGGGCCCAGGTGATCCACATCGACATCGATGCCGCCGAGGTGGGCAAGGTGCGGGTTCCGGAGGTGCCGATCGTCGCCGACGTGCGCGCGGCCCTCGAAGCCCTGCTGGCGGCCTCCGAAGGGGAGCCCGCCAGCAACCGCACCGAGGCCTGGCTGGAGCGCATCGACAGCTGGAAGCAGCACTACCCCCTTGTGGTGCCCGCCCCCGAGGGGATGATCGCCCCCCAGGAGGTGATGGTGGCTCTCCAGGAGCTGGCCCCCCACGCCTTCGTCACCACCGACGTGGGCCAACACCAGATGTGGGCCGCCCAGTTCCTGCATAACGCTCCCCGCCACTGGATCAGCAGCAGCGGCCTGGGAACCATGGGCTTCGGGCTGCCCGCCGCCATGGGCGTCCAGGTGGCCTACCCGGAGGCCCAGGTGGTCTGCGTGGCCGGTGACGCCAGCATCCTGATGAACATCCAGGAGCTGGGCACCCTCAACCAGTACGGGCTGCCCGTCAAGGTGGTGGTCATCAACAACGGCTGGCAGGGCATGGTGCGCCAGTGGCAGGAGAGCTTCTACGGGGAGCGCTACTCCAACTCCGAAATGACCGGCGGCATGCCCGATTTCGCGGCCCTGGCGGAAGCCTTCGGGGTGCGGGGCATGGCGATCACGGAGCGGGGGCGTCTTCACGCCGACCTGGCCGAGGCCCTGGCCCACCCCGGACCGGTGTTCATCGATGTGCAAGTTCGCCGCAACGAGAACTGCTACCCGATGGTCCCCCCTGGGGCCAGCAATGCCCAGATGGTGGGTCTGCCCAGCCATCCCGAACTCGCGATCGACACCACCCGTCAGTGCGGCAGCTGCGGCAGCAGCACCGAGAGCGCCCATCTGTTCTGCCCCAGTTGCGGGGCCAAGCTCTGAACCTGCTGCGCCCCATCCTGGCCGCCTTGATCAGCGCCCTCCTGTTGCTCTGGCCCGGCGCCGCCAGGGCCGCTGAAGTGCTGTCCGTGCAGGGTTCCACGCAGCTGCAGGTGGGGGACCAAAACCGGATCTACGGCGTCCGCCTGGCCTGCGTCCAGGTCAGCCCGCCCCAGGAGGCGGCGGCCCTCGATCTGGTGCGTCAGCGCTTGCCCCGCCACAGCCGAATCAATCTCAGGCCCGTGGGATCCAGCGGTGGTGACCTGCTCGCCCAGGTGAAAATCCTGCCCAGCGGTGAGGATCTGGGCCGCTCCCTGGTGGCGGCCGGCCTGGCGGCTCCCCTGGGGGGTGACCAACGGCCGAGCGCCTGCAAGGGCGGATGAGTCTGAACCGCACCGCCAAGGGCATCGTCCTGGTCCCCAGCCTGCTGCTGGGGGGTGCATTTCTCTCGGCGGGCCTTTGGCTTCAGGGGGAGGCGGCCGCCAACCGGCCCGTGGCCCTGGTGATCGGTGGGGTGCTGATGGGCGCCGGGTTGCTGATTCAGCTCCTGCCGGAGTCCCCCTGAGCGCCCCGGCGCCAACGAGCTTTTTCCCGCTGGCTTCTGCTGGCTCTTACTTGGGCGCCGCAGGCTTGGGAGCCGCTCCAGAGCCGCCCTGCTCCTGCACCAGCTTGAAGTAGTCGGGGGTGGGGAAGAAGACGTAGAGGTCGTCCTTCTGTTTGATGATCTCGCGAAGCACCGCGGACAGATCGGCCGCCTGGGGCTTGAGCTTCTGGCGATCGGGCACCTTGGCCAGGGCGCTTTCAAGGGCGTCGTAGGAGAAGAAAAAGACCCCCCGTGGCCCCTGGGGGGTGTTGAGCGTCAGGAACGGCTTGGTGAAGAACACCGGCACGCTCAGACCGTCATTGATGGCCTTGTCGTTGAGCCCCTGCTCCTTGAGCAGCTTCACGGCCTGAACGCGATCCTGGGGACGGGGGATCACAGCACCGAACAGTTTCTTGGTCTTGAGCTGCTTGTTGAGCTCAAGAATCTTGTCGTTGGCGACGTTGAGTGGAATCGGCAGAAGCTTGACCTTGACCGACGGGTTGGTCTTCCTGAAGGCTGCCAGTTCAGCCTCGGCCTTGGCGCGATCGAGGTAGAGGGGAAGGATCAGGTCCTTGTCACGGGGAATGGGTAAGGGAGTTCCCTTGTCGTCGGTGAGCACGAAGACGGGAATCACCGCCAGCTTCTTGGCCGCTACGGACTCGGCGATCGCCTGGGCAGGGGCGGGCGACAGCAACACGCCCCCAACAACCAAGCTGAGCTGGGAGCCCAGGGCCACGGCGGCACCCAGGCGGCCCAGTCGGGCCCGCAAGCCAGGGTTTGAGAGGGGAGAGCCGGCCCGCATAGCTGTGTCAGAAGAAGACCCGAAGCCTAGGCATGGGGTGGGACCTAACCTTCACAGGCTGGACGGTGCGGGGCATGACCACTGGCATGCGTGCGCTGGTGGCCCTGGGGGTCATCGCGGCGGTTCTGGGGGTGCAGGCCCTGGCCGGCAGCACCCCCATGCCCCGGCCCGTGGTGATGCTGCTGCCTTCGGAGGGCCCGTTGGCGGGGCTGGGGGATGGCCTGAGGCGGGGCTACCGGCTGGCGGCAGAGCAAAGCCGAGTCTGCGGCCAGTTGGCGCCTGAACTGGGCCTGGGCTGGGTGCCCCCAGGGGCCGATCCAGTTGCGGCGCTGGAGGCCAGCCCGCGCCTCTCGCTGCTGATCGCCCCGCCAGCCGCCCCCCTGGCCGCCTACGGCCCACTGGCGGAGCGACTTGGCGTCACGGTGCTGTTGCCGCTGCAACGGGGTCTGTCGCTGCGGCACCTGGCGGAACTGCCGGGGGCGGACCGGCTCTGGCCACTCACGCCGGCGCGCGGCCTGGCCGCCGACCAACTGGCCCGCGGCACGATGGAGCGCGGCTGGCGGAGGGTGATGGTGATCCGCGATCGCTCTGCCGAAGCCCGTCAGCTGGCTGAGCGCTACCTGGGAGCCCTTCAGCAGGCGGGAGGGAGCGCGATCGGTGCGGAGCAGCCTCCGATCCAGGTAGATCCCACCGAGGCCAAGGCCTGGAACCAGCTGCTCGATGATGTGGGCTGGTACGGCCCCCAGGCTCTGGTGGTGATCACGCGCCCCGGCAGCCCCCTGGCCCGGGCGGCGACCACCGCCCCCTGGCCCAAGGGTCTGGCGTTGGTGTGGCCCTTCCCGATCGAGCGCAGCCTGGCCGTGGCCCAGCTGGGCATCGACACCAGCAGCCAGGGACCGGGCTGGGGGCGATTTACCGAGGCGTTTCGCCGGCGCTGGGGCTACGGCCCGGGGTTGGTGGAGGCCGCTGGCTACGACGCCGGCCAGTTGTCGGCCGTGGCCGCGGTGCCGCCGACGGCGTCGGGCCAGCAGGGCTGGGACCTGCTCTGGTTGGACTCTCGCCTGAAGGCCCAGGATCTCTGCGCCGCCCTGGCGTTACGACGGGAGGGCAAGAAGCTGTCGCTCAGCGGTGCGGCGAGCAAGCTGGATCTGGCCCCCGCCGTTTCCCCCAACGCCGAGCTGCCGCTGAGCGACCGTCCCCCCCAACCCTGAAGCGCCATGGCGATCCCCTCGGCTGTCGATGCCCCTGAGTCCCTGGTGGTGCCGTTCGAGCAGGTGGGCTTGGCGGACATCGCCCAGGTGGGAGGCAAGAACGCCTCCCTGGGTGAACTGATCCAACGGCTGGGCCCCCAGGGGGTGAAGGTCCCCGGCGGTTTCGCCACCACCGCCGCGGCCTACCGCCTCTTCCTCCAACGCAGTGGTCTGGCGGAACGGCTGGAAACCGTGCTGGGGGGCCTCGACACCGGTGATCTGGGGGCCCTGCAGGCGGCGGGCCTGGCGGCCCGGCGGTTGATCCTCGAAGCGCCCCTGCCCGTCGAGTTGACGGCGGCGATCCGAGCCGGCTACGGGCGGCTGGCGGCAAGCGGCGAGCGATCTGGAAACAGCCTTGAACCCCCAACCGTGGCGGTGCGCTCCAGCGCCACGGCCGAAGACCTGCCGGACGCGAGCTTTGCGGGACAGCAGGAGACCTACCTGAACATCCAGGGCGAGGAGGCCCTGCTGGAGGCCTGCCATCACTGCCTGGCCTCCCTGTTCACCGACCGGGCCATCTCCTACCGGCAGCTCCACGGCTACCGGCACGACGAGGTGGCCCTCTCGATCGGCATCCAGCGCATGGTGCGCTCCGACCTGGCCAGCTCCGGCGTGCTCTTCACCCTCGACACCGAAACCGGCTTCCGGGACGCCGTGCTGCTCACCGCCGCCTACGGCCTCGGGGAAAACGTGGTGCAGGGGGCGGTGAACCCCGATGAATGGCTGATCTTCAAGCCCACCCTGCTCACGGGGCACCGGCCGATCCTGAGCCGGCGACTGGGCAGCAAGGCGATCCGCATGGTCTATGGGGCCTGTTCGGCCCTGGAGGAGGCCACCACCTGCAATGTGCCGGTGCCGGAGGAGGAGCGCCGGCGCTTCGCCCTCAGCGACGACGAGGCCCTCACCCTGGCCACCTGGGCCTGCCGCATCGAGGCCCATTACTCCAGTCAGCGGGGCACCCCCACGCCGATGGACATCGAGTGGGGCAAGGACGGCCTCACGGGCGAGCTGTTCATCCTCCAGGCCCGGCCGGAAACGGTGGAATCGCGGCGGTCAGGGGCCGTGTTGCGCCGCTGGCACCTGGAGCCCCACCACGCCGAGTGCCTCAGCCACGGACGCGCCATCGGCGCCTCGGTGAGCAGCGGCCGCGCCAAGGTGCTGGCGAACCCCAGCCAGATCGATCGCTTCGAAACCGGCGACCTGCTCGTCACCGCCCGCACCGACCCCGACTGGGAGCCGATCCTGAAGCGGGCCAGCGGCGTGATCACCGACCAGGGCGGCCGCACCTGCCACGCCGCGATCATCGCCAGGGAGATGGGCCTCACCGCCATCGTCGGCACGGGAGACGGCACCACGGCCATCACCGATGGGGAAACGATCACGGCCAGCTGTTGCGAGGGCGACGAGGGTCAGATCTACCGGGGGGCCCTCGACTTTCGTGTGGAGGAAACGGTTCTCGGTGATCTGCCGCCGACCCGCACCCAGATCCTGATGAACGTGGGCAACCCGGAGGAGGCCCTGAAGCTGGCGGCCATCCCCTGCGATGGCGTGGGCCTGGCACGGCTGGAATTCATCATCGCCAACCACATCCGCGTCCATCCCATGGCGCTGCTGGCCCCGGAGCAGGTGGAGGATCCAGGCGAACGGCAGGCGATCGCCGAGCTGACGAGGGGTTACGAGCACCCCGCCGACTACTACGTCGATCTGCTCTGCCAGGGCATGGCCCGCATCGCCGCGGCCTTCCACCCACGGCCGGTGATCCTGCGCTTCTCTGATTTCAAGAGCAACGAATACGCCAACCTGCTCGGCGGTCGCTGGTTCGAACCGGTGGAGGAGAACCCGATGCTCGGCTGGCGGGGGGCCTCTCGCTACGGCTCCCCCGGGTTCAAGGAAGCCTTCGCCCTGGAATGCCAGGCCCTGCGCAGCGTTCGCGAAGCCATGGGCCTCGATCAGGTGATCCCGATGGTGCCCTTCTGCCGCACCCCCGAGGAGGCCGATCGGGTGCTGGCGGAAATGGCCCGCCACGGGCTGGAGCGGGGCCGCGCCGGCCTGCAGGTGTATGTGATGTGCGAGCTGCCCAGCAACGTGATAGCGATCGATGCCTTCGCCCAACGCTTCGATGGCTTCTCGATCGGCTCCAACGACCTCACCCAGCTCACCCTCGGACTGGATCGGGATTCGGCCCTGGTGGCGGACCTGTTTGATGAACGCCACCCGGCCGTCACTGAACTGATCCGCCTGGCGATCCGCGGGGCAAAGCGCAACGGCCGCAAGATCGGCATCTGCGGCCAGGCCCCGAGCGATTACCCGGAGTTCGCCCGCTTCCTGATCGAGGAGGGCATCGACTCGATCAGCCTCAACCCGGATGTGCTGCTGGCCACGCGCCTCTCGGTTGCGGCGATCGAGGGGGAGCTGGGCGGTACCGCTGCCACAGGAGCACCAGGTGGGTCGCCGAACGCAGGACGCTGAGCACCGCCAGGGCGATGCAGAGCGGGCAGTGGGTCAGCGACATGGGTGGCCGTGGTTTCCGCCCAAGGGTGGCACCGATCACGAGCCGCCGCCGGTGTTCCGTTGGATGCTGGAATGTGGCCTTGCGCCTGAGGGGCCCCAGTGCTGCGGCTGAACGCGCTGAAGCTGCCCCTCGACCACGATGACGACGCCCTTGTGGCGGCAGTGCTGCGGCGTCTGCGCATCCCCGCCACCGATCTGCTCAGCCACCGGGTGGTCAAGCGCAGCATCGATGCCCGCAAGCGTCAGGCCATCCAGTTGAGCTACGGCCTCGATCTCGAGGTGAAGGGCGAGGCAGCGCTGCTGCGCCGCTTCAGCGGCGACCCCCAGGTCCAGCCCAGTCCCGACATGCGCTACCAGACCGTGACCAGGGCGCCGGAGCCCTGGGGCACCGGCGGGGAACCACGGCCGATCGTGGTGGGAGCAGGGCCCTGCGGCTACTTCGCCGCCTTGCTGCTGGCCCAGATGGGCTTTCGGCCACTGCTGCTGGAACGGGGAAAAGCGGTGAAGGATCGCACCGCCGACACCTTCGGCTTCTGGCGTGGGACCCGCGCCTTCGACCCTGACTCCAATGCCCAGTTCGGCGAAGGGGGGGCCGGCACCTTCTCCGACGGCAAGCTCTACAGCCAGGTGAGCGACCCCCGTCACATCGGCCGCAAGGTGCTCGAGGAGCTGGTGGCCTGCGGGGCCCATCCGGAAATCCTCACCCTTCACCGGCCCCACATCGGCACCTTCAAGTTGGCCACGGTGGTGCGGGGTCTGCGCTCACGCATCGAGGCCCTGGGGGGCGAAGTGCGCTTCCTGAGCCGGGTGGAGCGGCTGCTGATCGAAGCCGACGGGGAGGGGCGCCGGGTGGTGGGGGTGAGGCTCAGCGATGGCAGCGAACTGGCGGCTGAACAGGTGGTGCTGGCGATCGGCCACAGCGCCCGCGACACCTTCGCAACTCTCCTTGAGCAAGGGGTGGCCCTGGAGCCCAAACCGTTCGCGGTGGGGCTGCGCCTCGAGCATCCCCAGGCCCTGATCGACCAGGCCCGCTGGGGGGCATGCGCCGGCCATCCCCTGCTCGGCGCGGCGGAGTACAAGCTGGTCCACCACGCCAGCAACGGCCGCACGGCCTACAGCTTCTGCATGTGTCCAGGGGGGCTGGTGGTGGGCGCCGCCTCCGAACTGGGCGGTGTGGTGACCAACGGGATGAGCCAGCACTCCCGCAACGAGCGCAACGCCAACAGCGCCATCGTGGTGGGCATCACCCCAGACGATGTGGCCCCCTTCGGCAACGGTCCGGGGGACCCCCTGGCGGGGGTGGCGTTTCAACGCCACTGGGAAGCCAAAGCCTTTGCCCTCGGTGGGGGCAATTACCAAGCGCCGGGCCAGCGACTCGGTGATTTCCTCAGAGGCCAGCCCTCGGCGGAAGCGGGAGCGGTGCAGCCCTCCTACGCCCCGGGAGTTCGGTTCACGGATCTGGGCGAAAGCCTTCCTGGCGAGGTGATCGCGGCGATCCGGGAGGCTTTGCCTGCCTTCGAGCGACGCCTTCCCGGATTCGCCATGGCCGATGCCGTGCTCACGGGCGTGGAGACCCGCACCTCCTCACCGGTGAGGCTGCCCCGCGGCGAGACCTTTGAGAGCACCAACACCGCCGGGCTTTATCCGGCGGGGGAAGGGGCCGGCTATGCCGGTGGGATTCTCTCGGCGGCGATGGATGGGATCGAAGTGGCTGAAGCGGTGGCGCTCACTCTTCGTCGTCGTCACTTCCCAGGGGGACCAGCCGGATCTGCTTGCGGCCCAGCTTGATCTCGAACTCATCACCGGGGGAGAGATCGAGAATCGAGGTGTAGGCCTTGCCAACCATCAGGTTTCCGTTGAATTGCACCTTGGTGGTGTAGCTCAACTTGCGACCACCCTTGGAACTCTTGGAACCAGTGGAAAAATCGACACCTTTGGCCGCCAACAGGGCTTCGTAGAAAGCCGTGAAATTCAGACGCTCGCTGCCATCCTTCTTGCTGGAGACGTAGCCGCAGGCCCGCACGATCTCCGACTTACCGGCATCTCCCAACTCCTTGACCTTCGTAAGAAGATCGGCACCTGTGAGCATGATCGCCTATGTGGATACAGCACCATCTTCCCACCCCAGCGGCGCCCTGAATAGCCCCAACAGCTCACTCCTGAGGCAATGGAGTTGAGCGCTCGCTGCACCAAAAGCTTCCCGTAGACAGCCATGGAATCGCCATGACGATCACGATCTAAGCCTGGGCGACGATGCCACTCCACTGCACGGCCTTGACCTGATCGCGCCGCCAGGAATGGAACAGCAGGGGCTCGGCCAGTGTGCACAGCGGGCAGGAACTGATCTGCCCAGGGGCGATCCCCTCCTGCTCCAGTTGCAACCGGATCGCCCGGCGCAGATCCAGACGATCGCGCCCCGGTTCCCCGTCGGGGCTGATCGCAGACACCGCTTCGAGGGCCGCCAGCTTCAGGTCCAACGCATCCCCGCCCAGGGCGAGGGCCACCTGCTCGGACACGGATCGCTCCACCTGGTAATTGGGACCACTGATGGCGGGCCCGAGGGCCACCAACAGATCCCCCCGCAGGCTCCCGGCCGCCTCCAGCTGCCGAATCGCCTCCGGCAGGATCCTGCCCGCCACCCCCCGCCAGCCGGCGTGGCAGGCGGCCACCCGGCCGCTGGAGCGATCGGCGATCAACACCGGCGGGCAGTCGGCGCCGCAGACCCAGAGACTCTGGGCGCCCTGGTCGCTCACCAACCCATCCGCCTCGGGCCATGGGGCGGCCGTGGCCCCGGAAGCCGGCAGCACCACGGCGCCGTGGATCTGACTGGGCCGGTGCACACTCACGCCCGCACTGATCACACCGGCGAGCACCTCGGGCCCCCGGCCCTGCCACTGACGGGTGAAGAAGCCGTGCTCGAAGCCGCCGAGCAGATCGCACTGGAGGTAATACCCGCCGTAGCAGCCGATCCAGCTCCAGCCCTCCAGGGCGTTGAAGCCCACATCGGGGCGATCGAAGGGGGCGTCGACGGCTTCAGCCATGGCTGAGCTCAGGGGTCGGGGAGATCCCGCAGCAGCCAGAACCCCTCCAAGCGCGCATCGCTCTCGCTCGCCTGAACGCCGATGAACTGGACCCCGCCAGCCTGCTCGCGGGCGGAGCGAAAGGCCGCCGCCGCCGCCGCCGCTTCATCGGGCGCCAGGTTGGCCAGCAACCAGCGCGCTTCGATTCCCGCCTCCAACACCAGTTGCTGGCCGGCGATCTCCAGCCTCACGGGCTCCAGACCCGCCAGCCAACCGGCGATGGCCAACGCCCGGCCGCGGCTGAACAGGCGCAACCCCGGCACCGGCACATCGCCGTCGAGGTCCTTCGGCAGCGCCACCAGGCCGGAGAAGCCGATCGGCCACTGGGACGCTTCGCGCAGATCCGCCAGGGGAATCGTGGCCCATTCCCAGCTGTCCCCGCGCACCTCCTCCGGCAGGGGCAGCGCCAGGGGCTGAATCGCTGCGGGGGGGGGCGCCAGGGGACCGGCCATGTAGCCAGGCTCCTGGGGGTAGACCGAGCGCTGACGTTCCTGAAGCCACTCCACCAGGGCATAGCAACGACGGGACGGCACCACATCGAGGCCCAGTTGTTCTGCGGCCCGCTGCACCATGGTGCGCATCGACCCCCGCCAACAGCGCAGCCGGCGGGGCGGGCCGAAACCCTGGTGGCTCGCCTCGGCCAGGGCCTGGTCCAGGGCTCTCTTGAGCCAGGCGGAATTGACACTGCCGGCGGGGCAGGTCAGGGACCAGCGAAAGGACGGCTCTGCTCCCTCCAGGGAGGGGCTTGAGCAGATCAACAGCTCCCAGCGCTTCTTGCCATCCGGCTCGAGCACCGGCCTGGAGTAGTAATCGAGTTCCCAGTCGGCGAGGACGGCCGTGATCATCCGGCGTTCTGCTCCTGCTGGCGCAGCACGCTGCGGGCGCGGTTGGCCCGATCGACGGCTTCCGCCATGACTTTCTCCTTGTCGATCAGCAGTTCTCCGGGCTGGCCCTCGAGCAGGGCGGTGTTCAGGGCGATCCGACCCCTGGCGGGATCCAGCTCGGTGATCAGTGCCTTGACCCGATCGCCCTGGTCGAACACCTCGCGCAGCTCCCGCATGCTTCCGCCCGTGACACAGGAGTGGTGCAGCAGGCCACTGACACCGCCCAGATCCACGAAGAAGCCATAGGGCTTCACCGAGACCACCTGGCCCTCCACCAATTGACCCACCTCGAGATCGGAGAAGCGCGCGGCGCTGGCGGCCCGCTTCTCCGAGAGCACCAGTTTGCGGGTGTCAGCATTGACCTCAAGGAAGGCCAGGCCGAGGGTCCTGCCCACCAGGGCTTCGTGGTTCTCGCCCTCCTGCAGCTGGGAGCGAGGGATGAAGGCCCGTAGACCCTCGAGATCGCCGGTGACACCGCCACGGTTGAAGCCGGTGATCTTCACCTGCACCACCTTGCCATCCTTCTCCAGCTGCTTGACCTTGTCCCAGCTGTGGCGCAGGGCCAGGGCCCGACAGCTGATCGTCACCATGCCGTCGGCGTTCTGCTCACGGGTGACAAGCACCTCGATCGCCAAACCCTTGGGGAAACGCTCCTTGATGTTGGTGATCACCCCGAGGCCGCATTCGCTCTTGGGCATGAAGGCGGGGGCCTTGCCGCCGATGTCCACATAGACCCCGTCGCTCTCGGGGCCGATCACCACCCCACGAACCACTTCGCCGGTGGTCCCCACGGGCTCGTTCTCGTCGAGGGCGGCCAGGAAGGCCTCCTCATCGAAGTCGAACTCATCGACGGTGCGGGATGTGCTGGCCGCTGCGGGAGCCGCCGAGGGCGCCCCAGCGGTGCGCCGCTTGGCCCCGCTGTCGGCCGGGCCGAGCAGATCGGCCATGGTCAGCCCCTCGAGGGAACCCAGATCAAACAGGGCCTCATCACCTGAAGCCCCCAGCCGCGAGGGTGGAGCCGGCGGGAGTGGGGCCTGCAGGGGGGCTTCGCCGCGGGCGACCCGGGCGGCGTTCTCCAGTTCGTTCGCCCGCTGACTGGCCGCCTCGGCCTCGGCCCTGGCGGCGGCGGCCTGACGCTCGAGCTGCTGCTGTTCCTCCCGCTTGCTGATGTGCAGCACCTGCAGGGGCTGACGGGAGGGGGCGGGAGCCGCCGCCACCTCCACCGGGGGACGGGCGGAGTTCGGCGGCACGGGCCGGGGGGAACGGGCCGGTTGAGGCGGCTGAGGGGTGCCGGATCCGGCCATGGCCTGGAAAAGGTGACAGCCTTTCACTCTAGAGAGGCCCCCTCGGATGAAACGCTCCCTGGCCCAGATGGCCTGGCCCGAGGTGCAGGCGGCCGCCGCCCGCCCCGGCAGCACGGTGCTCTGGCCCTTCGGCGCCTTCGAGCAGCACGGACCCCACCTGCCCCTGGGCACCGACGCGGTCTTCGCCGAGCGGATCGCCGGCGCCGTGCTCGAGCGGCTGGACCCCCAGCTGCCGATCTGGCAGCTGCCCCTGAGTCCATTCGGGTTCTCCCCCGAGCACCGGGACTTCCCCGGCACCGTGAGCCTGGGGGCGGAGCTGATGATCCAACTGGTGGTGACGGTGGGCGCGGACCTGGCGCGCACGGGGTTCGAGCGCGTGGTGCTGTTCAACGGCCATGGCGGTCAGATCGGCCTGCTGCAGGCGGCGGCCCGCCAACTGCGGGCGGAACACCCTGAGCTGGCGGTGCTGCCCTGCTTCCTCTGGAGCGGCCCACCGGGCATCAGCGCCCAGCTGCCGGAACCCGAGCGCAGCGAGGGCCTGCACGCGGGCCTGGCGGAAACCAGCCTGATGCTGCATCTGGCCCCGGAGCTGGTGGGGCCCGAGCGTCCCCGGGATGGCCAGCTGGCCCTCCCTCCCCCGGCGGGCTGGAGCCTGGAGGGGGCGGTGCCCGATGCCTGGCTCACGGCCGAGCTCTCACGTTCCGGAGTGGTGGGCGATGCCGCCCATGCCTCGGATCAGCTCGGGGGCTCCCTGCACCGAGCCCTGGTCGACGGCTGGTGCGAGCTGCTGACCAACCTGTTGACCAGCGACTGGCCACCCCGCGCGGTCAAGGGACCGAAACCAGGCTGAGGGGTGCCCGGTGCCCTGGCATGGCATGGCATGGAAGCCGCCCATAGCCGCTGGCCTGCGGCCATGGCTACAGTCAAGGCTTCATCAGCGCTGAATGGACGCCATGCCGACCCTCGAATCCGACGCGGCCAGCTCCATCACCTCCCTTGGCGTTTCGGGCGCGGTTTCCGGCGCCGAGCTCCCGGATTTCAGCAGCGCCGGCTACAAGGATGCCTACAGCCGCATCAACGCGATCGTGATCGAAGGGGAGCAGGAAGCCCACGACAATTACATCTCCCTGGGCACCTTGATCCCCGATCAGGCGGAAGAGCTGGGCCGGCTGGCCCGCATGGAGCTCAAGCACATGAAGGGCTTCACCGCCTGCGCCAAGAATCTTGAGGTGGAAGCCGACATGGACTTCGCCAAGGAATTCTTCTCTCCGCTCCACGGCAACTTCCAGGTCGCCCTGGCTGACGGCAAGGTGGTGACCTGCCTGCTGATCCAGGCCCTGTTGATCGAAGCCTTCGCGATCGCGGCGTATCACATCTACATTCCTGTCGCCGATCCCTTCGCCCGCAAGATCACCGAAGGGGTCGTCAAGGACGAGTACACCCACCTCAACTACGGCCAGGAATGGCTGAAGGCCAACTTCGAAGCCAGCCGCGAGGAGCTCGAGCTTGCCAACCGGGCCAACCTGCCCCTGGTGCGAACCATGCTCGATCGGGTGGCCGCCGACGCGGCTGTGCTGCAGATGGACAAGGAAGACCTGATCGAGGATTTCCTGATCGCGTACCAAGAGGCCCTCACCCACATCGGCTTCAGCACCCGGGAGATTGCCCGGATGGCTGCGGCGGCCCTGGTCTGAGCCTCCCCTTCAACCGGTCGTGCCCGGATGGGGGCCGGGAACGTCGCGTGCTCCACTGGACCCAGATTCAGCTTCCGTTCACTCGCCGCGCATGTTTGGTCTGATCGGTCACTCCAGCAGTTTCCAGGAAGCACGGCTGAAGGCCCGCACCCTCGGCTACGACGACTACGCCGACGGCGATTTGGACATGTGGTGCAGTGCCCCACCCCAGCTGCTGGAAACGGTTCAGGTCACCAGCGCCATGGGCGCCACGATCAAAGGGTCCTACATCGACTCCTGCTTCGTGCCGGAGATGCTCAGCCGCTTCAAAACGGCTCGCCGCAAGGTGCTCAACGCCATGGAACTGGCCCAGAAGAGCGGCATCGACATCACCGCCCTGGGGGGCTTCACCTCGATCATCTTTGAGAACTTCAAGCTGCTGCAGTTCCAGCAGATCCGCTCCACCACCCTGCATTGGGAGCGCTTCACCACCGGCAACACCCACACCGCCTGGGTGATCTGCCGTCAGGTGGAATGCAACGCCCCTTTGTTGGGCATCGATCTGAACCGGGCCAAGGTGGCGGTGGTGGGCGCCACAGGCGACATCGGCAGCGCCGTCTGCCGCTGGCTGCATCACCGCACAGGCGTGGCTGAGCTGCTGCTGGTGGCCCGCCAGGCCCAGCCCCTGCTCGACCTGGCGGACGAACTGGTGTCGGCCCGCATTCTTGAGCTGGAGGCGGCCCTGGCGGAAGCGGATGTGGTGGTGTGGGTGGCGAGCCTGCCCCAGACCCTGGAGATCGACGCCGCTCGGATTCCTAAGCCCTGCCTGATGATCGACGGCGGCTATCCCAAGAACCTCGACACCAAGGTGGCCGGCAATGGTGTGCACGTGCTCAAGGGCGGGATCGTCGAGTTCTGGCAGGACATCGGCTGGAAGATGATGGATGTCGCCGATATGGACAAACCCCAACGCCAGCTGTTCGCCTGTTTTGCCGAAGCGATGCTGCTGGACTTCGAGGGCCTGCACACCAACTTCAGCTGGGGGCGCAACAACATCACCCTGACCAACATGGAGAAGATCGGTGAGGCTTCCGTGCGCCACGGATTCCAGGCCCTGGGCCTGACGCCCTCCCAGCTCGGCGCCCTGGCAAGCGTTTGACAAGCCCCGTCTGCTCGCTCCTGATCGCGCCGTTCATCCATCCGTAACCCATGGCCCGCCGCCCCCTGCTGGACTTCGAAAAACCCCTGGTGGAACTCGAGGAGCAGATCGAGCAGATCCGGCAGCTGGCCAAGGATTCAGAAGTCGATGTCAGCCAGCAGCTGCTTCAGCTGGAAACCCTGGCGGCCCGTCGTCGCGAGGACATCTTCAGTGCGCTCAGCCCAGCCCAGAAGATCCAGGTGGCCCGCCATCCCCAGCGGCCCAGCACCCTCGATTACATCCAACTGATCACCGACGAGTGGTACGAACTCCACGGCGACCGGCGCGGCTCGGATGATCAGGCCCTGATCGGCGGTGTGGGGCGCATCGGCGACCAGTCGGTGCTGCTGATCGGCCACCAGAAGGGCCGCGACACCAAGGAAAACATGGCCCGCAACTTCGGCATGGCCTCCCCCGGGGGCTACCGCAAGGCCCTGCGGCTGATGGAACACGCCGACCGCTTCCGGCTGCCGATCCTCAGCTTCATCGACACCCCGGGGGCCTACGCCGGTGTGCTGGCGGAGGAGCAGGGGCAGGGGGAGGCGATCGCCGTGAACCTGCGCGAGATGTTCCGCCTGCGGGTGCCGATCATCGCCACGGTGATCGGCGAGGGGGGCTCCGGCGGTGCTCTGGGGATCGGCGTCGCCGACCGGCTGCTGATGTTCGAGCACAGCGTCTACATGGTCGCCAGCCCGGAAGCCTGCGCCTCGATCCTCTGGCGCGATGCCGCCAAGGCTCCAGCGGCGGCCGCCGCCCTCAAGATCACCGCCAGCGATCTGCTCCAGCTCGGTGTCATCGATGATGTGATCCGCGAACCTTCAGGGGGAAACCATTGGGCTCCACTGGAGGCCGCCGCCGCCCTGCGAGAGGCCCTGCTGCGGCACCTGGAAGAGCTCAAGGGGTGCAGCGTGAGCCGTCTTCTCGAGGAGCGGTACGCCAAGTTCCGGCGCATGGGCCAGTTCCTGGAATCGGCGGCCACAGCCGGTGGGGAATCAGCTGTTGGTCCATCGACGCTGGCGGAGTCCTGCCCAGCCGAACCGGATTAGGCGGAAGACAACGGGCCGGGAAGCTCAGGCAACGGAGCCACCGATTTCGGCGCCACAGATTCCCCTGTGCATTCCTAGAGTTCACTTTGAACTGCATTCGCCTTGACAGCTGTTCTGATCACAGGCGCTTCTCGGGGCATCGGCGCGGCGGCGGCCCGTCGATTCGCCCAGGCGGGTCACGACCTCCTGTTACTGGCTCGCACCGCTTCCGACCTGGAGGCGCTGGCCCTGGATCTCGCCCCGCTGGGCCAGAGGGTGGAAACCGTCACGGTGGATCTCAGCGATCCGGCGGCGGTGGTTCCCGCCCTCGACGATCTGCTCGGACGGGGGCTCCTCCCGTCAGTGCTGATCAACAACGCCGGCGGGGCCTACACCGGAGAGCTGGCAACCATGGAGTTGCGTCACTGGCAATGGCTGTTTCAACTCAACCTCACCAGTGTGTTCCAGGTCACCCAGGCGGTGCTCCCCCACTTGCGTTCCGCCGAAGGCGGGCTGATCATCAACGTGAACAGCCACGCTTCCCGAAAGGCGTTCCCCACATGGGGTGCCTACTGCGCCAGCAAAGCCGCCCTTGAATCGTTCAGCCGTTGTCTGGCCGAGGAGGAGCGGAGCAACGGCATTCGGGTGAGCACCCTCACCCTTGGGGCGGTCAACACACCCCTTTGGGAGACGGAAACCGTCCACGCCGACTTCGATCGCCGTGCCATGCTTTCACCAGATCAAGCGGCGGAAGCCCTGTTGTTTCTGGCCCAACAGCCTCGATCTCAGGTGGTGGATGACATCACCCTCATGCCCGCCACGGGAACCTTTTGATCTCCATGACAACCACTCTTCCCTCCAGCAGGGGGCTCAAGACCGCTGCGCACAAGCTGGTCAGCACCCCCCAAACCGTTCCCGGACCAATCAGCCTGCGCATCCGTGAGCGGCTGGAGGAGGCAGGCGTCCCCTTCATGGCCAACGACAACCTGGCGGACTTCCTCCAGGAGGGTGAACTCGACCAGCTGGAGATCGAGGTGGCCGGCAAGGTGCGTGAACTGCTGCGCAGCCTCGTGATCGACATTGACAACGATCACAACACCGAGGAAACAGCCGAGCGTGTGGCCCGCATGTACCTCCATGAGGTGTTCAAGGGCCGCTATCAGAAGCAACCGAAGATTGCCAGCTTCCCCAACGTCAAGCAGCTCGACGAGATCTACACCGTCGGCCCGATCAGCGTGCGCTCCGCCTGCTCCCACCATCTCGTGCCGATCCTGGGCAATTGCTGGATCGGGATCAAGCCCGGTGAACGGGTGATCGGTCTGTCGAAATTTGCCCGGGTGGCCGATTGGGTGTTCTCCCGACCCCACATTCAAGAGGAGGCGGTGATGATCCTGGCCGACGAGATTGAGCGCCTCTGCGAACCCCAGGGTCTCGCGATCCTGGTGAAGGCGCAGCACTACTGCATGAAGTGGCGTGGGGTGAAGGAACCCCAGACCAGCATGGTCAACTCAGTGGTGCGCGGCGATTTCCGCCACGACCCGAGCCTGAAGCAGGAGTTCTTCGAACTGGTGCGCCAACAGCAGGCGCTGCTGACCACCTGAATCTGATCGAGGCGCAGGAAAAGGCGCCCGTCGATCGCCTCAGTTGGCCTTGAGCACCGGACCGATCGGGGCCGAGGCCACGCGCTTGACCCCGCCGCCCTGCGGCACCACGACCACCACCACCAGCTGGCGGCCCAGATCAGTAGAGCCAGGGGAGTAGGTGAGACCGTTGGCCCCAGGGATCAGGCTCCAGCGGCGATCGCCCGGGGCCAGCCGGTACCAGTGGTAGGCCCTGGAGGGCAGGCCCGCCAAGGAGGAGGTCCGCAAGCTCGCCCAGATCAGAGCTCCTTCGACCGCCTGACCGGACAAGACCACGCCATTGAGCCCGTCAGCGGTCTGCTGGATCGCCCCCTCCAGCTTCTGATCCGCGCCGATCTGCTGGCGCAGCACGCTGATCTGCTGCTGGGGATCCGCCGTCAGCCCCGGCACGCACTGCAGGGTGCCCCCCACCAGCTGACAACCGGGAAGCATGTCCTGGGCCCTGGCCGGCCAACCGGCGCAGGCCAGCAGAGCCAGGCCCGAGAGGGCCAGCGGAGTCAAGGGGCGAAAACGGCGCATCGATCGAGGATCAACCGAGGCGATCTTCGCCCATCTCGTGTTCTGACCCTTGCCTGAGGGCGCTCAGCAGGGCCTCCACCCTGGCCAGGTCCTTGTCGCCGGGGGAGCGCTCCACGGCGCTGGAGGCATCGAAGCCATCGGGCCGCAGCTGTTGCAACAGCCCAGGGAGGCGCTCCGGGGATACTCCGCCCGCCAGCCACCAGGGCAGGGGGGGGGTGAAATCACGCAGCCAGGCCACCGGAATCGCCTGGCCCGTGCCCCCCAGTTGATCGGGCACCCAGGCATCGAGCACCAGCGCCTCCACGGCGCCTTCGTAGGCCAGGGCCCGATCCAGATCAGCCGCCGAGCGCACCCGCAGGGCCTTCCAGATCGGGCAGCCGAGGCGCTCGCGCAGCTCGGCGCAGAACGCCGGACTTTCCTCGCCGTGCAGTTGCAGCGCCTGATGCCCACGGCCTGGACGCAGCTCATCGAGGGCGGCGGAATCTGGATCCGCCACCACCAGCACGCGCAGCACCGATGGGTTGGCGGCCGCCACCGCCGCATACAGGGCGGGACGCAGGGCCGCCTCCAGGAAGCGCGGGGTGCCAGCGACGCCGATCACACCGATCGCATCGACCCCGAGCCGAGCCACCGCCGCCGCCTGCTCGGGCCGCCGCAGGCCGCAAATCTTGAGTCGAGGCGCCGGCAAGGGAGGTCGATCGGGGCACAGGACCTTTCTAGGATCAGTCCCATGGGGCCCTGCGCGAGCGGGGCATCGCCGAGGCAGATCGCGTGGGTGAGGGCTGGCAGCTGATGACGATCCGGGGGATCCCCCTGCGCATCCATCCCAGCTGGTTCGTGATCCTGGCCCTGGCCACCCTGGGCTTCCAGGAGCGCTACGGCCAGGAGCTGGCCGGGTCCGCCAGCGCCGGGAGCCTCTGGGTGCTGGCCTTCCTGACGGCGCTGCTGCTGTTCGTCTCGGTGCTGCTGCATGAACTGGGGCATTCCTTCGTGGCGATGGCCCAGGGGGTGAAGGTGCGCAGCATCACGCTGTTTTTGCTGGGGGGCGTGGCCAGCGTCGAGCGGGAATCGACCACTCCCTGGGGGGCCTTGGTGGTGGCGGTGGCCGGGCCCGTTGTCAGCCTGCTGTTGGCGGCTGGGCTGATCGCCTCCACCCACCTGCTGGCCCATGTTTCCCCCCTGCTGGGGGCCATGGCCGCTGAGCTGGGGGTTCTGAATCTGGTGCTGGGGCTGTTCAACCTGCTGCCCGGTCTGCCTCTCGATGGCGGATTGATCGTCAAGGCGCTGGTCTGGCAGGCCACCGGCAGCCAGCGCAAGGGCGTGAAGGTGGCGGTCGGCTGCGGACGTTTCCTTTCCCTGCTGGCGGTGGGATTCGGCACGGTGCTGGTGCTGAGGGGTGGGGGCATCGGCGGGCTCTGGCTGATCCTGCTGGGTTGGTTTGGCCTCGGTGCCGCCCGCAATCAACTTCAGGTGCTGGCGCTTCAGAAGGCCCTGCGGGACCTCAAAGTGCGGGATGCGGCCAAGCGCCGCTTCCGGGTGTTGGAATCCAGCACCAGCCTGCGGGAGCTCAGCCGCGTGCGCATGGCCGACGATGACGGCAATGGCGACTGGCTGCTGGTCTGTGATCGGGGCCGCTGGCAGGGGGTGATCGACGATGAGCCGCTCAAGGCCCTGCCGGTGCAGCGCTGGGATGGGGAGCGCCTGGGTGACCATCTCAAGCCGCTCAGCAGCCTCTCCAGCATTCGCGAGGATGCGCCCCTGTGGGAGGCCGCCCTGCAACTGGATGAACCCGACCTCAGGCGGCTGCTGGTGCTCAGCGCCGCTGGGCTCCCCAGCGGCACCCTGGAGCGCTCCGACCTCTCCGAAGCGGTGCTTTCGCGCATGGGCTTGAAATTGCCGAAGGCGCTGGTGGAGGCCGCCCAACGCCAGGGGGGCTATCCCCTCGGCCTGGCCCTTGGACAGGTGGCCCGCTCGATGCTGGCCAGCGGCGAAACCGTCGCCGAGCCCACCACCGGCCCTCAGGTCCCCGCTTCGCCCCAGCGGTAGCGCTCCCGGCGGGCCTCGATCTGGGCCAGCTCACGGCTCTCCAGGGGCCGACTGATCAGCTCACCTTCCACCAGGTGGGTGACCGCCGTTCGGAGCAGCAACGTTTCGAGCTCCTGATCCGGCAACGGCATCGGGGGAAGGAGCGGCGGCGGCTGGCCGAACACCTGCCGCCAGAGCGTCTCGGGCGGATCCAGCAGCAGGCTGCCGTGCTGCAGCAGGCGGCCCCGTCGCCAGAGCTGGGCACTGCCCACGCGCTTGGCGCCGCCTGCATGCACCAGGTCGGCGGCCGTGCTGGTGGCAAAGCAGCTGCTGCGCTGGCCGTTGGCGGCCGCCGTACCCAGGAGCAGGGGTTGCCCAAGCACGGCGAAGGCCTCGCGCAGCCAGGCGCAGGCCTGCCGGTAGGCAAGCGGGCGTGACGCGGGAGGATCGGGCCAGAGCAGGGCATAGGTGAGGCAGCCGGCATGGAGCACGGCACGTCCGCCCGAGGGGCGCCGCACAAGCTCGATGCCCGCCTCGGCCGGCAGATCAGCCCAGTGGGGCTGCAGGCTGCGCTGGTGCCAGCCCAGCGACAGGGTGGGGCGCGACCAGCGGTAGAGCCGCAGCACGGGCCCACTGCGGCCCGCCACCAGCTCATCGAGCAACCAGTCGTCGATGGCCATCTGCCAATCACCCGGCAGGGTCAGCGGTGGAATCCACCGCCAAGGCCTAGGGGTGGGGGCCATGGGGGATGCTGGGGCGGCAGTGGAATGGGGAGGCTGCGGGACCATGCCTTGGCACCTGCTGCCGTTGCTACCGCTGGGCATCCTGGCGGGTCTGCTCTCTGGGGTGCTGGGCATCGGCGGCGGTCTGGTGTTCTCGCCGCTGCTGCTGATGTTGGGCCTGGATCCCCACCAGGCCATGGCCACGAGCACCCTGGCCATCGTCCCCACCACCCTGGCGGGCACCTGGGCCCACCTGCGCAGCCGCAGCCTTCCCCTGGGGCCGGGGATGGCCATCGGCGCAGGCGCCCTGGTCACCGGCGTGCTGTTCAGCCACGTGGGCCGCGTGCTCAGCGGCTGGCAACTGCTGGCCCTGCAGGCGCTGATGTACCTGGTGGTGGCGTTCTCGATCCAGCCGAAGGGGGCACGGCCCGACCCTGAACACGAACTCCAGCTCCCCCCCGGGGGGCCACCCCTCTGGGGCCTGGGGGCGGTGGGCGTGGTGACGGGGTTTGCCGGGGGGATGCTGGGGGTGGGCGGCGGCCTGGTGATGGTGCCGCTGATGGTGCGGGCGCTGAAGCTGCCGATTCATCTGGCGATCCGCCTCAGCACCCTGGCCGTGTTCTGCGCGTCCGCCGCCGCCTCACCGGCCTTCCTGGCCGATGGCCGGGGTGAACTGGTCACCGCCCTGTTGCTGGGGGGGATGGCTGCGGTTGGTTCCCAGTGGTCGGCGTCCCGGCTCAACCGGGTGAGTGAGGGGCAGCTGGTGTGGATGCTGCGGCTGGTGGCGATCAGCCTGGCGGTGGACAGCTGCCGAAGGGCGTCGATCCTGTTGCTGGCCGCTTGAGGCCTGGGCCCGGTGGTGGTGCGGCCAGCCTGGTTCATGGGTTGGCGTCCAGGGGCTTCCAGAATTCCTGATCCAACTCGTAACCGAGCACGGCGGCCATCTGGGCCAGGTTCGCCCGAGTGGCGATGCCCTGGCGGGCACCCCAGGCCTCGAGCTGAAACAGCCGGTGGGTGATCCAGAGCTCCAGACTCTCCGGGGCGAAGCGCAACCCCTCGCTGGGACTGAAGCCATGGGGCAGCAGCATCGCCACATGGCGGGCCAGCTGGCCGCCGCCGCGCTCCAGCACCAGGGGTAACCAGGGGTAAAGGGCATCCGCCCGCAGGCTCCAGAGCCTCAGCTCAGGGATCTCGGAGCGCTCCCGGGGATCGCCCTCCTGCAGGGGCCAATTGAATTCAAGTTCCAGCACCGGTCCGAGGCCCAGCAGATCCGCCGCCCCCAGCTCCGCCCAGGGGGCCAGTGGGGCCAGATCAAGGTTTCGGATCACCACGGGATCGAGCTGGATCAAGGTGGGGAGGGAAACCGGCAAGGTGCGGGGCTCATCGCTGCGAGCGGACCCTAAGGGGCCCTGAGCGGGGATGGCGCTCGGGCCATCAAGAGCTGTGACAGCAACAGCCCTGGCGATGAACTTCTCGCTCTGAGCCAGGACAATGGCCAGGACAAAATCAACTTGCCAAGGGTCATGATCTCCTCGATTACCCAGGCCGAAATTCTGATTGCCCTTGTGGTGGCTGCCCACGCCGGCGTGCTCGCCGTGCGCCTGGCGGTGAGTCTCTACAAGGCCTGATCCCGCAGCCAGCGGGTCGGATCCCTTGGCACATCGATCAAGCTCTGCTACAAGCAGGGTCGATCGGAGCGCCAGCGTTGACCAGCACACCCGTTCGCGCCGCGAGTCGCTCATCCCAGCGGCCTAAAGGGGGACGCCAGTCATCCCGGGTTGAGTCCGCCAAGGCGTCAGGTCCACGGGCGGTGCCCTTGCATGCGCTGCCCGCCTTTGGAGACGTGGCCCTCAGCCCCCAGGCCACAGGCGAGCGAGTGGCCGCCTGTGGCCTCTCCAGCGAGCGACGGGAACTGCTCTGCAGCGTGATCGGATTGTCCGTGAAGCTGGGACTGTCCTGCGTGGTGGTGGTCAGCCTTTTCCGCATCGCCGGCGCCTACCAGGAACGCCTGGATCGCAACGGTGAGCTCTCCGCCATTCTTGACATTGAGAACGCCAAACTCACCAAGGCCCAGGAGCGTTTCGACAGCCTGTTTGCCACCAATGGTGAACAGCGCCTGATCGGCGAGCAGAACCAGTGGATCGCCCCCAACCGTCTGCGGGTGGTCTGGCAGCAGCTCCAACGGAGCCCATTTCCGTCTGTTGAGCACGTTCCCGGCCAGGCCGGGAAGGCCACCCTGCGTCCTTAGGTTGAGGCTTCCGTCACTGTCACGGTTGCCATGCCCGCCGAGCCATCGACCAGCCCCTCCACGGCCGCAGCCAGCGGCGGGGGCGATGCCGGCAACGTTCTCATCACAGGCACCACTTCAGGGGTGGGCCTCAACGCTGTCAAGGCCCTGGTGGATCGGGGTTGGACGGTGGTCACCGCCAACCGCGACCCGGTCCGTGCAGCGGCGGCAGCCAACGCCCTGGGCATCTCGCCCGAGCACCTCCATCACCTGCGCATTGACCTGGGCGACCTCAACAGCGTGCGGATCGGTGTCGAAGCCCTGGTGAATTCCCTGGGGTTTCCCCTCGACGCCCTGGTGATCAACGCGGCGGTCTACAAGCCCCAACTCAAGGAGGCAGAACGCTCGCCCCAGGGCTATGAGATCTCGATGGCCACCAATCACTTCGGCCATTTCCTGCTCATCCAGATGCTGCTCGAAGAGCTCGAGCGCTCAAGCCACCCCTCCCGGCGCGTGGTGATTCTGGGAACGGTGACGGCCAACTCCAAGGAGCTCGGGGGCAAGATCCCGATCCCCGCCCCTGCCGATCTCGGCGATCTCTCCGGCTTTGAGAAGGGCTTCAGGGCGCCGATCGCGATGGCCAACGGCCAACCCTTCAAGCCCGGCAAGGCCTACAAGGACAGCAAGCTCTGCAACATGATCACCACCCAGGAGCTGCACCGCCGGCTGCACGACTCCACGGGAATCGTGTTCAGCTCGCTCTACCCAGGCTGCGTTGCCGACACGCCTCTGTTCCGCAACACCCCGCGGCTGTTCCAGAAGATCTTCCCCTGGTTTCAGAAGAACATCACCGGCGGCTACATCACCCAGGCCCTGGCCGGGGAGCGGGTGGCCCAGGTGGTGGCCGATCCCGAGTTTGCTGTTTCTGGGGCCCACTGGAGCTGGGGCAACCGCCAGAAGAAAGGGGGCAAGCAATTCCTCCAGGAGCTCTCCGAAAAAGCCAGCGATCCCCGCACCGCCCAGCGCACCTGGGCTCTTTCGATGAAGCTGGTGGGCTGGCCTGAGCCGGCCCCTCCCTTGCCTTTGCCTCTGGGGGATTCAGTCGAATCCCAGCAGGTCAAAGATGTCGCGGTCCTTCAGTGATTCAGCCTCCAGAGGCTCGACGTCGTTGAGCATCTTGCTGGCCAGGCTCAGGTATTCCTGCTGCACCGCATCCACCTCCGGGCTGCTTTCCATTTCGAAGATGGTGCATTTCTTCAGCCGCGAACGGCGGATGGCGTCCACGGTCTTGAAGTGGGCCATGGTGCGCAGGCCAGTGCGCTCGTTGAACTTGTCGATCTGATCGGTCTCCTCGGAGCGGTTGGCGATCACGCCGCCGAGGCGCACCTTGTAGTTCTTGGCCTTGGCATTGATCGCCTGCATGATCCGGTTCATCGCAAAGATCGAATCGAAATCATTGGCGGTCACGATCAGGCAGTAGTTGGCGTGCTGGAGAGGAGCGGCGAAGCCACCGCAGACCACATCGCCCAGCACATCGAAGATCACCACATCGGTGTCTTCCAGCAGATGGTGCTCCTTGAGCAGCTTCACGGTCTGCCCGGTGACGTAGCCGCCACAGCCGGTGCCGGCCGGCGGACCCCCCGACTCGACGCACATCACCCCGTTGTAGCCCTCAAACACGAAGTCTTCAGGTCGCAGTTCCTCGGTGTGAAAGTCCACGGTTTCGAGGATGTCGATCACCGTGGGCACCATCTTCTTGGTGAGGGTGAAGGTGGAATCGTGCTTGGGATCACAGCCGATCTGCAGCACCCGTTTACCCAGCTTCGAGAAAGCGGCTGACAGGTTCGACGAGGTGGTGGATTTGCCGATGCCGCCCTTGCCGTAGACGGCGATCACCAGGGCACCTTCCTCGATGGCCATGCCGGGCTCCTGATGCACCTGCAGGCTGCCTTCCCCGTCTTCCCGGGGGTTGCTGGGGCCGGTGGTCGCAGGCGGAATGAGTGTGGAGGTCATGGGGTAACGAATGGGGAAGGAAGGCCGACAACCCGGCGGATCACTCGTAAGCGAACAGCCTGATCAAGGCAGATCGCGGTTGTCGGGGGAACACGCAAACCGACACATCGGCGGCGTTGAAGGGATCAGCGGCTGAATTGGATCAGCGGCTGAAGTGGGCCTTGGCGTCGTAGAGGGTTTCGGCATCGATCAACGCCAGACCCCGCTCTCTGGCAAAGGCTTCGGTGTTCTTACGAACTTTGCCCCGCACGAAGAAGGGGATCTTTGCCAGCTCCGCCTCCCCGTCCGGCATCCAGCTGGGCTCTCCGGGCACCGTTGGCGGCGCCTGGATCGCCACCGCCGTGGCCGTGGTCGCCTCCCGCTCGAGGCCTGGCGCGGCGGCATCCCCAGGGGGGGGCTGATCCACCGCGGGGGCCATCGAGGGTGCCCCATCCCCCAGGTGGCTGCGGTGGCCGTCCACGAACTCGAAGTCGTGGCGGAACATCCCGATCAGATGCTCCTCCAGCCCCATCATCAGCGGGTGCACCCAGGAATCGAAAATCACGTTGGCCCCCTCCCAGCCCATCTGGGGGGCGTAGCGGGCCGGCACGTCCTGGACGTGCAGCGGAGAGCTGATCACCGCGCAGGGCAGGCCGAGCCGCTTGGCACTGTGGCGCTCCATCTGGGTGCCGAGCACCAGCTCAGCGGCCGCCTCACCCATGGCCTTCTCCACCGCCAGGTAGTCGTCGGTGATCAGGGCCTCCAGGCCGAGTTCGGCCGCGGCGGCCCGCACCTCCCGGGCCTGCTCGCGGCTGTAGCTGCCCAGCCCCACCACCTGGAAGCCGAGTTCCCTCGAAGCGATCCGGGCGGCGGCGATGGCATGGGTGGCATCGGCGAAAATGAACACCCGCTTGCCGGTGAGGTAGGTGGAGTCGACGGAGCGGGAGTACCAGGGCAGCCTGGACCTTCGTTCGGCCTCACTCGGACGGCCATCGGTGGCCTGAAGCTCGGCCGGAAGTTCAAGGTCGAGAACGGCATGCAGCTCCCGCAGGAAATCGGCAGTGGCACCGATGCCGATCGGCACCGTGCGCACCACCGGCAGGCCGAAGCTGCGCTCCAGCCAGCTGCAAGCCGGCCCCGCCACCTCCGGGTAGAGGCAGACGTTGGCATCGGCGCTGGGTAGGCGAATCAGATCCGCGGGCCGGGCCCCCAGCGGCGCCACCACGGCCACATCAATGCCGTGCTGCCCCAGCAGACGGGTGATCTCCAGCACGTCGTCGCGGCAGCGGAAGCCCAGCAGGCTGGGACCCAGCAGGTTGACCCGGGGCCGGCGGCCCTCCGCGCGCCAGCGGGAGGGGGAGGGTTTGGCCGTACCCGGCGGGGGCATCTGGTCTTTCAGCAGGGTGCGCACCAGCTGGTAGAAGGTCTCGGCCGCCCCCCAGTTCTCCTTCTTGGAGTAGGCCGGCAATTCCAGACTCACCATCGGCACGCCCAAGTTCATGCCGGCGGCCAGGGCGCCGGGCTGGTCCTGGATCAGCTCAGCGGTGCAGCTCTCGCCCACCAGCAGCGCCTCCGGGCGGAAACGGGCCACCGCCTCCCGGATCGAGCGCTGCACCAGCTCGGCGGTGTCACCACCGAGGTCGCGGGCCTGAAAGGTGGTGTAGGTGACGGGAGGTCGCCGTCCCCGCCGCTCGATCATCGTGAACAGCAGATCGGCATAGGTGTCGCCCTGGGGGGCATGGAGTACGTAGTGCACCCCCTCCATCGAAGTGGCGATGCGCATCGCGCCCACGTGGGGGGGGCCTTCGTAGGTCCAGAGGGTGAGTTCCATGGGGACGTCAGGAGAGCTGCAGCAGAGCACGGCGCCGCAAGGGCCGGGCGAAGAGTTCGGCCAGGTCGCCGGCCTGGTCACAACCATGGATTGGGCTGAACACCAGCTCGATCGACCACTTGGTGGCGATGCCTTCGGCCTCAAGCGGATTGGCCAGCCCCAGACCACAGAGCACCAGGTCGGGACGGGCGGCCCGTACCCGCTCCAGTTGCCGGTCCACATCCTGCCCCTCGCTGAGTTGGGTGCCGGCGGGAAGCAGGGCCAGATCGGCCGCCATCAGCAGGCGATCAAGGTAGGGGGTCCCCACCTCCACCAGCTCCATGCCGCATTCGCGGGCCAGAAAGCGGGCCAGGGGAATCTCCATCTGGGAATCCGGCAGCAGGAACAAGCGCTTGCCTGCGAGCACCTGCCGATGGGGCTCGAGGGCCCGGCGGCCCCGCTCCACCAGGGGATCGAGCACCTCAACAAAGCGGGCGGAAGGCACCCCGAAGGCCCCAGCAGCAGCCGCCATCCAGTCGCGGCTGCCTTCCACGCCGAAGGGGTAGGGCGCCTGCAGCAGGGTGGCTCCCCGGTGCTGAAGAGCCCGGGCCGTAGCGCTCAGAAAGGGCTGGGCCAGCAGCACCCGGGTTCCCTTGCCCACGGGCGGCAGGTCGGTGGAACGCCGCGGCGGCAGGCAGCGGACTGTGGTGATGCCCATCCGCTCGAAGATGAGCCGGAAGCGATCCTCCACCGCATCGGCCAGGGTGCCGACGATCAGCAGCTGCTCCTCGTCGCTGCTGGCCATCAGGGGCATCATCGCCAGCAGGGCGTTGTCTTCCCCCTGGGTGAAGGTGGTCTCGATGCCGCTGCCGGAATAGTTGAGCACCCGCACCCGGCCGAGCAGCTGGGCGGACAGCCGTTCGGCCGCCTTGGCCAGATCAAGCTTGATCACCTCACTGGGGCAGGAGCCCACCAGGAAGAGAGTGCGGATCTCGGGCCGGCGTTCCAGCAGATCCTTCACCAGACGGTCGAGTTCCTCGTTGGCATCGGCCAGGCCCGCCAGGTCGCGTTCACCGAGGATCGCCGTGCCGAAGCGCGGCTCGGCGAAGATCATCACGCCGGCGGCCGATTGGACCAGGTGGGCGCAGGTGCGGGAGCCCACCACCAGGAAGAACGCGTCGGGCATGCGGCGGTGCAGCCAAACAATCGAGGTGAGACCGCAGAACACCTCCCGCTGGCCGCTCTCCTTGAGCAGCTCGGGGGGCGGCAGCTGAGCCGGAGACACGCTCATCGGCGTGACCTTCCATGGGGGAGAGAGCGTTCACAACTAAGGGAGCACGGGGCCATTCGGTTCAAGGTTCTCGTTGTCTTCGGAATCAGTTGAGTGAATTTAAGGCGACGGAGGCATGCTGCCGTTCCTTATGACGCAGCCAACGCCAGAACAACCCGCTGCAGATCAGAGCGGCCACCAACCCCACCAGGGTGGAGCCGAGCATCAGGCGGCTGGTCAACGCCCAGCCCAGGGACATTGGATCTGGATGGGAGAGGATGTCCCCCCCGGGCCAAGCGGGGCCAGGCCCCAGCAACAGGCTGCCCACCTGAAAATTGAGGAAGTAGATCGGCAGCGAAGTGAACGGGTTGCTGACCCAGGTGCCCGCCGCCGCCAGCAGATGGTTGCCGCGCACCAGGCTCGCCAGGGCGATGCCGAGCAGGGTCTGCAGACCGAAGAAGGGGAAACAACCGATGAAGACCCCGGCCGCCAGGCCGCGGGTGCGCTGGCCGCGGCTGCCCTCCTGACGCCACAGCCAGAGCAGCAGTCGCCTGGCCTTCCAGAGCCACACCTTGGCCGGCAGGTGCCGCCTGAACCGTGACCGGCGCCGCCCAGGTCTCATCCGGGCAGGATCACGCGGTCGATCACATGCACGATGCCGTTGTCGCAGACGATGTCGGCGGACACCACCGTGGCGTTCTTGACCTCGAAGGGTTCAGCGCGGCGAATCGGCACAGGTGCGCCCTCAAGGCTCTCCCACTCGGGCTGATCGATCAACTCCGCGCGCGTGTGCGCCCCAGAGAGAACGTGAAATTTCAAGATCCGAGCCAGTTGGGGCACGTTATCCACCAGCGTCTGCACCGTGCCCGGAGGCAGGGCGGCGAAGGCCTCGTCGACGGGGGCGAACACCGTGAAGGGACCGGGGCTCTCAAGGGCACCGGTGAGACCCGCCACTTCAACGGCGGTGAGCAGGGTGCCGAAGCAGCCGGCTCCCTTGGCGGTTTCGATGATGTTGGCCATGGGGGGATCTCCTAGCGGTAGTCCTGGGTCTGGATCTGGGGCAAGCGTGCCTCGGGCCGAATGAAACGGTCCATCTGAGCCTCGAAAAACTTCCGGTTCGCCATCAGGTGCTCCGGATCGGTGTCGTCGAGGGGGTAGAGCAGCGCACAGCGCAGGGCCTGGATCACCGCAGAGGTGACGTTGTACATGGAGCGCTGGAAGGTGACACCCAGCTGGATCAGGATGTCGGCCTCACCGCGCTTGTGCTGGTCGTAGAGCTCCGTGAGGTAGGGCGGCAGGAAATGCAGCATGTCCTGCATCAGCAGCGTGGGGGGGATGCCCGCCGAGCCCACGGGGAAGACATCGGCATAGAGGATGCCGTAGTGGAAGTCGGCCTGCACTTCGGGCACCTGGCCGGCCTGGGCGTTGTAGCTCTTGGTGCCCCGGAACGGCGCCGTGCGGTAGAAGACGGCCTCCACATAGGGAAGGGCCGCCTCATACAGCCAGGTGAACCCTTCAGATTTGGGAATGATCTCGAACATCTCCTCGCCGATGTACACATGGTGGTAAATCGGCCGGCCGGCCACGGCGAAGATGCCGTTGACGAGGAAGTCCATGGCGTCGGGCACCCCTTTGAATCCACCTTCGTCGTAGATGTCGCTCATCTCGAAGAAGACCGGGGCCATCACCTCCCAGAACAAGCCCAGGTTGGCGTAGTAACTCATTTTGCGAACCTGCTCCAGGAACATCTCCGGGAACAAGGCATGCAGCCCGAGCATCAGGGGATTGCCCTTGAAGTAGGCCTTGATCGCCCGGTCGGCGTTGGCCTTGTAGACGTCGGTTTCGAGGTAGTCGTAGAAGCGGCCACCCATGCCCTGGTGCCACAGCATGGCCTCCATGCAGGCCTCGGCGAACTCCATGTTGATGCGGTCGTGCCACAAATGGTGGAGAAGTTTGGACATCGGGCGGGTCTCGCCCTTGGCCATGAACTCCAGCAGCTCGGGGTGGGCCGTGGCTGGACCCCGCCAGATGCGCAGCTTGGAATCGTCGCCGGCGTAGGAGTTGGGCAGATCCAGATACTCCTGGGTGGGGAAGTACTTGAAGGCCGGCAGGGGATCAAGGAACACCCGCTCGGCGATGTAGAGCAGGTCGCGCCAGTAGAAGTCCATCGGCACGGCATAGGCCTTGTAGATGCCGATGATCTGCATCAGGTTTTCCGGCGTGTCCGGCAACATCGAACCGCCGGCCTCCAGCCGATGGATCACCTCGGCGTAGGGATGCTGCGAAGGAGGGATCAGGGGCGGACGGGTGGTGGTTTCGGCCGCGGCGGTAGGCGGAGTCATGAGACGGGGACCTCCAGGGGGAAGGTGAGGGTGGCCGAAGCCAGGAAGGTCTGGGCGGGGGAGGGAGGAATCTGCTGGGCCCGCAGGGCCAGGGCTGCCGTACTGCTTTCACTCCAGCCCACCAGGGAGGTGGGCCAGAGCCCGCCCACCACCACGAGCACGGTGAGCACCATGGCGGGAAGCCGTTCCTGCCAGGTGGTGCTCTGCCAGTCGGCCCGTTCGTTGTCGAGTCGACCGAAGCCCACCCGATTGAACAGGCGCACGGCATAGACGGCCGTGAAGCCCGAGGCCACCAGGCAGATCAGGGTGGCTCTGGGGAAGGCCGTCCAGCTTCCTTCGAACACCAGCAACTCCGCCGGGAAACCGGCCAGGCCGGGGATGCCGGCGGCGGCCATCAGGGCGAGCAGGAGCATGCCCAGGGTGAAGGGCAGGCCCCGGTAAGGATTGAGCAGGCCGGAGAGCTCCGGGATGGAGGTGGTGCCCGTGCGGCGCTCGATCAGCCCCACCGTGGCGAACAGCAGGGCCACGATCAGGCCGTGGGCCAGCACCTGGGCCACGGCCCCCTGCAGACTCATCGGGGTGGCGGCCGCCAGGGCCAACACCAGCAGGCCCATGTGACCGAGGGAGCTGTAGGCCATCAGCCGGCGCATGTCGCGCTGGGCGATGGCGTTGAGGGCGCCGTAGACGGCACTCACCGCTCCGGCGGCAGCGATCCAGGGGGACCAGGCCATCCAGGTATCGGGCAGGAAGCCCACCCCAAAGCGCAGCAGACCGTAGGCACCGAGCTTGGCCACGGCTCCGCCCAGCAGCATCACCACCGGCGTGGGGGCCTCGGCATAGGTGAGGGGCTGCCAGCCATGCAGCGGTACCACCGGCAGCTTCAGGCCGAAGCCGAGCAGCAACAGTCCGAGGATCACGGCGGAGGCCCGGGGGGTGATCTCCGCTCGCATCAGGTCGTCGTAGGCGAAGCTGAAGCCGTTGGCGTTGAACCAGCCCAGGGCGAGCACACCGGCCAGGAGACTCAGGCCCGACACCGCGCCATAGATCAGGTAGCGGATTGCCGCGCCGGCCCTCCGTTTTCCTCCCCAGATCGCCACCAGCAGAGTGGTGGGGATCAGCACGAGTTCGAAGGCCAGCACGAACAGCAGGGCGTTGCGGGCCAGGAAGGCGCCCACCACTCCGAGGTTGGTGGCCAGCATCAGCGGGAAGTAGAGCCGCGGACGGAGCTGGTCGGCGGGGGAGGCCAGAATGGCCAGGGCGGTGAGCAGGCCGCTCAGCACCACCAGAGGCAGGGAAAGGCCATCCAGACCAAGATCAAAGGAGAGCCCCAGCTTCGGCAGCCAGGCCAGGTGCAGATCCGCCGGGGGGTACCACCAGCAGAGCAGGGCCAGCACCAACTGAAGGCCCGGGGCCAGGGCGGCAAGGCTGCGCACCAGCACCGGACGATTCTCCGGCAGCAGCGGCAGCAGCACTCCCGCCAGCAGGGGCAAGGCGACGAGCAGGGGGAGAACCAGGGGTGCCATCAGCGGAGTGGAAGGAAGGGCACGGTGGGCTGGGAGACCAGCAGCCAGGCGGCCATCAGCAGCACGCCCAGCAGCAGGGTGAGGGCATAGGCCTGGGTGCGGCCGGATGTGGTGAAACTGAGTCGGCGGGCCCCCTCCATGGCGGCGCCACCGGTGGCGCCGCTGAATCCGTCCACCAGCCGCTCGTCGGTCCAGGCGCTGAGGCGGGAAAGGGCCACCACGGCGCCCACCACGGTGCGTTGGTAGAAGCGCTCGGTCTGCATGTCATGGGCCAGCCAGTCCTGCAGTCCGCCGAGGATGGTCGGAAGGTGGGCCAGGGGATGGGGACGTAGATAGAAGACCGCTGACAGTCCGCCACCTACCAGGGTGGAGAGCAGCAGGGGCCAGGCCATCGGACCCCAGCCAGGCAGGGGCGTGAGGGCATAGAGGCCGTTGCGCACCAGCAGCTGGGGCAGGTGCAGGGTCACCCCCATCAGCACGACGGTGGGCAGCACCATCAGCCAGAGGGCCTCGGGTGAGCGGGTGGTGAACGGCGATGGGCGGCCGGCCCAGATCAACCCGAACACCCTGATCAGGCCAGCACTGATCAGGGCATTGGTGAGCAACACCAGGCTGCCCAGGAGGATCGGGCGGTCGCTGGCGCTGGTCAGGGCCATCAGCTCGCGCAGGGCGGCGAAGCCTCCGAAGGGAGGCAGGGCGATCAGGCCGGCGGCACCGGTGAGGAAGGCGAGGCCGATCAGGGGCCGGCGGCTCCAGAGGCCACCGAGCTTGGTGAGGTCCTGGGTCACGTTGGTGATCACGATCGTGCCGATCGAGAGCAGCATCAGGGCCATCGGCAGGGGATACACCAACAAAAGGTGATCGGCCGTGTCGATGCCGCCCAGGCCCACCGCCATGAACAGCAGCCCCATCCAGCTGGTCACGAGGAAGGAAAGCGCGCGCTTGACATCGATCTGGGCCAGGGCGATCAGGGCCCCGACCACGGCACTGGTGCCGCCCACCACCACGAGCACTGTCTGCACGAGGGGGCTCAGGGCGATCAGGGGCTGGAGACGCAGCAGCACCCAGGCGCCACCGACCACCACCACGGAATTGCGCAGCACGGTGGAGGGCAGGGGGCTCTCCATCGCCTCATCGAGCCAGAGGTGCAGGGGGATCTGGGCACATTTGCCCATCGGCCCGGCGATCAGGGCCAGCAGGATCAGGGTGACGCCGGCAGGAAGTTCGTCGGGGTTCTGCCCCGCGGCCCAGGTGGCCAGGCCATGGAAATTCCAGGTGCCGGTCACCGGCAGGATGGCGATCAGCCCAGCCAGCAGGATCAGGTCGCCGATCCGCTTGGTGAGGAAGGCATCGCGGGCTCCTTTCACCACCAGGGGCTGGTTGTACCAGGTGCCCACGATCAGGTACGTGCCCAGCGTGAGCAGCTCGAGGATCACGTAGCTGAAGAACAGGGAATCGGTGAGCACCAGGGCGCAGAGGCCGGCCTCGAAGAAGCTGAGGCTGCCGAAGAAGCGCGGCCAGCCCCAATCCATCTCCATGTAGCCGATCGCGAAGATCTGAGTGAGCACGTGCAGGCCCGTGATCACCGTCATCGCGATCAGGGCGGGCTCAGTGATGATGCCCTCGAACCCGATCGAAAGGCCGGCGGTCGAAAGCCAGGTCCAGCCGAAGGTGAGGGGTTTGTAGAGGGCGCTCGGCCCCGCTGCCGCATTCGAGAGCAGACCCATCAGGGCGAGCACGCTGTGGACGAAGGCCACGCTCACCATCAGCAGGTTGAGGTAGCCGCAGGGGCGTGGCCCCGTGCGCCAGATCAGGCCGGGCGACCAGGCCGAAGAGGCCACGGCGGCCAGCAACGGGTAGAGGGGAATCAGCCAGGCCGTCTCAGTGAAAAAGACGGTCATCAAGGGAGCCAGCGAAGGTCACCGCATTCGGTGGTGCGAACACTAATTACGGCGTCGAGTGTTTGGGTGGGAAGGGGCAACGGCGTTGCCTATCGGTCAACCAAGTTCTGATTATCCCCCCGCCTGGTTAGGGTCCGGCGCGACCTTTGCGAACTGCCATCAGCCCATGGCCTCCCCCACGGTGCTGATCAGCCTTCTCGCCCTGCTGCTTGCGGTCGTGGTGGCCAGGCGTCTGCAGGGCCTGCTGGGCAGCGCCGCCCTGCCGGCGATCCTGCTGGAACTCACGGTCGGCTTCCTGCTGGGCAACACCGTGCTCTCCTACGAGCGCCTCAACGGGGTGTCGGGCATCGCGGAGCTGGGGGTGATCAGCCTGTTCTTTCTGGTCGGCCTGGAAACCAGAGGCGATCTGCTGGCCGATCACCGCACTGACATCCTGCGCACGGTGCTGATCAGCAGCCTGGCGCCGCTGCTGTTCTTCGTGCCGGTGAGGGCCCTCACCGGCGCCAGCACCGCCCAGGTGCTGCTGTTCCTGGCGGTGGTGGCCGCCACCGGCACTGGCGTGACCCTGCGCACCCTTCGCAGCCTGGGGGCGATGGCCACTCCCTCGGCGCGGCTGCTGGTGGGTGTTTCGGTGCTGGATGATCTTCCGGCGGTGGGCCTCCTGGCCCTGGCCACCTTCGTGGCGGGGCGATCCGGAGAAGGCACCAGCGGAGCAGGCGCGCTGGCCGCGAGCGGCCCCTTCGCCAGCGGCGGACTGGGCTGGATCGCCCTGGGCCTGGCGCTGGCCGGCCTCTGCTACGGGCTGGTGAAGGTCTTCGTGCAGCGCTGCGGCCCCAGGAGGCTGGGCCCGTTTGCCCTGGTGTTGCTGATGATCGCCAGCGCCGCAGCGGGGGAGACGTTCGGACTCACCGGCCTCCTTGGGGCCCTGTTCGGAGGGATGCTGCTGGCTCGGCTCAGCCCGCCCGATGCCGCCGTGGAGGACAACCTGGTGGTGTTCTCCGATGTGTTCGTGCCGCTCTACTTCGTGACCGTGGGCATGCGGGTGAAGCTGGAATCACTGCTGAGCCCGGCGGCCTGGCAACTGGCGGGCCTGCTGATCGCCATGGCCCTGATTAGCAAGCTTCTCTGTTGGTATGGGATCGGAAAAGCGGCCCGCTCCCAGGGCGTTGACCCCTGGACGGTGGTGTTCGGCCTGATCCCCCGCGGTCTGCCCGGCCTGGTGTTCGCCGGCGCTGCTCTCAAGGCCGGCTTGATCGATGACAACGCCTTTTCGGCGCTGGTGATCATGGTGACCAGCACCACCGTGCTGGGGCTGTTGCTTTTGAATCGCCGCGTTCAGAGTCTGCGGCGGAAGGCGTCGCCGTAGGAACTGCGCTCGGCGTCAGCGTTGCTGCGGCTCAGCTTCCAGACATTGCGGCTGAGGCGGCGGGCCACCAGGCCTGCCCGCTCCACAAAGCCCGATCCGGGCCTTGCCCCCAGCAGCAGGCTCACCTCGGCCGTGCTCAAGGGGGCGCCGGTACGAATGGCCAGGTCGGTGAGTTCCAGGCGTTGGCGCAGGGCCGCTGAATCCAGCTGGCCCCCATCGCCACCGTCATTCCAGACCAGGGGCGCCTCGCTGGCGTTGGCCCCCAGACGCTGCATCAACCCCAGACCGATGAAGGCGAGGGCCTGCTCTGGCTTGACGCCCTGGTCCACGGCCTGGGCAATCCAGTCGGAGAAAGTGATGCTCTCGGCCTCGGAGCGGAGTGGCTGGGTCGGGGTGGTGCGTTTCGTGGCCACGGCGGGTTCCACAGGGTGCCTGGGCGGAAGGTACCCGCTTCTGCCGGTGGCGCAAGGGGCCGCCCCCAGCCGGTCGAGAGCAACCTGGGGTCACCCCACCAGCTGGCGGCGCCGGGCCCGCCTCAGCCAGCTGGCCACGCTCTGGTCGCGGTCGGCGAACTTCTGCAGGTAGATGCGCTCAGCGAGGGAAACGGGGTGGTCGTTGCCGATGCGCTCGATGATCGCCTGCAGGCGCAGGCGGGTGGCGGACGTGAGCATGAAACAGACGCCGTAGATGAACCTTGATAGCGACGACCCCAGGCGCCGTCGTGTCGATGGGTACCTTTTGCTCGCCGGCGTCTGGGGTTCCCAACGGGGCGCAAGTTAAGATCGCCTCCAGCTCCTCGCCCATGGCCTGACGAGCGGCCATCCCAGCCCCCGGAGCCATGGATCGTCTCTCCAGCCTCGACGACCCCCTACGGAGGCGACGACCCGGTTCACTCAGCGGCGGCACGCCGATCACCGGCACCCAGATCGACATCGAGTCCAGCGGTCCGAGCTGCGTCACCATCACCACCGACAGCGAAGGCCACCGCCTCGCCAACAGCAGCGGTGCGGTGCAGTCGATCCAGCTGCGCACCTACGTCTTCATCGACTCCCTGCAGCCCCAACTGGCCGCCTACATGGGCACGGTGTCCCAAGGGTTCCTGCCGATCCCCGGTGACGCCTGCCTCTGGTTGGAGGTGTCCCCCGGCATGGCCGTGCACCGTGTCACCGACATCGCCCTCAAGGCCAGCACCGTGCGCCTGGGACAGATGGTGGTGGAGCGCGCCTTTGGCTCCCTGGCGCTTTACCACCGCGACCAGAGCAACGTCCGCCACTCCGGCCAGGTGGTGCTGGAGGCGATCGGCAGCAGCATCGATCGCCGCAACAACTGCCACGTCAGCTGGACGGAGATCATCCGGGCGATCACCCCCGACCATGCGGTGCTGATCAACCGTCAGAACCGCCGCGGTTCGATGATCCAGGCCGGGATGAGCATGTTCATCCTTGAGACCGAACCCGCCGGCTACGTGCTGATCGCCGCCAATGACGCCGAGAAGGCGGCCAACATCACCGTCGTCGACGTCAAGGCCGTCGGAGCCTTCGGCCGACTCATCCTCGCCGGCCGTGAAGGAGATGTGGAGGAGGCGGCAGCGGCGGCCATGCGCGCCGTGGCCCAGATCAACGCCTGAGCGGAACGTCCAATAACTCCAGGAGCGCTGGGGCCAGGGCCCGGGCAGCCTTGCCACGGCTGCCGAGCCGGTCCTTCTGGTAGCTGGACATCTGGGCATAGGTCAGCCCCGCCTCGCGCACCCGGAACAGCGGGTCGTAGCCACCGCCCTCACCCCGGGGCGCCGTGAGGATCTCGCCACGACAGACCCCCTGGGCCTCGAGCACCGTGGTGCCGGAGGGATCGGCCAGGGCCATGGCGCTGTTGAAGCTGGCGCTGCGGTAGGGGGTATCGCCCAGGTCCCGCAGCAACCGCGCCAGGCGTTCGGCATCGCTGGAGGCGTAGCGGGCGGAATAGAGCCCCGGGGCACCGCCCAGTGCATCCACCTCCAGGCCTGAGTCGTCCGCCAGGGCCCACTGGCCCGTGAGCCGGGCCACGGTTTCGGCCTTCAGCCGGGCGTTCTCCCCGTAGCTGGCACCGGTTTCCTCGATCTCCAGGCCCTCGGGCTGGGGGCGCACATCGAGCTGGAGGCCTTCAAGCATGGCGCCGATCTCCGCCACCTTGTGGGGGTTGCCGCTGGCGATCACCAGCACCGGCCGGGGGGCCGAGCGATCAGCGAACACACCCAAGGACAACCGAATCATGCAATAGCCATTCTCCGCCACGACCTCCCAGTTGAACGGCTGCAAGGGCCGAAGGAATGGCCGAGACCCACAGTCCGACCGTCCAGAGGCCGAGTCACTTGGAGCAGTCACGATGGGCGTTCCGTCGACCAGCCGAAGATCGACGGAATCGCCGATGGCGCCATGGAGCCCTCAGGGCCCTTGCTTTTCGCCACGGCCCTGGCCCGGATTCCAGCGCTGCCCGTAGGCTGCGCCAGACGCTGAAACCCTCGAGCGGGCTGCGATGGACACCAGCCTGGTTCTGCAGAATCTGCTCTCGCCGCCGGTTCTGTTCTTCTTTCTCGGTGTGCTGGCGGTGCTCCTGGGCTCAGACCTGGACATCCCCTCGCCGCTGCCCAAGCTCTTCTCTCTTTACCTGTTGCTGGCGATCGGCTTCAAGGGAGGCCTGGAACTTCAGCACAGTGGCCTGGCCGGCCAGGTGCTGCCCACGATCAGCGCGGCCGTGCTGATGTCGCTGGCGGTGCCGCTGCTGACCTTCCTGGTGCTGCGCACACGCCTGGACACCTTCAACGCCGCCGCGATTGCCGCCACCTACGGCTCGATCAGCGCCGTGACCTTCATCACCGCCCAGAGCTTCCTCGGGGTGCTGGGGGTGGGCTTCGACGGTTTCATGGTTGCCGCCCTGGCCCTGATGGAATCGCCGGCGATCATCATCGGCCTGCTGCTGGTGAAGCTGGCCGGGCCCCAGCAACGGCCTGGGGGCGGAGAGATGCCCTGGAGCTCCGTGCTCCGTGAGGCGTTCCTGAACAGCTCGGTCTTCCTGCTGGTGGGCAGCCTGGTGATCGGATTTTTGGTGGCTCAGTACAGCCCCAGCGGTGTGGCCAAGATGGAGCCCTTCACCGACAAGCTCTTCTACGGCGCCCTGAGCTTCTTTCTGCTCGACATGGGCATCGTTGCCGCCCAACGGCTGGCGGAGCTGCGCAAGGCGGGCGCCTTCCTGATCGGCTTCGCCCTGCTCTGCCCACCGGTCAATGCCCTGGTCGGGCTCGGCATCGCCCTGCTGCTGGGGCTGTCCCAGGGCAACGCCCTGCTCTTCATGGTCCTCTGTGCCAGCGCCTCCTACATCGCCGTGCCGGCGGCCATGCGCATGACGGTGCCGGAGGCCAACCCAAGCCTCTATATCTCCACCTCATTGGGGCTGACCTTCCCCTTCAACATCGTGGTAGGCATTCCTGCCTACATGGCGATCGTCCAACGCCTGATCCCCGCCACCTGATAGCCATGAAACGCATCGACCTGATCTTCAGCGAACGGGAACTCGACAAGATCTGCAGCGCCATCGACCGGGCCGGTGCCCCGGGCTACTCGGTGATGCGTCACGTCACCGGCCGTGGCCCCAATGGAGAGGTGTCGGAGGGCATGGACTTCAGCAGCCTCGGAGCCAACGCCCACGTGATCGTCTTCTGTGAGCACGACGTGCTCGACAAATTGCGCACCAGCGTGAGGCCGATCCTCAACTACTACGGCGGCGTGGCTTTCGTGGGCGACGCAGAAAGCTTCTGAGCTGTGGGACCCAAGGCCTTCCTGCAGGGCCTTCTTGGGGAAATGACCAGAGCGGCCCAACAGGAAAACCAACGTTTTGTGACGCACTGATCAGACGCACTTATTGATGCCAGCACGGACCGTGATGACTCGGCATACCAAAAATCCTTGACGGGGGGGTAAGCCGCCGACCATGGTGACGAACGAACATTCCACCCCCCCTCTTCCAGGAGTAGGCAATGGCTAACGAAATCATGGGCATCGCCCTCGGCATGATCGAAACCCGGGGGCTCGTCCCGGCCATCGAGGCGGCTGACGCCATGACCAAGGCTGCAGAAGTGCGCCTGATCGGCCGCGAATTCGTTGGCGGCGGCTACGTCACCGTGCTGGTGCGCGGTGAAACCGGCGCCGTCAACGCCGCCGTCCGCGCCGGCGCTGACGCTTGTGAGCGCGTTGGTGACGGCCTGGTGGCCGCCCACATCATCGCCCGCCCCCATCGCGAGGTGGAACCGGCTCTGGGGAGCAGCAGCAACTTTCTCGGTCAGAAGGACTGAGGACTGAGGCGAAGCTGACGAAGCGCCCATTCCTTTAATCCATTCCCAACCGACCCAACTGGAGATCTCCCTATGAGCAAGAAGTACGACGCAGGAGTCAAGGAGTACCGCGACACCTACTGGACTCCTGATTACATCCCCCTCGACACCGACCTGCTGGCCTGCTTCAAGGTCACCGGCCAGGAAGGTGTACCCAGGGAAGAAGTGGCCGCCGCCGTGGCCGCTGAATCTTCCACGGGCACTTGGTCCACCGTGTGGTCCGAGCTGCTCACCGACCTCGACTTCTACAAAGGTCGTTGCTACCGGATCGAAGAAGTCCCTGGCGACAAGGAGTCGTTCTACGCCTTCATCGCCTACCCGCTCGATCTGTTCGAGGAAGGCTCGATCACCAACGTGCTGACCTCCCTGGTCGGCAACGTGTTCGGCTTCAAGGCCCTGCGCCACCTGCGCCTGGAGGACATCCGCTTCCCGATGGCCTTCATCAAGACCTGCCCGGGTCCCCCGAACGGCATCTGCGTCGAACGTGACCGGATGAACAAGTATGGCCGTCCCCTGCTGGGCTGCACCATCAAGCCCAAGCTGGGCTTGTCGGGCAAGAACTACGGGCGGGTGGTCTACGAATGCCTCCGCGGTGGTCTCGACTTCACCAAGGACGACGAGAACATCAACTCCCAGCCGTTCCAGCGCTGGCAGAACCGCTTCGAGTTCGTGGCCGAAGCCGTGCAGCTCGCCCAGGAGGAAACCGGCGAGAAGAAGGGGCACTACCTCAACTGCACCGCCGCCACTCCCGAGGAGATGTATGAGCGGGCCGAGTTCGCCAAGGAACTCAATCAGCCGATCATCATGCACGACTACATCACTGGTGGCTTCACGGCCAACACCGGTCTGTCGAAGTGGTGCCGGAAGAACGGCATGCTGCTCCACATTCACCGTGCCATGCACGCGGTGATCGACCGTCACCCCAAGCACGGCATCCACTTCCGTGTGCTGGCCAAGTGTCTGCGCCTCTCCGGTGGTGACCAGCTCCACACCGGCACCGTGGTGGGCAAGCTCGAAGGTGACCGTCAGACCACGCTCGGCTTCATCGACCAGCTGCGTGAATCCTTCGTTCCCGAAGACCGCAGCCGCGGCAACTTCTTCGACCAGGACTGGGGTTCGATGCCCGGCGTCTTCGCCGTGGCTTCCGGTGGCATCCACGTGTGGCACATGCCCGCACTGGTGGCGATCTTCGGCGACGATTCCGTGCTGCAGTTCGGTGGTGGCACCCACGGCCACCCCTGGGGCTCCGCGGCTGGAGCTGCCGCCAACCGCGTGGCCCTCGAAGCCTGCGTCAAGGCCCGCAATGCCGGCCGTGAGATCGAGAAGGAAAGCCGCGACATCCTCATGGAAGCTGCGAAGCACAGCCCCGAACTGGCGATCGCCCTTGAAACCTGGAAGGAGATCAAGTTCGAGTTCGACACCGTCGACAAACTCGACGTCACCGCCTGATCGTCTGAGCTGAAGGAGAGAGGCCGGGTTCTCTGGCTCCTCTCCCTTGCCGCAGCGGCCCGGGTCGTTTCCCACCAACCTTCATTCCCACCATCCCCATGCCCTTCAAGAGCACCGTGGGTGACTACCAAACAGTCGCCACCCTGGAGACCTTCGGCTTCCTCCCGCCGATGTCCCAGGACGAGATCTACGACCAGATCGCCTACATCATTGCCCAGGGTTGGAGTCCCCTGGTCGAGCACGTTCACCCCAGCCGTTCGATGGCGACCTACTGGTCGTACTGGAAGCTCCCCTTCTTCGGTGAGAAAGATCTCGGTGTGATCGTCAACGAGCTCGAGTCCTGCCATCGGGCCTACCCCGACCACCACGTGCGTCTTGTGGGCTATGACGCCTACACCCAGAGTCAGGGTTCCTGCTTCGTGGTTTTCGAAGCACGCTGAACCCCAGTGGTCCCGGCTTCGGTCGGGACCACTGTTATTGATGACAATCGCGATCCCGTAGCCACGGTGTCGACATCCAGTCCAGGGGATCGCTGAAACGACCCCCGGAGTTGGAGCAACCACGACTTTTCTTCATCGGGCGGATATGGCAACTCAATCCAGTCGCGAAGCGGCCCTTGCTCGCCGGTTGGCGCTCTCCAACTCCGGCAAGAGCGCCGAAAAGCGTTTCTCCAGCAGCCCCGACCGGGTACGCAGTGGCTCGGAAACCCGGGCGAGCCGGACCCAGGCGGCCGCCGCGGTCGCTCCCCAACCCGCTGCCCAGGCCAGCCCTCCGCCCAACGCCGCTCCCCGGGCAAGGGCCTGGAGCGATGCCCCGAGAACCATCAAGCGCAGCCCGCTCTCCAACCCCAGCCGTGACCTGGCCCTGGCACGCCGAGAGGCCCTGAGCAAGAAAGGAAAACGCGCCGACAGGAGCCTTGATCGCACCCGCAGCGAGCAGGCCAGGGCCGCCAAGCCCCCTGCGGCTGCCCCTGTCCAGCAGAAGGCCAGCGCGCCCCAGGACAGCCTCTTCCAAGATCGCTCCGCGACGGTTCCAAGCCGCACCACCAGCCCCAGCCGTTCCTCGGGCAAGCGGGCCCTGTCCCAGCACAACCCCAGCCGAGCCCTTGTGCTGGCACGACGGGACGCTCTCTCGAAACATGGCAAGTCAGCCAACACCGGCACGGTGAGCGGCGGGGCCGCCATGCGTCAGGCCAATCCCGAGATGAACAGCCGGGAACTGTCCCACCGCATCCGCGACCTCAGGAGCAAGACCGGCGCCTCGGCGATCGCCCGCAACACCGGTGGCAGTTGCCGTCCCTGCGGCCCTCGCCGCGGCAAGAACCCCGAGGCAACGGCCGCCCCCGCCCAGGACGCCCCCTGGAAGGTGGGCGCGAGCGAAACCGGTCGCGGTCAGGTGGTGACCGGCACCCAGGCCAACCGCTCCGAGAAGACCACCGGCAACGAAGCCAGCACCTGCCGCACGATCACCGGTACCGAATACCTCGGCGCCGAAATCTTCCGCAGCTTCTGCCAGAGCGATCCAGCCCCCAACCAGCCCGCCAAGGTGCGCATCAGCGCCACCAGCCACGGCAACCGGGTCACCGGCAATGAGGTGGGGCGCTCGGAAAAGGTCACCGGCGATGAGCCCGGCACCTGCAAGACCGTCACCGGCACCGAATACCTCTCCCCCAACCAGGCCGCCACCTGGTGCGGCAGCAAGACCGCGAGCAACCCCTCCCCCCGGAAGGTGGGAGTGGCCCAGACCGTGGGAGGGCGCAAGGTCTCCGGCGTACTCGTCGGCCGATCCGAGCGGGTCACCGGTGATGAGCACGGAGCCGGGATTCAACCCACAGGCACCCAGTACGTCAGCAACGACTCGCTCGCCACGCCGGGCCAGGCCCCTGCCAAGGTTGGCGAGGCCCTGACCCTGAGAGGTACGGGTGTCACCGGCACCCTGGTCGGTCGCTCCGACAAGGTCACGGGGAATGAGCCCGGCACCTGCAAGCTCGTGACCGGCGACGAGTACATCGGCAGCCAGCAGTACGACCACTACTGCGGCAGCCAGCCCGCACCGGAAGCCGCCAAGGTGGGCTTCAGCATCACCAACAAGGCCCAGGTGGTCTCGGGTACCCGCACCGGACGTTCCGCCAGCGTCACCGGCGATGAAGCCGGCACCTGCAAGTCGGTCACCGGCACCCCCTACGCCGGCCTGGATCAGGCGGGCGACTGGTGCAGCAGTGACGATCTGCGCGCCATCCGCCAACGCACCCCGGCCCGTGCCGGCACCCCCGGGGCCCGCATGAGCGGCATCCAGCCGGGGATCGGTGGGGTCATGACCGGCGCAGCCAAGGGAGCCTGTGAAAGCATCACCGGCACCCCCTACATCGGTGGCGACCAGTTCGCCTCAGCCTGCGGCACAGCTGCGGCCGCCCTGGCCGCCCAGGAACCGGATTTCCCCCAACCACTGGACACCCCGGCCGCCTGGCAGCGATTCAGCGTGCAGTCCCCCGCCCAGGCGGCCCATCACAACCAGCAACGGAGCAGCTCCGTCACCGGCACCCGCTACGAAACCAGCGCGAAGATCACCGGCCCTTTTGATCTGGCCGGTGACACTGTCACCGGCACCGAACAGTTCCGCTTTGATCGTCGCCCCAGCACCATCGAGGCCAGCCCAAGCCACGCCCCGGTGAGCGTCGATGAGGATGTGCGCCCTGTGTCGCGCGTCACCGGTGAAGGCATCTCGGCCGGCTTGAAGATCACCGGCGACGACTGGGATCGCGGTGAACGGGTCACGGGTACCGAAGGGGTCTCCGCACGCCGTCGCAACCCCACCCGCATCGGTTCGATGGCGGCGATGGCGCCCCATCAGCGCAAGCGCAACGAGGATCTGCCCCGCCCCACCAGCCCGGTCACCGGATCCAGCGGCAACTACGACCAGGGTTCGTTGATCACCGTCTCCGGAGGCGCCCGAGGTTGATGCCACGTCGCCCTGCGACAGCCCCACGGCCCATGGCCCCCACGGCGCCCCGCCGCAGGCCCACGCCACTGGGGCCAGAGGCCCTCGCTCGAGAGTCGATCGTCGCCAAAGCGGTCAGCGACCCATCCTTCGCCGCCCCCGCCAGAGCCTGGCGGGGGAGCCTCCATCCGCTCAGCGACGGGCGGAGCAATGCCCTGCTGCAGTCCTACGAGGCACGGGTGCAGACCGCCTTTGAGCGCATCGTTCCAGTGCTCAAGGAGATCTCCGCCCTGCAGCACGAGAGCGATTTCGTCGCCCTGGCCCAGCGACTGGCCCAGGCGAGCCTCGGCTTTCCGTTGCCGGTCCAGATTCTGGAGAAGGCCTGGGTCAGCCAGCTGGACATGCGCACCCTGTTCGCCTGGTGCGTGTTCGAGACCTACCGCTCCGTGAGCGATGGTTTCTTCGCTGACGATCCCCTCCATGGCCGTGATGGCACGGCATTCAACGCCGAGCTGATCGCCGATGGCTTTCACCTGCTGGACATCACCCCCTGCTCCGACGGTCGCCTGGCCCACGCCATCGCCTACGTCCTGCGTCTGCCCTTCAGCTCCGTGCGGCGCCGTTCCCATGCCGGAGCGATGTTCGATGTGGAAAACACGGTGGACCGCTGGGTGAAGACCGAGCACCTGCGTTTCCGCGAAGCACGTCCCAATGGGGCCCACGAACCCACCCACTACCTGAAGGTGGTGCTCTATCACTTCAGTTCCCGCGACCCTCACCACGAGGGCTGTGCGGCCCACGGCAGCGACGACAGCGCCGCCGCCGCCTCGGGCCTGCGGCGCCTCAACGATTTCCGTGAGGCGGTCGAGAACAGTTTCTGCTGCGGGGCCTCGGTGGATCTGCTGCTGATCGGCCTGGACACCGACACCGATGCGATCCGGGTTCACGTGCCCAGCCTCGATGGCCACACCGATCTGACCAACTGGCTCGATGCCCGCAGCGTCTACGACGACACCGCAAAGCTCGGGGCCCAGGAGGGTCGTCAACGGATCCTCACGCTGGTGGAGCAGGCGGCAGCGGGTCCGAGTGATCCCGGCATGGTGCGGCTGATCGCCAGGTTGCTCGAGAACAACCTCTCCCAGATCGACTACGTGCGCCAGTACCACGGCGGCAGCTACGGCCAGGCGGGTCATGCCGAACGCTTCATCGGCGTGGGCATCGGTTTCAAGGAAATCCACCTGCGCAACCTCACCTACTTCGCCTACATGGACACCGTGGAGGAGGGGGCACCAGACCTGGATGTGGGGGTGAAGATCTTCCGCGGCCTCAACGTCTCGCGGGGGTTGCCGATCCCGGTGGTGATTCGCTTTGACTACCACGGCAGCGTGCCCGGGGCCCGGGATCGGGCCATCGGCCACTGCCAACGGGTGCGTTCCGCCATCGAGTCGCGCTACGAGACGCTCTGCCACGACGGGCTGCTGCACACCCTGTTGACGGTGCGCGACCGGGACCGTCACAGCCCGGCGGAGACCGTCGGCTCATCGATCTCCTTCGACGCCGAGGAGGTCCACTGACATGCTGATCTGCCAGGTTCTCAAACCGCTCGTCTCCACCAACCGCATCCCAGGCTTCGAGCACAAGCATCTGCAGGTGGTGCTCGATGGCAGCACCCAGAAAGTGGCGGTCGACGCCGTGGGCTGCATCCCCGGCGACTGGGTCATCTGCGTGGGCAGCTCGGCGGCCAGGGAGGCAGCCGGCAGCAAGTCGTACCCCAGTGATCTGACCATCGTCGGGATCATCGACCACTGGAATCCCGACGCCGGCAAAGCGGAGCCCAAGACCACCTCCACCGCTACCCCAACCTCCGTCGATGGGCCCGAGGGCGGGGGGGGGCGCTGATGGAAATCATGCAGGTCACCGGCTCGATCACGTGCACCCAGCGGGTCGACGGGCTTGGCCACATGAACCTGCGCGTCCTGCGCAACACCAAGGGCAAGGAAAGCGTGGCGGTGGACCAGGTGGGCGCCTCCCCCGGGAACTGGGTGTTCACCGCCAGTGGTTCCGCCGCCCGCTTTGCCTGCACCAATCCCGAGACCCTGACGGATCTCACCATCGCCGGCATCATCGACCACTGGACCCCGGACGGCTGAAGGCGTTTTCCCTGAATCATTCCCCACCGCTTCACCGTCATGGCCACCCCCCGCTCCCGCCCCAGCAGCTCCCGAAAAGCGATCACCCCCCCCGCCGGCGGCCCCAAAGCCCTGCCGGCGGCGGCCGAGCCAGCCCCTGCAAAAGCGGCTGCCGAGGCCAAGCCCGCTGTGCCCACCGTTGCCTTGGCCAAAGCCGTCCCCGTCGCAGCAGCGGCGGCAGCGGCCACCCCAGCGGCCCGGACCACCAGCGCCAAGGCCGCGCCCGCCCGCAGCACTCCTGCCCGGGCCTCCACCGCCCGCTCGGGCAGCGGCGCGGGCTCAGGCGGCAGCTCCACCCCCAACCGTCCCTCCTCCTCCCCCACCCCCCTTCCCATGGCTCCCTCCCATCAAGGCATCGCCCTCGGTCTGATCGAAACCCGCGGTCTGGTGCCTGCCATTGAGGCCGCCGACGCCATGACCAAGGCCGCCGAAGTCACCCTGGTGGCGCGAGAATTCGTGGGTGGTGGCTACGTCACCGTGATGGTGCGCGGTGAAACCGGTGCCGTGAACGCCGCCGTGCGGGCCGGGGCCGATGCCTGCGAGCGCGTGGGCGACGGCCTGGTGGCGGCCCACATCATTGCCCGGCCCCACAGTGAAGTCGAGCCCGTGCTCGTTCCTACCGACGCCATCCGCCGGCTTTGATCACGATGGTCGCCGTTCACGCCAGGGTCCTGGCCTTCCTCGGCCGGGCCCTCAGTCTCGAACTCAGCGCCGTCCAGCAATACATGACCCAATCCGCCCTGGCCGAGCGATGGGGCGACCAACAGGCGGCGGAGCGCTTCCGCCTCGAAACCGTGGAGGAACTTCGGCATGCGGAGCGCCTGGTGCAGCGCATGCTCTCCCTGGGGGTTGCCCCTGCCTCCTCCCAGCTGCGGCCGGTCACCACGGCAGGCGATCTGCTGGGACTGTTACGCCAGAACGCCCAGCTCGAGGCCGCCCAGGTGGATCACTACGCTGAAGCTGTGCGCTTCTGCCAGCTGATCGGCGATCACGACAACGGGGCCTTCTTCCGCGAGCTCTGGAACGACGAGCTGCAGCACGGAGAGGACCTGGCCCAGTGGCTCGGCGAACTCGGCGGCGGGCGAGCGGGCGCCATGGATCGCGCCACCTTCTGAACCCCATGCGGGTCACCTCCACCACCCCTTGCCCCCCTCCTTGCCCCTGCCGATCCAGCTGGTCTGGCTGATTCCCCTCTACGGATTCGGCGGCATGGCTCTGTCGCTGCCGTGGGCGGCGGGGTGGTTCAAGCGCAACGGCCCACGCCCTGCGGCGTATCTGAACCTGCTGGTCACGCTGCTGGCTGTGATGCACGGCAGCTGGATCCTGCGGCAGGTGTGGCAGTACGGCCCCCAGCACCTGGAGTTCACCTGGTTCCAGGTCGCCGACCTCAACCTGCGCATCGGCTTCGACCTCTCGCTCACCAACCTGGCGGCGCTCGAGCTGGTGACGGGCATGAGCCTGCTGGGCCAGGTGTACGCCCTCGGCTACCTCGATAAGGAATGGTCGCTGGCGCGTTTCTACGCGCTGGTGGGTTTCTTTGAGGGAGCTCTGGCAGGCGTGGTGCTGAGCAGCAGCCTGTTCATGAGCTATTTCCTGCTGGAGATGCTCACCCTTTCCACCTACCTGCTGGTGGGTTTCTGGTATGCCCAGCCGCTGGTGGTCACGGCCGCTCGCGACGCCTTCCTCACCAAGCGGGTGGGTGATGTGCTGCTGCTGATGGGGATGGTGGCGCTGTCGGCCTGGGCGGGCTCGACGGAGTTCCAGGATCTCTACGTCTGGGCCGCCGAGGCTGATGCCAGCGGTGCGCTCTCACCCCTGGCCGGCACGCTGCTGGGCCTGGGGCTGATCGCCGGGCCGATGGGCAAGTGCGCCCAGTTCCCGATGCACCTCTGGCTCGATGAGGCGATGGAGGGGCCGAACCCGGCCTCGATCCTGCGCAACTCGGTGGTCGTCACCGCCGGCGCCCTGGTGCTGATGAAGGTGATGCCGCTGCTGCGCTTCTCCCCCCTGGCCACCACCGTTCTGCTGGTGGTGGGCACGATCAGCGCCGTGGCCGGCGCCCTGGTGGCGATCGCCCAGGTGGACATCAAACGGGCCTTCTCCTACTCGACGACCTCCTATCTGGGCCTGGTGTTCATCGCCATTGCCCTGCAGCAGCCGGCGATCGCGCTGCTGCTGCTGTTCACCCACGGCCTGGCCAAGGCGCTGATCTTCATGAGCGTGGGCAGCATCATCGCCACCACCAGCTGCCAGGACCTCACCGAACTGGGCGGCCTCGGCTCCCGCATGCCCGCCACCACCACCGCCTACCTGGTGGGCAGCGCCGGCCTGGTGGGCCTGCTGCCCCTGGGCTGCTTCTGGTGCTTTGGCCTGCTGGTGCAGAGCTTCGCGCAGCAGCAGCCCTTCTTCGCGGCCGTGTGCCTGCTCACCAATGGCCTCACCGCCTTCAACCTCACCCGTGTGTACCGGCACGTGTTCCTTGGCCCGCCGATGCCCAAAACCAAGCGCGCCCCGGAGGTGAACTGGCTGATGGCGTTGCCGATGGTGAGCCTCACGGTGCTGGTGGCGCTGATTCCGGCGCTGATGGCCCGCTTCGATCCGCTGCCCGGCATCGGCGCCATCCCCTGGACGGTGGCCGCCGCGGTGGCCGCCAGCGGCCTGGTGGGGATGGCCGGCGGCGCGGTGGCGCCGCTGAACAAGTTCTGGTCGAGCTCGATGATCCAGCCACTGCGGGTCCTGCAGGACCTGCTCGCCTCCGACTTCTACACCGATCGCATCTACCGGGCCACGATCGTGGCGGCGGTGGCCGGCCTGGCCAGGCTCACCGACTGGCTCGACCGCAGCCTGGTCAACGGCCTGGTGAACGGCATCGGCCGCCTCACCCTGGCCAGCGCCGAGGGGTTCAAGCTGGGGGTGAGCGGCCAGCTGCAAACCTATGTGCTCACGGTGATGGTGGCGATCGTGTTGCTGCTCACCTCGCTCCAGTGGTGGCAGGGATGAGGTGCACCCCATGCTGAGCCTGCTGCTGCTGATTCCCTTCGGTGGGGCCCTGCTGCTGGCCCTCTGGCCAGGCAACCCGGCCAAGGGGCGCATGCGCACGATCACGCTGGTGGTGCTGGGCCTGCAGCTGGCCTGGAGCCTGGTAGTGCTGGCCCGGTTCGACCCCGGCAACAGCGCCATGCAACTGCAGGAGTCGCTCCCGTGGGTGGGCAGCCTGGGGCTCAGCTACAAGCTTGGCATCGATGGCCTGTCGCTGCCGTTGGTGCTGATCAACTCCGCCCTCACGCTGGTCTCGGCGATCTGCACCCGCGACATCGACAAGCGGCCGCGTTTCTATTTCGCCCTCCTGATGGTGATCAGTGGGGCCGTGAACGGTGCCTTTCTGGCCGAGAACCTGCTGCTCTTCTTCCTCTTCTATGAGCTGGAGCTGATTCCGCTCTGGGCCCTGATCAGCATCTGGGGTGGCACCAACCGCGCCTATGCCGCCACAAAGTTCCTGATCTTCACGGCGGTTTCAGGGATGCTGATCCTGGGCGCCTTCCTCGGTCTGGCTCTGTTCACCGGCACGGTGGATTTCAGCCTCACGCCGATCACCAGTGAACAATTGTCGATGGGCAGCCAGCTGCTGTTGCTGGGGGCGCTGCTGATCGGCTTCGGCATCAAGGTGCCGCTGTTTCCCTTCCACAACTGGTTGCCCGATGCCCACACCCAGGCGTCAACGCCGGTGTCGGTGCTGCTCGCCGGCGTGCTGCTGAAACTGGGCACCTATGGCCTGCTGCGCTTCTGCCTGGGGCTGTTCCCCGAGGCCTGGGCGCAACTGGCCCCGGCTCTGGCAATCTGGGCGGCGATCTCGGTGCTGTTCGGTTCGCTGGCGGCCATCGCCCAGAAGGACATGAAACGGATGGTGGCCTATAGCTCCGTGGGCCACATGGGCTACATCCTGCTGGCCGCCGCCGCGGCGACACCCGTCGCCATGCTCGGGGCGGTGTTCCAGATGGTGAGTCACGGCCTGATCTCGGCGCTACTTTTTTTACTCGTTGGGATCGTGTACCGCAAGACCGGCACCCGGGATCTGGCGGTGCTCCATGGGCTGCTCAACCCCGAGCGGGGTTTGCCCTTCACCGGCACCTTGATGATTCTGGGGGTGATGGCCAGCGCCGGGATGCCGGGGATGGCTGGATTCATCTCCGAGTTCATGGTGTTCCGCGGCAGCATCAGCGCCTTTCCCGTGGCCACCCTGCTCTCCATGGTGGGATCGGGTCTCACGGCTGTGTACTTCCTGTTGCTGGTCAACCGGGCCTTCTTCGGCCGTCTGGCCGTGACCGCGATCACCGATCCGGTGGTCCATGGCCGGCTGGATGTGAACCTCGCCGCGGTGGCCCCCCGCGAAACGATCCCCGCCATGGCCCTGGCGATCGGGGTGGTCGGCATCGGTCTGCTGCCGGCTGGGCTTGGACGGCTCAGTGAGGCCGCCACCACGGCCATGGCGCAGTTGCCGGCCCTGGCGGCTGCCCTCCACGGTGTCGCCCTGACGAGCGGAGGCCTGGGCTGATGCCGATCATCTCGGCCGATCTGGTCCACGCCGGCGGCATGCCCAGCGCCGAGGAGCTGCAGTCGAAACTGCTGGCCGGCGCCACGCTGCTGGCGGAGAGCGCCGATCACCTGATTGAAGTGGTGGATGTGCTCAAGAGCTACGGCGAGGTGCTGGATGCCTACAGCACCAACCTGATCTTCCAGGCCGAGCAGCAGTTCCTGCTGCCGTTTCCGTTGTTCAAATACCTCGATGGCGAGAGGAGCCCGGGGAAGATCTGGCGCCACCTCAACCACGACCGGATCAATTTCGAGTACGCCGAATACTGCATGAGGGCGATGCTCTGGCACGGCACCGGCGGCCTCGATGCCTATCTCGATTCGGAGGCCTTCGCCGCAGGCTGCGCCGCGATCATCCGCCGCAAGACCCGCCGCGATCCGCTGCTGGCGCTGCTGCATCCGCTGTTTCCGGGCTTTCTGATCGAGCTGATCCGCACCGCCGCCACCACCCACGCCCTGGGCCAGTTCTGGCGGGTGATGAGCGATCTGTTCCTCGATCTGGCCCGCGCCGAAACAGACGGCCGCGTGGCCTCGATCGACGCGGTGGTGGAGTTCATCAAGGACGGCCTGGTGGCCGCCGCCGCGAACCCGATCAGCTACGGGGTGGAGGTGGCCGGAGAACAGCTGTGGGTGCTGCCGCCCGAGGCTGGCCTCACCTTCCTGGTGGATGTGGCCGTGCCCTATGTGGAGGCGGTGTTCCTGCGGGGCCTGCCGTTCCTGGGCACCGTGAGTTTCAACGCCCAGGCCCAGCAGATCTCCCCGGATCAGGCCCAGTTCGCCTATGGCGCCCTCTACGCCGATCCACTTCCCACGATGGGGGCCGGCATCCCGCCCAGCCTGCTGATGCAGGACATGTACCGCCACCTGCCGGAGCGTTTGCACGCCTGGTACCTGGAGCGCACCCGGGGCGAGGGCGACGTGCGCGTCAAGATCTGCATGAGCTTCCAGAAGTCGATGTTCTGCGTCACCAACGCGGCCATTCGGGGCACCTTCCCCCATCCGCTTACAAGCACGGCGCCGGAAGCCCAAGCCGCCAACCGGGCCTACGCCGCCGCCTGGGCCGGCCGCCTGGCGGTGGCCCGCACGGATTGCCTGGCGTGACCGCTGGCCTTGGTTGAGGCAACGAACAGCCCCTCATTTAGTTTGTATCCCATGGACCAGCCCTGGACGCCACGCCCCAAACCCGAGCAGGCCGTGCGCCTGGAGCGGCGCGTGGAATTCGCCGATTACGCCAGCAACCGCGCTTTCCTCGATCGCCTCAACGACTTCTGCGAGCAGCAGGGCCGCTACCCGGACATCAGCTTCGGCCGCACCTACGTCAACATCACCCTGCGGGCGGATGGGGAGGGCGAAGCGCTCAGCGACGCCGACCATTCCTTCGCCGCCGCCATCGATGGTCTCCTCAGCTGACCCCGGATCTGATTCCGCCCCTCAGGCGCCCAGCAGTGATGAACTTGATGACGCCACGCCGGTCAACCTCAAGGCGGCCTACGAAGGCTCCCAGGTGCATGAGGTGCTGGAGCAACTCGACAAGGAACTGATCGGCCTCAGGCCCGTGAAGACCCGCATCCGTGAAATTGCTGCCCTGCTGGTGGTGGAGCGGGCCCGCAAACAGGTGGGGCTGGCCACAGGTGCCCCTAGCCTGCACATGTCGTTCACCGGGCGGCCGGGCACCGGCAAGACCACGGTGGCCGAGCGCATGAGCCAGATCCTGCACCGCCTGGGTTACCTGCGCAAAGGCCATGTGGTCACGGCCACCCGCGATGATCTGGTCGGCCAGTACATCGGGCATACGGCTCCCAAGACCCGGGAGATGCTCAAAAAGGCGATGGGCGGCGTGCTGTTCATCGACGAGGCCTATTACCTCTACCGCCCCGAAAACGAACGCGACTACGGCGCCGAGGCGATCGAGATCCTGCTGCAGGTGATGGAGAACAACCGCGACGATCTGGTGGTGATCTTCGCCGGTTACAAGGATCGCATGGATGTGTTCTACCAGAGCAATCCCGGGCTCTCCTCAAGGGTGGCCAACCACATCGACTTCCCCGACTACAGCGCTGAGGAGTTGTTATCAATTGCCAAGCTGATTCTGGCGGCCGAGAACTACCGCTTTAGCGACGAGGCCAACATCGCCTTTGCCGACTACATCCTGCGGCGGATGCAGCTGCCGTTCTTCGCCAATGCCCGCTCGATCCGCAACGCCATCGACCGGGCCCGCATGCGCCAGGCCAACCGTCTGTTCAACCACAGTGGCGGCGGATTGACCAAGCGCGATCTGATCACAATCGAAGCCAACGACATCATCTCCAGCCGGGTGTTCCAGGGGGAGGTGGAGGGCCTCGATCCGAGCCAGCCCCTCACCGGCTGATCGGTTGGGCGGGATTGTTGCCCGCCCAACCGATCACTTGCGCTTGCGCGAATCGATCTGGAGCAGGTCGCGCACCTGCTGCACCTGGCGGGCCACGGCCGGATCACTGGCGAGCTTTTTCTCCACCTGCTCGACGGCATACATCACCGTGCTGTGGTCCTTGCCGCCGAAGGCCTCACCGATGCGCGGCAGGCTCAAATTGGTGCCCTGGCGCATCAGATACATGCCCACCTGGCGCGCCTGGCTGACGGCCCGCTTGCGGCTGCTGCTCAGCATTTCATCGACCTTCACCCCATAGACCTCGGCCACCTTGTTGAGCACCTGCTGGGGGGTGACATCCACCTCGTTGCCGGCCGGGTCGAGCATCGGCGCCACCGATTCCACCGTCATCGGCAGCCCCGTGATCGAGGCGAAGGCCACGGCGCGGGTGAGGGCCCCCTCCAGCTCGCGAATGTTGGAGGTGAAGCGACCGGCGATGTACTGGATCAGATCCCGCGGCAGGGCCATGCGCTCCTGCTCGGCCTTCTTGTGCAGAATCGCCATGCGGGTCTCCAGATCCGGCGCCTGGATGTCGGCGATCAGGCCCATGGAGAACCGTGAGATCAGTCGCTCCTGCAGCCGCGGAATCTGGCTGGGGGGCCGATCGGAGGCAATCACGATCTGGCGGCCGGCCTCGTGCAGGGCGTTGAAGGTGTGAAAGAACTCCTCCTGGGTGTACTCCTTGCCCTCGATGAATTGAATGTCGTCGACCAAAATCAGATCGGCGGCCCGGTAACGGTCGCGGAACTTCTGCATGGCGTCCTTGCGGATCGCCTGGATCAGATCGTTGGTGAAGGCCTCGGTGGAGACGTAAAAGACCTTGGCGCCTGGATCGATCTCCAGGCGGTAATGGCCGATGGCCTGCATCAGGTGCGTCTTGCCCAGCCCCACCCCGCCGCAGACGAACAGGGGATTGAATTCACGGCCGGGTGCTTCGGCCACCGCCAGGGCAGCGGCGTGGGCCATGCGGCTGTTGGGGCCGACCACAAAGCGATTGAACACGTAGCGCCGGTTGAGGCCCGGGGCCGCCCGCCTCGCCGCCTCACCCGTGGCGGCCAGCAGCGCCGCCTCACGGCCTGCCTCGAAGGCGCTCTGGCCTGGGCCCGCCTGGGACATGGCGGCACCAACCCGCAACGGCACCGCGGCCACTGGGTCGGCCAGGTCGGCAGACTCCACGGCGGGCTCGGTCTCCACCTCCACCAGCACCGGCTCACCGGCCAGCTCGGAAGCCACCTCGCCGATCATCGACAGATAGTTCTTGCGCAGCCAGCCACTGGCGAAGCTGTTGGGCGCCAGCAGCTCCAGGCGGCCATTGGCAAAGGCGGCGCACCGGGCCGGGCGAATCCAGGTTTCGAAGGTGGGCTTGCTGAGATTCGCCTGGAGAGCCTGCTGAACCCGGTGCCACAGCTCCTGACCCTGCTGCACCGTTCGCTCACCACCGAGGGCTGAATATAGGCAGAGTGGCTGGCCACGGGCGCCTTGAATGAGGCGCCTGACGACCTGACCACAAGCCCGCCTGCATGACCCCTGAACACCGCCCCGCCCCCCGCCTTCCGCGCGCCTCTGCCCTGGTCACGGGGGTGGCCACAGGCACACTCGCCGGGCTGCTGCTGGGGGGCTGTGTGGCGGGATTTCCAGGCTTGCCCGGGTTTCCTGGCCTGCCGGGCGCGCGGCGGGGAGGTGACCCGGCCCAGGTGAGCGACGCGCCGCCGCCAGCGCCGCTGCAGGCGGGCAACAACTTCATCGTCAACGCCGTCGACAAGGTGGGGCCGGCGGTGGTGCGGATCGACACAGTCAAGCGCGTGCTCAACCCGCTCGGTGGCCTGTTCGGCGGTGGCCCCTCGATCCAGCAGCAGCAGGGTCAGGGCTCGGGCTTCATCACCCGCTCCGATGGGGTGCTGCTCACCAATGCCCACGTGGTGGAGGGGGCGGGCGACGTGACGGTCACCCTGCCGGATGGCCGCAGCTTCCACGGCAAGGTGCTGGGCAGCGATCCGGTCACCGATGTGGCGGTGGTGAAGGTGGTGGCCTCGAAGTTGCCCGTGGCCCCCCTGGGGGACTCCGACAAGGTGCGACCTGGGGAGTGGGCGATCGCCATCGGCAACCCCCTGGGCCTCGACAACACGGTGACCGCCGGGATCATCAGCGCCATCGGCCGCTCCAATGCGGTGGGCGAGGGCCAGCGGGTGCCCTATCTGCAGACCGATGCGGCCGTCAACCCCGGCAACAGCGGCGGTCCACTGATCAACGACCGGGGCCAGGTGATCGGCATCAACACCGCCATCCGCCAGGCCCCGGGCGCAGGTCTGAGCTTCGCGATCCCGATCCGTCTCGCCCGTCAGATCGCCGCCCAGATCCTCGAGCGCGGCCGTGCCTCCCACCCCTACATCGGCGTGCGCCTGCAGGCGCTCAACCCGCAGCTGGCGCGGGAAATCAACGCCACCTCGGCGGAATGCAAGCTGCCCGAGGTCTACGGGGTGGTGGTGGTGGAGGTGATGGGCGGAAGCCCCGCCGCCAAGGGCGGCCTCAAAAACTGTGACCTGATCGAGCAGGTGGGCAACGAGCGGGTCAAGAGCCCCTCCGAGGTGCAGGTGGCCGTGGACCAGGGCAAGGTGGGGGCTGCCTTACCCCTGAAGGTGCGCCGGGGGGAGCAACGGCTCGACCTGCAGCTCCAGCCCGCTGAACTTCCGCGCGAAGGCTGAATTGCGCTCTGGTGAGCCCTGGAGCGCCGGCGGCAGGGCGCTGCAGCTGGTGGTGATGGCCCGCTGGCCGGCGCCGGGGCGTTGCAAGCGGCGGCTGGCGGCGGGGATCGGCGCCCAGGCCGCCGCCCGGATCCAGTGGGCGCTCACCCGCCACACCATGGCCACGGCCCATTCGGTGGCGGCGGGGGCCGGCGCCCAGCTGGTGCTGGCGGTCGACGGGCTCGGCCCGAAGGCCGCCGAGCGCTGGGGCGACGAGCTGGGGGCCGATCGGGTACGCCTGCAGGGGCCCGGCGGGCTTGGGTTGCGCCTGCAGCGCCAGCTACGCCACAGCTTCCGGGAGGGGGCCCAGGCGGTGGCCCTGATCGGCACCGACCTGCCCGGCCTCGATCGCCATGGCCTGGGGGCCGCCCTGGCCGCCCTGGCGCATCAGCCACTGGTGCTGGGGCCCGCGCTCGATGGCGGCTACTGGCTGATCGGCCTGGGGGCCCACAGCCCGAGCGTGCCGCTGCTGGCCGGCATCCCCTGGGGCACGGGCCGGGTGCTGGAGCTCACCTGCCAGGCGGCGGCGGACCAGGGGCTGGAGCCCCTGCTCCTGGGGGAACTCAGCGACCTCGATCGACCCGGGGATCTCTCGCCATGGCTGGGCTGAACCGGGCGGCGTCCGTTCAGGTGGTGATCCCTGCCCTGAACGAAGCGCTGCGCTTGCCGCTGCTGCTGGCGGACCTGGCGGCCGCCCCAGATCTGCTCCGTCGCCCGCTCGTGGTGGATGGCGGCAGCGGCGATGGCACCCCGGCGATCGCGCGCCTGGCCGGGGCCCGGGTGATCAGCAGCCCCCCCGGTCGCGGGATCCAGCTGCAGCGCGGGGCCCAGCTCGCCCTGGCGGAGCTGGATCTGGAGGCCCGGGTGCACAGCGAACGGGAAGGGGAGAGCGGGGAGCGCAGCGCCAGGCAGGGGGGTTGCTGGCTGCTGCTGCTCCATGCCGACGGGCGCCTCGGCCCGCGCTGGCAGGAGGCGCTGCAGCGGGCCCTGGCCCAGCCCCCCGCACCCTGGTGTTTCCAGCTGCGCATCGAAGGGAGCGGTCTCGGCCTGCGGCTGGTGGAGGGGGCCGTGGCCCTGCGCACCCGCCTGCTCCATCGCCCCTACGGCGACCAGGGGTTGCTGATTCCAAGTGACCTCTACCGGCGGGTGGGGGGCTACCGGCCCTGGCCGCTGATGGAGGACCTGGATCTGGTGCAACGGCTCGCCGCCCAGGGGCCCGTGCGCTGCCTGGGGGCGGAGCTGCGGGTGGATGGGCGCCGCTGGCGGCGGCAGGGGGTGGCGCGCACCGCCTGGCGAAACTGGCAGCTGCGCCGGGCCTGGCGCGGCGGGGTGAGCCTGGAACGGCTGGCGCAGAGCTACTACGGCAGCTGAGCCTGGCTCGCTAGGGGGAATACCAGAAGGCGCAGCGGCGCTGCATCGGCTCCAGTTCCCAGCCCTGGTCGGCGTAGAACCCGACCACACCGGGATCGGCGAACAGGCTGACCCGCTCCACCTCCATGGCGCGCAACTGATCGAGCACGTAGACCATCAACTGCTTCCCCAGCCCTGCCCCCTGGTAGCGGGGGTGAACCGCCACATCCCAGACCGTGGCCTCGCTTACCCCATCGCCCGTGCAGCGGGCAAAGCCCACCAGGCGGGGCACCCGGGCGTCGTGGCGCCAGAGGCCCACCCGCAGGAGGCTGTGCTCCAGGGCCTTGCGCACCCGGCGCAGGGGCCGGCGGCTCCAGCCCACCGCATCGCAGAGTTGCTCGAGTTCCACCAGATCGATCTCCCGGTCCAGGCTGAGCACGAGGGTCACCTGGGTGTTGGCCACCGGGCAGAGACGGTGTCCTTCGCCGTAGTGGGGGATCAGGGCGGGGTGGGAATCCAAACGGTCGGGGATCAGCGGTGAAGTGATGCAAGGAGACGATCCTGCCCGATCGCGCTGGTTTTGCTGCAGTGTGGAGATCCACGCCCCAGGCACCCCTGAGCCCCACCCCCGCCCGTCCTGACCCGTCGGCGCCCCTGCTGGTCTGCCTGCACGGCTGGTTGCTCTCCGGGCGGCTGTGGGAGCCCCTGGAGCAGGCCCTGACCCCCCGCTGGCCGGTCTGGGCGCCCGATCTGCCGGGCTTCGGCCAGCGACCCCGGCCCCGGCAACTCCAGCCCACCCTGGCCAGCTATGGCCGCTGGGTGGCCGAGGCCAGCCGCGCCGAGGCCAACGGGCGCAAGATTGTTCTGGTGGGTCATTCCCTGGGCGGCAGCGTCGCCCTCCACGCCGCCGCTGCCCTGGGCGATCAGCTGCTGGCTCTGGTGCAGATCGCCGCCGGTGGCGGGGTCTACCAGCCGAGGCCGTTCGCGCGCCTGCGGCAGGGCGGATCCGCCTTCCTGCGGTTGCGCCCCCGCTGGCTGGCTGGCCTGCCCGGCACCGACGCCATCCGCAGCCCCCTGGTGGCCGATCTGCGGGCGGCCCGGGGGCTCCTGGCCTGCAGCACCAACCGCGGCGCCGTGCGCCAGCTGCCCGGGCTCACCGCCCGGCTGGGCGTGCCCAGTCTGTGGATCAGCGGCAGCCGAGATGGGGTGATGGAGCCCCGCTACGTGCGCCACCTGGCGGGCTATGCGCCCCTGCACTCGGTGGAGTTGCTCGAAGGGCTGGGCCATCTGCCCATGCGCCAGGATCCCCGCCAACTGGCCAGCCTGATCGAGCGCTGGCTGGAGTCTGTGCTGGACGAGCAAGCTCAGAGCCTGGCCAGTCCCCGCTCCTGGAGATCAGCCAACTGCGCGTAAAGCCCCCCGGCGGCCCGCAGCTGACGATGGGTGCCCTGCTCGATCAGGCGGCCACGCCGCAGGACCAGGATGCGATCGGCGGCTTCCACCGTGGCCAGCCGGTGGGCGATCACGATCGCGGTGCGCTGGGACAGCAGCGTGTCGAGGTCGTGCTGGAGGGTTGCCTCGGTGGAGGGATCCATGAAGGCCGTGGCCTCATCCATCACCAGCACCGAGGGGTTGCGGATCGCCACCCTTACGACTGAAAGCAACTGACGCTCGCCGGAGGAGAGGTTGCCTCCCCGCTCGCGCAGCTCCGTGGCCAGGCCGTCGGGCAGCCGTTCCAGCAGGCCCTCCAGCCCCAGTTCGTTGCAGAGCCGCAGCAGCTCGACGTCATCGATCGGCGCATCGAGGCGCAGGTTGTCGGCCACGCTGCCGCTGAACAGGAAGGTGTCCTGGAGCACCACCCCCAACCGCTGGCGCAGGGTGGCGATCGGCAGCTGGCGGATGTCGATGCCATCGAGCAGGATCCGCCCCCGCTGGGGTTCATAGAGCCGGCAGAGCAACCGGATCACCGTGGTCTTGCCCGAACCCGTGGGCCCTACCAGGGCCACGTGCTCACCGGCGGCGATGCGGAAGCTGAGGTCAGTGAGGATCGGATCGTCACTGCGGTAGGCGAACGAGACGTTCTCGAACACCACCTCCCCGGCGCTGGCGCGCTCGGCGCCTGAACGCACGGCGGCGGCACTGAGCTGGCCCACAGGAAGTTCAGCGATCTCGATCGGCTCCTCCATCAGCTCGTCGATGCGCTGGATCGCCGTGAGCCCCCCCTGGATCTGGGTGAAGCGTTCGGCCAACTGGCGCAGCGGGTCAAACAGCCGCTGGGAAAAAAGAATGAAGGTGGTGAGCGTGCCCAGGCCCATGGCCCCGCGATCCACCAGCAGGCCACCAAGGGCGAGCACCACGGCGATTGCCGCCAGGGCCACCCATTCGATCAGGGCCGAGATGGCGCTGTCATAAAAAATCGTGCCGTCCACCGCCTTGCGATAGAGCTGGGCGGTGCTGGCGAAGCGGTGACTGTTGGTGGCCTCGCGGCGGAACATCTGCACCACCTCCAGCCCCTGGAGGTTCTCCTGGAAGTCGGCGTTGAGCTGGCCGAGCTCCTCCCGCACCCGGTAGTTGGCCTTGCGGTAGCGGCCCTGCAGCCAGACGATCGCGAAGGTGACCGGCACCTGGATCGCCAGCAGCAAGGCCCCCAGGCGGTGCTCGATCGAGATCATCGTGAAGGCAATCACCAGCAGGGTCACCAGGTCGGCGAGCACGCCGATGGCGCCGCTGCCGAACACCTCCGCCAGGGCATCCACATCGCTGGTGAGCCGGGTGAGCAGCTTGCCCACCGGGGTGCGGTCGTGGAAGCGCAGCGAGAGGGCCAGGGCATGGGCGAACAGGTCATCGCGGATGCGGGCCGTAAGTCGCTGGCCTACCACCTGGATGTTGTAGGTCTGCACGCCCTGCAGGGCGAGGCGCACCATCACCGCCAGGAGCAGCAGCCCCACGAGGGTACGCAGGGCCTGGGGCACGCTCTGACCCGCCAGCCAGGCCATGGTGGGTTCATGGCGCAGGGCCGAGATCGCCTGACCCACCAGCAGGGGCTGGACGGCGGCCGCCAGGGCCACCGGAATCAGCAGCACCAGGGAAAGGGTGAGGCGGCGGCGCTCACGGCCGATGTAGGGGAGCAGCAGACGCAGCCGTTGGCGATCGCGGGAGGCCATCAGCGCTACGGGCCAGAAGGGGGGGAGCCCGCCGCGGCGACCCGGTCCACCAGGGCCTGCAGCGGACCAGCATCGAGCCGCAGGGCCAGGGGGTGCCCGATCAGCCGCGCCGTGCTGTGAAACAGCTCATCGATCGCCACCAATCCGTTCTCCTGAAGGGTGCGGCCCGTGGCCACCAGATCGACGATGGCCTCGGACATCCCCGTGATCGGTCCCAGCTCCACCGAGCCGGTGAGATGGATGAGCTCCACCGGCAGGTCGAGGTCGGCGAAGAAGGCCTCCGCGCAACGGGTGAACTTGCTGGCGACGCGGCAGTGGGGTGGCAGATCAGCCGCCCGGCTGTAGCCACTCGTGGCCTTGACCGCCACGGCCATGCGACAGCCACCGAAGCCCAGATCCACCAGCTGGGCCACGGGCAACGGATGCTCCTTGAGCACGTCGTAGCCCACCACGCCCAGCTGGGCCTGGCCATAGGCCACGTAGACGGCCACATCGGCGTTACGCACCAGCAGGGCGCGGGCACGGCCGCAGGTGCTGGGCACCCGCAGCTGGCGGTTGTCGGCATCGAGCAGGGCGCTGAAATCAAGACCGGCGGCGGCGAAACGCCGCACCGAATCCTTGAGAAGGGCGCCTTTGGCCAGGGCGACGGTGATCATGGTGTTGCACCGCAGCGTGGACTTTAACGATGGCCGCGACAACGCCCCCCCGCGAGACCCTGCCAGAAGCCGCAGGCATGGCTGCCGCCGACACCGTGGACCTGATCCCCGTTCTCGACGACAACTACGTGTTCGTCTGGCACGGGGGATCGGGCTCGAAGGCGGTGGTGGTGGATCCTGCCGTTGCCGAACCCGTGATCGCCTGGCTGGAGCAACGCCAGCTGGAACTGGTGGCCATCCTCCAGACTCACCACCACAGCGACCACATCGGCGGCACCCCGGGCCTGCTGGCCCGCTGGCCCGGCGCCGAGGTGTTCGCCGCCGGCGCGGACCGCGCCCGCATTCCCATCCAGACCCGCTCGGTGGCGGGCGGCGAGCGGTTCACGCTTCTGGGCCGCCCGGTGCAGGTGCTGGATGTGCCGGGCCACACCAGGGCCCACATCGCCTACTACCTGCCAGCTGTTCCAGGAACGGCGGCCCGGGGGGAGCTGTTCTGCGGCGACACCCTGTTCGTGGGGGGCTGCGGGCGCCTGTTTGAGGGCAGCCCGGCCCAGATGCAGCAGTCGTTGCAATCCCTGGCGGCCCTGCCGGCGGACACCCGGGTGTGGTGCGCCCACGAGTACACCGAAGGAAATTTCGCCTGGGCCGCGGCCGAACGGCCCCACGATCCGGCGCTGGGCGAGCGGCTGGAGGAGGTGCGGAAGCTGCGGGCCGCCGGGCGCTTCACGGTGCCCAGCAGCATCGGAGCGGAGCTGGCCACCAACCTCTTCCTGCGCGCCGCCGATGCCGCTGAGCTGGGGGCCCTGCGGGAGAGCAAGAACAACTGGCGCGGTTAGGGCCGAGGGGGCCCGGCAGGCCTCTGGCCACTCGGTGAGTGGATGCTTGCGCGGTTAAGATCTCAATAAGGCGGGATCCGAGCAAATCATAAGTTTTCAGACATCTAATCAGCTTCAATTACATCGAAGCTACTCTGTTAGAGTAGGTACATCTTTCATCCACTAACTGGGAGCCATGTCTTTCACCATCGATGCCGCCCGCAGCATTTTCCCGCAGACCCGCACGGCCGACATCGTTCCCAGTACCCTCGCGCGCTTCGACCAGCTCACGGTTGAAGATCAGCTTGCCCTGATCTGGTTTGCCTACAAGGAAATGGGCAAAACGATCACCGTGGCAGCCCTGGGGGCCGCAAGAATGCAGTTCGCCGAGCGCACCCTCAGCGAGCTTCGCGGGATGAGCTTTGCCGAGCAGACCAAGGTGATGTTTGACCTCGCCAATCACATCAACACGCCCATCAACCGAACCTACGCGCTCTGGTCCAACAACATCAAGCTGGGCTTCTGGTATGAGCTAGGGGTGTGGATGGAGCAGGGAATCGTTGCGCCCATTCCCGTGGGCTACCAGCTCTCCGCCAACGCCGCCGCCGTTCTCAGCACCATCAAGGGAATGGAGGCTGGTCAGCAGATCACGGTTCTTCGGAACATGGTTGTGGACATGGGTTATGACCCCAAGAAGATGGAGGGTGCCGAAACGATCAGCGAGCCACTCGTGAGCCCCACCGCTGCTTCCGAGCGCACTCAGGTTTCGATCGAGAATGTGGATAATCCCACCGTGATCGAATACATGAATCTTCTGAACGCCAATGACTTCGACAACCTGATCGAGCTGTTTCTTCCCGATGGAGCGCTTCAGCCGCCGTTCCAGAAGCCGATCATCGGCAGGGAGGCGGTGCTCAAGTTCTTCAAGCAGGATTGCCAGAATCTGGTGCTGGTTCCCACCAAGGGCGTCAGCGAGCCCGCCGATGGCGGCTTCACGCAGATCAAGGTCACGGGGAAAGTCCAGACGCCCTGGTTCGGAGCGGGTGTGGGCATGGATGTGGCCTGGAGATTCCTGCTGAATCCGGAGAACAAGATTTTCTTCGTGGCGATCGATCTGCTCGCTTCCCCCAAGGAACTGCTCAATCTGATCCGCTGATTGCACGCATGCCCTGTTCGAGCGCAACGCCGAGCCGAAGCGATCGATCGGGGCCCCTTCACCGGCAACAGAGCCCAGGCGGAGCCCTGTGTTCAGCGGGTGGGCCAGCTTCCACGGACCTGACCGGAGTCGTCCTGGCGGCTTTGATCATCGCCGGCTGGATCCTCAGTCTTGGCGGATGTCTGATCGAAGCCGAACACCTCCCGGCCATCGGGGTCGTGATCGCCCTGCTGTGTCGCACCTTTCTGCACACAGGCCTGTTCATCGTTGCCCATGATGCGATGCACGGCAGCCTCTTCCCAGGCAACAGGCGACTCAACCACGGAATCGGGCGGGTCGCCCTTGGGCTCTATGGCTGCCTCGACTACGACCTCTGCCTCACCAACCATCAGCGCCATCACGCCTCACCGGCAAGCCGCCAAGATCCCGACTATCACGATGGCCTTCGCTCCCATCCACTGAGCTGGTACATCAGATTCATGGGTGGGTATCTTTCCCCCCTGCAGATGACCCTCCTGGTCGGGCTCTGGGCGGGGGGCTGGATGACCCTCCGATCAACGGGCAGCGGATTGATCGCCTCCATCCTGCTGTTCTGGACCTTGCCCCTGCTGTTGAGCTCGGTTCAGCTCTTCCTGTTCGGAACCTACCTGCCCCACAGGGGAAGCTTGGGGACCACCTTGAAGACCCACGAGGTTCGGAGCTGGGCGCTTCCACCGCTGCTGTCGCTGCTGAGCTGTTATCACTTCGGCTATCACTGGGAGCACCATCGCTATCCACAGGTTCCCTGGCACCTGTTGCCACGGGTCCATGCAATCGAAACCTGCTCGCGTAAACGCCACGCGCAGCGCTACGATGACTGATTGACCTTGAAGGCAGGTAGATCGTGGAGGATGACTGGAGCGATGATGAGCAGGAAACCGCCAGAGTGGCCTTTGCCTTGGCCTACGAACGGGATCTGGCCGATCTGACGCGGAGCGTGCAGGAGTTGAGCAGCTCCATCGTCACTCTCGATCAGGTCTGGGGACTCCACGATTATCTCAGCACCAGGAGATATGAATTCGATGGAAAGTATGATTTCAAGCCATCTTCCCTGCTGTTCACATTCGCAGGCATGGTGAAAGATGGCCTGCTAGAGATCAGCGAACTGGAGGGTCTCGATCACAATAAGCTTGCCAAGATCACCGCTCTCTCGAGGATGTAGCTCCCAGCCGAACGAGCACCACGAAATGTACGCCCTTGGCGTTACGGCACAGCCGCCGATTCTGCCACGGGCCTGACGGCCACTCGCTCGGGAAACAACAGACCCAACGGCTCGCTTTTGAGCCGCAGCCGGCACCGCTGCCCCCGCTCCAGTTCGCTTTCCAGGGGTAGCCGCAGGCGCAGGCGCAGCGTGCCCACCTCCACCTGGTAGAGCCATTCGCGGCCCAGGAATTCCCGGCCCACCACCAGGGCTTCACCTGCGGGGTCGGCCGCCAGATCAAAGCCGCTGGGGCGAATCAGCACCTCCAGGGGCTCACCGGCCCTCGCCCGTTCGGCCCTGGGCTCGCCATCGGGCTCGAACACCCCAACGGCGGTGTGGATCCGCGTTCCCTCGCGCCGGGCCGGCACGAGGTTGCCCTGGAGGGCGAAGCCGCCCACGAAGGCGGTGGCGGGGTGCTCCACCAGCTCCCGGGGGCTGGCGCACTGCTGCAGCACTCCGGCCTGGAGCACGGCCACCCGGTCACAGATCGCCAGCGCCTCCTCCGGATCGTGGGTGACGATCAGGCCGCTGGCGCCGCAGCGGCTGAGCACCCCGGGCAGTTCGCCGCGCAGGCGCGTGCGCACCTCCACGTCCAGGTTCGAGAACGGTTCATCCAGCAGCACCAGGGACGGGGCCGGCGCCAGGGCCCGGGCGAGGGCCAGGCGCTGGCGCTGGCCGCCGGAGAGCTCATGGGGGTAACGGCGCTCGAGCCCCCTGAGCCCCAGCAACTCCAGCAGCCAGGCGGCACGGCTGCGGTCCTGATGGGGACGCAGGCCAAAGCAGGTGTTGCGCCAGGCATCGAGGTGGGGGAACAGGGCGTAGTCCTGGAAAACCATGCCCACACCGCGCCGCTCCGGCTCCAGCCAGCGGTGCGGTCCTGCCACTTCACGGCCCTCGATCCAGACGCTGCCGCGCTCTGGGCGCTCGAAGCCGGCGATCAGGCGCAAGAGCGTGGATTTGCCGCAACCGGAGGGGCCCAGCAGGCCCACCAGTTCGCCGGGCCGCAGCTGAAAATCGATCGCCGACAGGGTCCAGTCAGCGCCAGAGGCGCTGCTGCCGTAGCGGTGCCACAGATCCCGCAACTCCAGCTGGGGCGTGGCCGGAGTGCCTGGGGGCGTCGATGGTGGGGAATCGGTGCCGACGATGGGCGTCCGGCCATAAGCTCAGCGCCCCATCTTCACCCCCCATGGTTGCCGCCCCCGACCTCGAAGCGATCACCACGGCCCAGGCACCGGCCCCGGTGGGTCCCTACAACCAGGCGGTCAAGGCCGGGGGGTTGCTGTTCTGCTCCGGTCAGATCGCCCTCGATCCGCTCACCGGAGCGCTGGTTGGCGACGGCGATGTGGAAGCGGAAACGCGTCAGGTGCTGGCCAACCTGGCAGCGGTGCTGGCAGCGGCGGGCGCCTCGCCCCAGCAGGTGGTGCGCACCACCGTGTTCCTGGCGGATCTGGGGGACTTCGCCAAGGTGAACGCCCTCTACGCCGGCAGCTTTGGCGCGGGGGTGTCTCCGGCGCGGGCCTGCGTGCAGGTGGCCGCCCTGCCCAAGGGGGCGCGGGTGGAGATCGACGCCATCGCCGTGCTGGGCTGATGGGCCGCCCACGGCGCCAGAACCCATCGCAGCCCAGCTAGGGCAACGGGCCAGGCTCCGGCAGGGTGCGCACGGTGAGCAACTGATCGCCCGGATCCCAGCTCCAGCGCGGGGCTGTGGCCGTGCGCTCGCCACGGTTGGCCTGGGCCTTGCGCCAGGCGGCCAGATCCCGCTGCAAGGGGCCCTGGAGATAGGCCCTGGCGGCCGAAAGCCGGCGGCTGTAGCCGGGATGGGTTTCCAGGGGTGCCTCGGGGGCGTAGTCGGCGTCGAGCTGGGCACCGTTCTGCAGCTGCTGGACGCAGATCACCGGATCGTGGCCGGCGATGGCGGTCATCAGCATGGCGTTGCGATCGGCCGCCAGTTCCTGCTGCCGGGAGAGGCGGGCCAGGGCCCTGTGGCGCTGCTGCTCCGGCAGGTCCTTCCAGAGGCCATTGGCCGCCCGGGAGCTGAGGAACGCATGGCGGCGCAGGAAGTGGGTGAGTTCGTGGGCGACGACGCAGCGCAGGGCACCGGGGTCGTCTTCGTGGACCAGGAAGAACGATCGATCGAAGCTGATCAGACCGTGGGCGTAGGTGCGGGCACTGGCGGTGCCCAGCAGATAGGAGAGACGGTTGATCTGGCGATGGACCGGGGTTTCGGCCTCAGCGGGGGAGAGGTGGGCCCAGTGCTCGCAGGCGTCACCGCTCTCCTTCTCCTGCTTACTGGCCTTGCACAGGCCTGCCTTCTGGGCCCAGTAGGGGGCCGTCTCCCCGGCCTCAAGCGCGAAGCGGATGGGGGTCGTGCGGATGGCATTGGCGCGCAGCAGCTGATCAGTGACCGCCTGCAGCTGGCTCAGCTCCCGGGGCGGCTTCGGTTCCCCGCAGCCCGCCAGGGCCAAGGCACAGCCCAGGGCCACCAGCAGGACCCCACGGCGGTGGCTGGGGCCCGCCTTGAGCGGGGGGCCGACAGAAGCGGGTGACTGCGAATCCACAAGCTGTTCAACGGTCCATTGATTCTCCCCGCAACCAGGGCGATCCGTGCCGTGGACTGCCTGCAGCGGCCTCCGATCACGATCGGGGCGGTGAAGGGGATGCGCCTCTGACGGCCCTTAGGGGCCAAAGGAGGCCGGTGTGGAGACTCCAATGACGGTGGGCCTCGGGGAAGCGCTCCGCCAGGTGTCGATCTTCCACCCGTGCCTGGAGCCCCAGCGCCACCAGACAGAGGCCATAGATGCCGAAGGCCAACCAAGTGCCCGCGAGCAGCGCAAAGCCCAGATCCATCAGCGCATCGCCCAGGTACATCGGATGGCGCACCACGGAAAACAGGCCGCCACGGGTGAGCAGCGCCTCAGGGTGATCGAATCGACCCCGCCGCCGTTTGAGCAGCCCGTAATGCGTAAAGACCGTCCCTCCACCGATGAGCACCAGGATCTGGGCTGCGGGGATCGGAACGACTACGGCCGGCGGCACGTCCAGCAGGAACCGGGCAACACCACAGGCGATCAAGGCCATGGCCCCCAGCACCTTCAGCTTCCACCAGAGGGTGCCATGGTGGCAATGATCCAGCGGGGTCCCACCAGGAACCAGCGGAGGTTCCACTGCAGAGGTCCCATCCCAGGGATCCGACTCAGCCGAAACGTTCATGGACAAGCGAAGGGAGGGAGCGGCCCCAGAGCGACCTGATCGAGCGAGCGTCCGTGAACTCCGTGGCTCAGACCAATCAACCTGGCGATGCTCAACGTATCGGCGCCATCAGGTGCTGATAGGGAGTTCCAGGCCACATCACATAGGGCTTCGATGGATCTGGTTTGGGGCTACTGGGATAGGAAGCGTAGAAGCTGGGATCGGCACCGACCACCATGATGTGTGGGCCGGTCTTGATCCAGTGATTCGACGCCGTGGGTTTCTGGGCATGGGGATCGGTGTTACTGGCGTCGGTCCCGCCTGCGAGCATGTACATCAAGCCCACCTTCCCTCGAGCTGGTGCGGTCTGACTCACCCATGCCTGGACCCAGTCCAATGAAGGGCGATCCATGCACATCGGATCGGGCCCTGGCGTTGCGGGGTTGTCGGGCATGCAGGTGAAGCCGTTGGTACCCGCTCGAAGGGTCCGCATCTCACCCCCTTTCTTCATCACAACAATCGTGGCTCCCTTGGCAACGGCAAGCGGTGCCGCCGACATGGCACTCATGATCAAAGCCTTGTCCTGTTTTGATCCAACGTCTGCTGCTTTCCCAACAGCATGCTGAGTCGGCAGCAGAAGGGTTGCGACGAACAGAAGAAAAAGTCCGGTGATCCTGGCGAACTTATTCATGGGGAAGACCTGCAGATGATCCGCCAAGAGCCTCAGAATCCAAGCCGCTGAAGGGTGAACTGAATCGCAATCAGCCCGGCCAAGTGGGGAGGCCACCGCTGAGCAAGGTGCCGCGATGGCGCCAGAGCACTTCGGGCTTGATGCTGATCCCATGGGCCCCGGCGAGTTCAGCGGCCTCCTCGGTGGAATGGCTATGCCGAAGGGAGTTGGCAAAATCCCGGTTGCTGTGAGCCAACTCCCTGATCCGGTGCAGGGCATCCTGCGGATTGGTGAAGGCGTGCTCGGCGGTAGCGGAAGCAGAAGTGGAAACAGATGGCATGTGCGTGTTCATGGTGTACCTCTCCATCTACCACCAACGCTAGTGGGGTTCACTGGGACGGATCAGCCTTGGGTACGGACAATGAGTATTCATGCCCTCATAATTTTTATTTCCTCCGTCCGGATGGGTGACTCAACCAAGGATCAATCACAAAGAACCGTTGAGGTGAGAAGCCAGAGCGATGCGCTGGGCTGGCATCAAGGCTGGAACGAAATGTTCTTCGCAGACGAAGGCCTCTTGAAGCGAAGGGTGCTCCCGTCAGAGTTGCCAACCTGACGCTGGGTCATTCCATGGAGGCGACGCTGTAAGCCTCGCTCTGCCATCGGGCTCTCGCCCCAAGCAGCGTTGAGCCGGAGCAGCGGCTGCTCCGTATCGACCAGGACAGCCAGCACCGGGACACCTCCGTGGGCGATCTCCACTGGCTCGATGACGCGCAGCATGTCCTGGCTGCACCGCCACGCACCCCAAAGAAGCCCTGATTGGTGCCCGCGAAATCGGAGGGACCCCACTCCACCGCCCCAGAGCCTCGACTGCAGCTGATCTCAAGCCAGGCCAAGGGGAGTGGGGCATCTGGGCCCTATGGTGGGCTGATCGGGGCGTGGCGCAGCTTGGTAGCGCGGGTGCTTTGGGAGCACTAGGTCGCAGGTTCGAATCCTGTCGCCCCGACTGCAGTCATAACAAGGGCTCTCGGACATTCCGGGGGCCCTTCTTTATCGCCATTTCCGGCAGCGTGAGCGCAAAATGAGCGCAAACTCACCGCAGGTCCTCTCGGTTCAGATCGGCTCCTCGATCACCTCCCAGCCCTGCTGCCGGTACCAACGCGCGATCTGGTTCGCCATCCCAGGCGGCACATCGAACACCCGGTGATCGGGGGCCGGCGCCTCGGCGTTCTTCCCCCTTGAGTCCAGCCAACGGCGCTCACAGCGAATCCGAATCAGTCCGCATGTCACCGCAGGGCCGCAGCTCTCAACCGTTGCCACGGGGCCACAGCACCCCAGTGGTAGGCCTACCGCCACCACCGCCCCCGCCACTGCCCTGCAGTTGCTTGGCATAGAAGGGGTGCTGGCGCACTCCAGCGGCGCCGATCGCCACCATGCTCCAGTCCGTCAGGAAGTCCGGTGCAGCAGCCGGCCCCATCGCCAGGGGCTGCAACGGTGCCATCGGGCAAAAGCTCAACCGATCGGGCATCGTCGCCCACGGCAGCGAGCCCACCGTGCTCCAGCCCGCCAACGCCGCAGGCGTCCCGGTTGGCTGCAGGAACCAGAGATCGGTGGCACCGCTGTACGCCGCCGCCAGCTGGTAGAAGGTACCGCCACCGGCAGGAGAGGCGGCCCGGCCCAGGCGGCGCGGATCACTGATCTGGTTGCTGCCCAGCCAGAGACAATCCGGCAGCGCAACCCGTGGCTGGATGGTGCCAGGAGCGAACACACCGCTGGTGGTGGTCGCATACAACCCGCAGCCACGAATGAGTTGCTGTTCGCTGCCCGTTGGTGGCGGCGGAATCACAGACGACGCCACCATCGTGTTGTTGTTCCAGATGTAGCTGTTCTGCGAGTAGAACATGCCGACATAGGCGTTGGAGCGGTTGAAGAACACATTCCAGCCTGATGTTGCCGGTGACCTGAACAGAACCATCGTGTGGTTCTGCGTGTAGGTGTCCGCGCCGATCGGTGCGATCGAGTAGCAGAAGAACTCACGGCCTGGCGCCGTGTCCATCAGCACCAGCAGCATGGCGCCGTAATCAATCGCCGGCGATCCATCCGGCGCGTAATGGGACAGGCCCGCGTTGACGCTGAACAAGGTCGTCGCGAAGGTGCCGTAGCCGCCGTTGCTGCTGTCGTTGGTGTAGGCGCTCTCGAGGCCCAGTCTCAACAGAGCTGAGCTGGACGAGGCGCTATAGCCCTGGACTTTGCTGGTGTTGTAGAAGCTCAAGAGCACCGGATTGAGCGGATGGCCCAGGCGCCACACATACCCGTAGCTCGTTGCACCCGTTGCGGAGTTGTGATCCTTGACGATGGCCAGCGGGCAGTTGTTGCCGGCGTTGCCGTTCACCGCCGCCGCGAAGGCCGAGAAGGCCTCCGTCAGCTTCTGGCCTGGGTTGGCGGGCAGTGCGCTGGTCCAGTTCCAGGAGGCCCATTGCAGGGCTGAAGTGGCAAGGGCCATGGGGAAGAACTGCGCTGGGAGCTGGTAGTGGGTTCAGGTGGTGGGATTAACGACCCGCACCGCCAGGCGCGAGGGGCCGAGTTGCAGCCATTCGCTGCCGTCAGCCGCCTTGAAATAGCCGAGGTTGGAGAAGGTGCGGTTGTAGATCGCCAGGTCCTCCGGCAACACCACCGGATCCCACCACTGCACCGGCGGCAGTGGCACCACGTAGCCCACACCAGGCGTGATCGGGATCCACTGCGCTGGCCGGCTGAGCACAAACGGCGGGCCACTGCTGAACCATTCCTGGCGGAAGCCCCCAGACAGCAGCAGCTGCGGCAGGTTGCGGCTCCAGGCCACCGTGTTGATCACAGCGGCCATGTCGGTGTTCGAGAGGTGCCAGTCGCCGGTGGTGACGTCCTTGGCGATCAGCAGCGGCAGGGCCTGACGGTTGGAGAAGCTGTGCTGAGAGAGGCTAAAAGCAAAGAACTCCTGGCCCGGTTTCAGGCTCCAGGCCGTCGCCGCCCCAATCGGGCAGGGCTGATTCAGCGTGGCCAGCGTGTTCGTTGTGCCCCGGCCACCAGAGAGCAGCCCGTGGCTGCCGAGGCCGCCAGCGGGGTTATGGCCCAAGGCCAGCCCCACATGCGTGCTCACCGCCGCCGTGGTCGTGTTCATCACCCACTGGCTCATCAGCTCCACCGGCGAGCCGAGGTTCTGAGCCGTGAGCCGTGCCCGGATCGTCCAGCCGAGGAACCCGGGCGCCCCCGCGCTGTTGGTGAGCAGGGTCAGCAGCTGGCCGAGGTTCTGAGAATTGGCCGCACTGGTCCAGGTGGCCAGCTCCATGTCCACCTGCGCCGCCATCACGCTCAGCGCACCCAAGGCGTTTGGCTCGTCACCACGGCGCGAAAGATCGCGGATCGTTGCCGCCATCAGGACGGCACCGTGTCGTGCTCGATCAGGGCCCGCACCGTCACCGTCGCCGCATGGGCCACGTTCAGCGCAGTCCTGATCCGAGCGAAGAGCCGCGCCCGCAGCGGCGACTCGCCGTTGGAGTAGGTGGAGCCCGGTGCGGGCAGCAGCCACGGGATCACGCCATCGAAGCTCAGATCCAGCAGCACCCCCGCCGAGAGCGGCGGATCCTCCACGATCGGCCGCGCCGTATCAGCGTTCCGCGCTTGCGCGCTCGCATAGAAGGTGATCCAGGCGGCGATGTCACAGCCCACCGCCAGGAAACGGCCATCAGTGCCCAGCTCCACGAAGGTCAGATCCAGCACCGACGGGGCGGTGACAGTCGCCGTGACCCGCTGCTCCTCCACGCGCCGAGGCGTGTCGATCCTCGCCACCCAACCCATCAGGGCACCACAGGGATCTTGCGGATGGCGCGGGTGGTCTGGCTGAAGGTCTTGCTGATCGGCCCCCAGGAGCCGTAATACCAGTCCTGGCAGATCGCCGTGGTGGCTTGATCCTCAGTCGAGGTCCACATGTTCCCCTCGAAGAACGCCTGAGCACCACCGATCTGAAACAGCGGGAACGCACTCTGCGGCGGGATCGACAGGCTGTAGTTCGCCGTGGTCACCGGCACCGCGTAAGCATTGGCGCCGAACCCTCCAGTGTTGCCGTCGGTGTTGTCGGGTTTGAACTTGCGGTACAGGATCTCCAGCTCGTAGAGCGCCGGCACATACCAGTCGCTATAGCCGCCGATCGTGAGCGCCCGCGCCCACTGGGCAGCAGGGTGGCCGGCATCGTTGGCAGCGTTGCTGTTGGCAAGGCCATCGAACGTGCTGCTCGCCCCGGCCGTGGCCGTGTTGGCGGTTTTGAGCACCTTGAGAGCCTGACCGGTGGCCTTGGGCGCAATGATCAGCGCATGGGTGGCCACCCCATTCGCCGTAGCCGAGATCAGCCCGCCGTAGTAGCCGCCCTCGAGGGCGCCGCCGATCGCCGGCAGGTTGGCCACTGGAGTGCCAGCCGTGACCGTCAGCTTGTAGACGGTCCCCGAGACCGTGTCGAGGTACATGTCCCCGTCGATCTGGCCGGGGATGTTGGCCGGCGGCGGCCCGCTGCCCACAAACCAGCCCGTGCCACGGGTGCCCACCGCGCCAGCGGCGCCAGCCGCGCCGGCCGGGCCCTGGAGGCCCGCTGCTCCAGCCGCGCCAGCCGGGCCCTGGGGTCCAACGGCGCCAGCCGGTCCCTGCGGGCCGGCGGCTCCAGCGGGCCCCGTCGCACCAGCCGGGCCCTGGATTGCGCCTGCATTGACCCAGACGTTGCCGGTGGCGTCCCAGGAGTAGAGGGTGTCGCCCTCGTCCTGAACGATGTAGGCGTCACCCTGCTGCCGGTTCGAGGTCGGCAGCGCCGAGTAGGTGGCAACCGTGCCCTTGAGGTTGATGCCAGTGCCGGCCGCGCCTTGCGGGCCGGCCGGGCCGGACGGGCCGACTGCGCCTGCCGTTCCAGCCGGCCCCTGCGGGCCGGTGCTGCCGGCTGCACCGGCGGTGCCGGGTGTGCCCTGCGGGCCTGATGGCCCTTGCGGGCCGGCTGACCCGGGTGCGCCGGCCGCTCCAGCTGGACCAGGGCTGCCCTGCGGGCCAAGCAGCGAGCCAGTTGAACTCCAGGGCATCGAGGGCGGGCCGAATCACGTCACCAGCTATTGCCATGGGCAAGCCTGGAGGGTGGTGAGTCAGTCGCGGGGATCGCTGATTCGAGAGCCGATTCGTCCACGAGCTGAACGGTCCACATCAATCACTGAAACGCCTCAGGTCAAGATGCTGGCGTCGAGCACCAGGCGCTTGCGCACCTTGCTCACGCCTTCTTCCTGGCGCCCCGGGTCTGCCGCTGACGCCACCCCTTGAAGTCAGTGGCCAAGTCTTCTTCAGAGAGGCCGAGGCGCAGAAGCTCAGCCTGCATCTGACGGCTGGCCTCGATCAGCTGCTCCCGTTCGCTGAGATCAGGGTGCTGCGGCAGTGGAACGTAGAGGCCGATCGTGCGGCCGTGGCGGGTCACCTCGATCGGCGTCGAGGTTTCCAGATGAGAGGAGAGCTGTGCCCTGAGCTCCCGGATGCCCACACGGCTCGCCATCGCCAACCTCCAATTCAATGTGTACATACTCTGGAGGCTGATCGGCTTTCCTCCGTGTTCGCGGCGGTGCAAGGGAGATGGCAGGCCCAGCCGCTTGGCCTGGCTCTGCCAGTGACCAGAAGCAGCGCTCAGCTTCTGCCGTTTCGGGCTGATCTGGGTGGCCTTGGGCGGTGAAGCAGAAGCATGATGCCTGTCGATTTTGACTCAAGAGGGCTAGGTTTGATGCAAATGCATCAGATCTATGCCCCTTGTTGATCGCTCGCCACCAGTCGCCGCCTCAGCGGATCCGCTCACCGACGCCCAGCTTCTGCTCCAGGCGGTGGTGCGGGCTGCGGAAGAACTGGATCTGAGCCGCTTCGCCCTGGCGCGGGTGCTGGGACGTGACCGTTCGCTCTTTGGCCGTGGCAAAGGGATTGACCCGCTCTCCAAGACCGGCGAGCTGGCGCTGTTAGTGGTGCGTCTTTATCGCAGCCTGGCGGTGCTGGTGGGCAACGACCCTGCTCAGATGCGCCACTGGTTTCATACCGCCAACCGCCACACCGGCGGCGTCCCGGCCGAGCAGGTGCAGCGCACCGAGGCGCTGGTGGAGATCGTGCAGTACCTCGATGCCATGCGCGCCAGGATCTGAGCGCGATGGATCTGCTCGCCATCGCCCAGGCCGCCGCGGTTGTGCCCTTGAAGGGAACGGTGCTGCGGCTGGTGCAGCCGCAGGGCATCGACACGCTTGGCCCCCTGGTGGATGACCTCGAGCAGCTGGCGCGTCTGGAGGCCCTGGTGGAAACCAGCAAGCCCCCGTTGCCCTCCTTCTCACAGCGCACTCCCAGTCATCCACTGCTCACCACCCCGTTCCGCTATCCCCCCCTGCCCCATGGTTCGCGCTTTGGAGGGCGGGAGCACAGGGGGATGTTTTATGGCTCCCGCAGCCGCTCTGGATCGCTGGTGGAAGGGGCTTACTACGCCCTGCTGTTCTGGGAGGGCCAAGTGGAATCCCCCGCTGAACCGATTCGCCGCCGCCAAGCCCTGTTCTCGGTGGAGATCGACACCAGCCGCGGACTGCAGCTGCAGAAGCTTGCCGTCGCCGGCGCCCAGGCCGCACTGCGCGACCCGCGTCACTACGGAGCCAGCCAACGGCTGGGGGACTGGATGCGTGAGGCCGCCATCGAGGCGTTTGAGTACCTCAGCGCCCGCTCCAGAGAGCCGTTGGTCCAGGTGGGGGTGTTCACCCCGGCGGCCCTCGGCTCCCCGCCCTTTGATCAGGTGGAGATCACCTGCGAGATCTGCGCTGATCACGCCTCCTTCTTGAGCCATGACGATGGGCGGATCCATCGCTATGCCAGGGAGTTGTTTCTGGTCGATGGGGAGCTGCCGCAGGCGGCCAACTGAACCCGGCGCTCAAGCCGGTCCTGTTTAGGCCAGGAGGCCGTATGAAGGTAATCGGCCATACCCCAATGTCACCGTCAATGGCCGCGACGTGAAACCCCTGGCCCAAAAGGGTTGGGGCTCAGGGGATCCGCAGTGTCCACGGCGGGGCAAGGGCGGCGCGAGTCGCTGACGCGACCCTTGCCCTCGCCGTGGTGGCCCTGCGTGTCCATCGACCACTCGGCATGTCCATCCATCTTCTGCTGATCTCCCGCGAGGAGCGTCCGAGCCACGCCTTCTCGCGCATCCGCCTGGTCATCGCGCCCACGCCAGATCTCGATCACACCCTGCTGAGTTGCGTGGTCGGGTGTCCGCCAGAGGAGCTGGAATTCACGCGAGTGGGCCCTGTTGAAGTGGCCCATGGCGGCCAGTGGGCCAAGAAACGCCAGCTCGATTCCCTGCACTGGCCGTTCCTCGATCAGCCCGCATCGATGGCACCCTCGCCGTCGCCCTGCAGCGGGGCTCATCCGGGGCCGGAAAGGCGCTACTCGATCTGCTGATCGAGGCCGGAGTCAAAACCACCGGGGAAGTTCCGCGCTGGCTGCTGCGCAATCGGGAGATCGTGCTGCGCATCCTGGCCTCCTGATCCAGCTCCCGCCAGGCTGCGGCCGGGCTTCTCTTGCTGACTCCTGCGGGACAAGCCACCCAGAGACAGACTCGCTGGAGATCCAGCCGGTTCGATGCGCTCTGTCACCAAGTTGTTCATGAGCCACCGCAGCCAGGCCGTCCGCCTCCCGGCCCATCTGCGGTTTCCCGACTCCGTCCAGGAGGTGGAGGTCCGTGCCTGCGGCCAGGAGCGGATCATTGCGCCGCTCGGCCGCAGCTGGGACAGCTTCTTCCTGGGTGGTCCGACAGTGACAGGCGACTTTCTGGCGGAGCGGGCTGCTCAGCATCAAGGCGAACGGGAGTTGTTCTGATTCGTCGATGGCCTCAAGTGGCGGCCACCTCAGGGGAGTTCCAGCCAGCCCCGTAGGGCCAGATCCAGGTCAATCAGCAGCTGGGGCTCCAGTTGCCCCACCACCTTGCCGAGGGAGCTGATCGGCACGCTGAACAGCTTGTCGACCATCAGCTGGGATGGCTTTTGCAGGCCGTTGCGTGCTGTTGGCTGCACGGGAAGCCGGACGAGGGGCGCCTCCACCAGGGTGCTGGTGAGCGGGCAGAGGGTGACGCTGGGATGGGCCTGCAGCCAGCGGTCGGCCTGGACCACCACCGCTGGTCTGGGTTCGCCGGAGTACACCCCCGGACTGGCCACGGTCACAACGGTGCCGCGGCGGAGCTCAGGCAGGCTCACGCGGTCCAGTCGCTCCAGTCGGGCATCTGTTCGCTCCAGTGCTGTTGAGGTTCCCGTTCGGCCAGCCGCTCGGACTGCCGGCGGGCTTCCTCGCCATCGCCATGGCGCATCAGGTATTGGGCAATGGCGTCTCGCACGCAGGCGCTGCGGCTCTTGCCGAGCTGCCGGGCCAGCTGATCGAGCTGCCGCTCGAGTTCCGGCTCCACCCGCACCCCGATCGCCATGATCCCCTGCTGTTGAACGATTTGTTCTACAGCGTAGGGGGGATGGCGGCTCCCGGGCCAGCAGGTTTCGATCGATCCGCAGCTGCTGGCGCTGCTGACCAGACAGGGCGTCTCCCGTCGTCGGCCCGGAGGCGTTGCTCGCCGTGGCAAAGATTGACAGTCTTTGCCAGGATCCTTAGGCTCGAAATCTTGAGAGTGGTCCCTGGACGTCGTCATGACCATGAATGTCAGCCTCTCGCCTCAGCTCGAAGCCATGGTGAAGTCCAAGGTCGCCTCTGGCCTCTACACCTCCGCCAGCGAGGTCGTCCGCGAAGCCCTCAGGCTCATGGAGCAACAGGACCAGCTGCATTCTCTCAAGCTCCAGCAACTGCGACACGACATCCAGGAAGGCTTCAGTAGCGGGAAGCCGACCTCCTGGAATGCGGAGGAGATCAAGCAGGACGGACGCAGGCGCAAGGCGTCCCGCAGCACCGTCGCCCAGGGCGCGTGATCCGTCCAGGTGATTGTTCTCCAACCCCGCGCCAGGGCTGATCTAGCTGAAATCTGGGAGTTCATCGCCGAGGACAGCGACGCCCATGCCGATGCGTTCATCGATGTGATCGACCAGAAGTTTCAGGTGCTGGCGCAACAGCCCGGCATCGGCCGACGAAGGGACGAGCTTGCCGATGGTCTGCGCAGCTTTCCGGTGGGCAGTTACGTCATCTTCTATCTCAACGTTCCCGATGGGGTGCAGATCGTGCGGGTTCTGCATGGGGCCCGTGACCTGGAAACCACCTTCTGTGAGACAGCACCGGAATGAATGACGGAGGAACCATTCCTGCAGGGACTTTGAACGGCTCCTGGATCACCAGCCTGGCAGCTCGTGCAGGTCCGCCACTGGTGTGGCCAACCCATCGAGGATCGACTCGCGCATCCCCGGGATCGAAACCAGGTGCAGGGTTTCCTGGATGGCATTCCAGTCGGCCTCCGAGAGCAGCACGGCATTGCCGCGCTTGCCGGTGATCTGCACCGGCTCGTGTGTGTCGCCGACCTCATCGATGAGGGCATACAGCCGCTTGCGGGCTTCTGTCGCGGAAATGCTGGCCACCAGAGCAGAGCGTCAGGCACGTATGTCGAACCGTACCGCTGGCGGACCTGGCAATGGGTTGGACCCGAGACCCCCTTGCCGCCATGGCCACCCCAATGACCCCAGAGCGGTTCCAGGACCGCTGGGAAGCCTTCAAGGATGAGCCCCAGCAGGTGTCCGGGGTCTGGGGCCTCTACGACGCGATCAAGCAAGCCGACACAGGCGGTGTGATTCTCAGTGAGCAAGCCCCCTGGGCGCTCAAGTTCAGCGAGAAGCCACCGGCTCCCCCAACTCCCAGCGGAGGTCTCGATCCCCGTGGTGATGAAGAGGCCGGACTCGCCGGACCCAAGATCGCCGCACCGGTCAAACCAGGCGATTCCTATCTGCTCGTTAACGACCGGGACCAGGACATGGAGGCCTACGACCACTCCGGTGCCTTCCTGTGGAAGGTGCCGTGTCTGGCGCGGGGCCAGGGGGCTGACAACGACTGGAAACACACCAACACCGACACCCCGCCGGGGCTGTATCGGCTCGGCCAGCTCTATCCCGACTACGAGCAAAACCCCAGCCCGGCCTGCAGCGATACCGCCATGTCCTACGGCTGGTACAGCTTCGATCTGATGGAGCTGGAAAACCAGGAGGTCAAGGTCTTCCAGGAGCCCTGAGCCCGTGGAGCAGCGGCCGATCAACCGCGAGCTGTCCGGCGACAATCAGGTTGACGGCGGCTAAGGGGCTCGACGCTAGACAGTCGACACCGGGGACATCCTCTGGGAGGGCTGCCTGTGTCGCTCCGCTGTGCTGCTCCATCCGAGCGTGGAGCTCTGGGACTGGCTGGCGGCCGGACTGCCCTGGCAGGGAGCTGCCGGGGTACCAGCCGCCGATGTGAGTGGCCCCGTGGCCGCTGCTGCTGACGGGGCTTGGGTCGGTGGGGACAGTGGGCGACAATCTCGACCCGTTCGCCATCAAGCCGCTGAATCCATGTTGACAGGTGCTTTGCTCTAAACCAGGACGATTTGGTGCTCCAAACCACTGTTCTTAGCTTCCAACAAGGCCCGCTCTGCGCGATCCAACAACTCCTTGAACTTTCGGTCAGTCGGTGTCAGCTCGGCCAATCCACTGCTGGCTTGGGCGCCCAAATGGCTGACGCTGAAGATCCAGGGCAGGCGAGTGATGGCATACCGAATAATCTCAGACCGCTCTAATGCTTCGTCCTGTTCGCAGTCAACCATCAGGATTGCAAATTCATCAGCATGAATGCGTCCGATCAGATCATTCTGACGCTGGTTTGAGAGGAAAACCTCTGCCACATCACACAACAGCTCGTCTCCAATCTGATGGCCCCAACTGTTGTTTATTCTGGCAAAGTGATCGATATCGATCAATAGCAAGGCCATTGGCTTGCCGCTTTCGAGTGAACGGTTCAACTCTCGCTGCCCCAGCTCCATGAAACTCATCTTGTTGGCGAGTCCCGTGAGCGGGCACAGCATCGCCTGACGACGAAGATCCATTTCGCGAACCACCAAGTCGGCAAGATCTTGCAGGACACTCACCTGGTCTGCGCTGAAGGTGCGCGGCACCCGGTCAATCACGCAAAGTGTGCCGAGGTTGTGCCCATCAGAGGACTCCAAAGGTGCGCCGGCATAAAAGCGAATACCAGGCTCTCCGATCACCAAAGGGTTGTTGCAGAAACGGAGATCGCTTCTCGCATCATTCACCACCAACGGCTCACTACCAACGATGGCATGGGCACAGAAAGCCATCTCACGCGGGGTTTCAGTCGCATCTAGACCATGACGCGCAAGGAACCACTGGCGTTGATGATCGATCAGAGAAATTAGTGCAATGGGCGCATCCAGAACTGTGGAAGCCAGTCGAACCAAGCGGTCAAAGTTCTGGTCGCTCGGCTGATCAAGCACCCCGTAGCGCTCAAGATCACGCTGACGGTATGGCTCGTCTCGAGGCAGCGGATAATCAGGGTACAACTGGTTTCGCCCCAACAATTCTCACCCTAGATCGACCGCACGAGCACTTCGCAGCTGTATCCCCCGTGTCTTGATTCTTAGCAGTGCCAGGCCAACACGTTGCACTGGCTGAACAAGAGGTGCGCACTCCCCCAGAGCTCGAGAGTCAACGCCTACCAAGCGCCCCCAGCCCCATGACTCGCCTTGCACGTATTCGCCCTACACCAAACTGCAGTGAACGACTCCACCTGATGGACCTGAGCCGTTATCGACGTGTGCAGTAAGGGGCCGACGAGGGCCCGCACGGCTTAGCGCCCATGGGATCTGGGGTACCTCGAAGCCCACCCTGATGGACTGGGACTTCAGACGTTGGCACGCGGGATGGGGGCTGCTGATGGCAGCAGGTGAAGCCCAGTGCCATTGCGGTCGAGCGGGAATAGCCATGACTGACCGTTCTTCGATCGACCTTGCGAACCGCTGCCCTGACTTTGATCGCACTCATCTGTGCGACCTCGGTGACGATGCCTGCCTCAGCGAAGGTGCTCGCTGAAGGCGCTTGACAGTGCTGGAGGCTTCTACTGGCAAAAGCTAAAGAAGGCGGATAAGTCGATCCAGTACACCTGCCGCAAAAGGGTGAATCAGCGATCCAGAAGGACGCGAAGTACAACTGTGCCAAGGCCGCCAAACCCTGAGCCGGGGGAACGCCAGCTACCTGCGCTTGTGGTTCCGAGTAACTGTTGTCCTTCAATCCTTGTGCTATTCGATTCTGAACTGGCTGAGATAGGCGTTCCTCCAAACGTTCCAAACTGTTGGTTGCCCGTGACGAAGCGCTCAACCCATGTCTCTGGCAAGGAGCATGCTTCAGTGCGTAGCCCGTCTGAAGACGGCCTCTAACTGGACATCTCCGAACCTTTACCTATCCTTGCCGCAAGTCCAACCTGATCCGTGCCGATGGCACAACGAGCGTCCGGACGTTTGATTCCTCGGCGATACCTGCGTTATCCAGTCCCATCCAGGCTGCACGTGGTCGCTCAATTCAATCTGCTTCCCAATCATGTGCATCTGGGCCGTCTCAGGGACATCAGCGTGATCGGAGCCTGTCTGGCCCTGGCGGGGCGGCAGCGAATCCCCACCCACTCCGAGGGTCTGGTGGTGATCCACAGTCCAGAAGCCGAGGGATAACAACTCAGCATGCTCGCCCAGGTCTGCTGGTCAGCGCCGACCAATGACCTGACCCTTCTCGGTGTGGAGTTCACGGAGGGGCCACTGGCGGCGGGCAGCTTCCTCGATACCTTCATCACCGGTGCCTGGGTGAATGGCCAGCAGGAGAGCCATGAGGAGTCGACTTGAGGATCGACTGCCCCTGGCTGAGTGGTGCCACCAGGTTGTTCATGCCTTCTGCCGGCTGGTTGAGCTGATCGGACATCACCTTTAGCGCTCCTGGATGGGCATGGACCCGCCGCCGTGGTGCCAGGGTGGAGTTTGATGCGAGGCAGTCCCCATGGCCGATGCGCCCTATCTCGTCTGCCTCGCGCTCGTCGAGCAGGAAGGCCGCCGGCTGCTCCCCTTGGCCGGCAAATCCCAGAAGAACGCCACCGCAGCTGGCGACGCCCCTGGCGCCGAAGCCAGAAGCCTTGTCCTGGAACTCCTGATCAGGCTGTGGCAGCGCAGCGATCAAGGGGCGATCGCCCGGGCCTGCGCAGAGGACAGCCTGTTGCTGCTGGAACTTCCCCTGGAGTGGATGAGCAGTGAACTGCCGTCCCTGAAAGCGGCCTGGATCAACGGCGGGTCCACGGAGTCCCTGCTGAACAGCCTTCAGGAACAAATGCTTCAGGGATGGCGCATTTCCATCGCAAAGTATGAGGAACCCCGCTTCAGCGCCTGGCCGCAGAAGATCTAGCCAAGACCGTTGTTGGTGGCCATGTCTGAACATCTGCTCAACACCCCAAGGCCTTGACGACCTCATCGATTGGAGCGCTCAACCAAGCAGCGCAGACTCCGCTGTGGGCTGCGTCAATCGCGCGGACGGACAAGACGCGAGGAATGATCTTCATCCCTGTGCCAGGCGCATCAGCGGAACCTGCCATCGCATGGATCCAGCAATTCCATCCCTGGCAGGTCTGCGCAGAATCACACAACAGCCAGACCGCTCATGATGGTCTGCTGACCTTGCTCAATCTGGCGCACATCCATGGAGGCAAGAGCAGCCCATGGCGCACTGTCAATCTGGGCCTGGGAGAGAATTCGCTCACCCCGTTCCCAGGCGCTTCTGCGTGAGAGAAGTTCCAAGTCGTCAAACCAGGTCGTTTTTGTCATCTGCCCACCATGGAGCCGAATGTGATAAACATGGGCTTCAATCACAATGCCTGGTGCCATGCAGGTCACCGCCATCATCATGCCAATATCTTCACCTTGAGGTAACCCCATCCAACCGCCGGCTCGCTTCAGGAGGTTGGCTTCCACGAGCAAGGTTGTTGGACCCAATGGGATGCTGGCCTTCGGTGTTGGCCAGGCACGCCAGATATCCCCAGGGGAACTGGGGCCTGCGGGGACAATTCTAGGATCTGTCTTGTAATCGTCCGTACAATACCCAGCGGACCAAAGTACCCCATGCCGACCCCGGATCGCATCCAATCGTTGGTCAATCGAGTGTGGATAGAGCCAGTCATCATCATCGGCACTGGTGATCCACTCACCCCGTGCCATGACCAAGCCTAGATTGCGCGCCGCGGCTTGGCCGATTGGACGTTCCGTCGCAACAACCGTGGCGCCCTCGCAAATCCCAGCAGGGAGTTTGTCCCGACTGGCGCCATCAATGACGATGACATGTTCAACCGAGCCATCATTGTTCTTCAGGCTCTGATTCAACTCCACCAACATGCTGAGTCGATCTGGCAGCAGCCTGGTTGGAGTGATCACACTGACAGTCATCCAGTCACCTGAGATGCACTGCTTTGTGTTGAATGCAAATACCGTTTGCCTTGCTTATCTCTGGACTTCACGGTTGACCCTTTCATCTGTTTCAGCAAACGTTCACAGGCGCAAATAGGATGAATGAGCTCGCCTGTATTAAAGAGTGCATAAATAGACTAGCCGTACGCTGGCAGCCACGGGATCTCATCAAGAGATCCCCTCTCTATCTCGAGTTCCATGCTCCCTTGCCTGCTTGATTCGCAGGTATTGCCATAGAATCCCAGCCAGGCAAACGTAGCGTTTCCGTGCCGGTTCACAGGATCAATGGGCAACGCATCGGCACAGATCCGATCGAAGATCTTCCTTGGGGCTCCACGGGAAGTTTCAGCTGTATTCGCCTGGGACATCCTGCTTGATGATCGTCACCCGCCCAATCTTCTGGCCTGAGGCGCGCAGCAGTTCATCGCCGGAGAACTGGTAACCCAAGGGGGCCGCGATCTGAGCCACATCGTCCGCGGTTGAGGCGGCCATCACCTGCTGGCGCAGGGCTGGATCGTCCTGCACAAGGGCCAGGAAGTCCTTCAGCTGCTGGTGGGCCATGGCCCCTCGCCCGATCAAGTGGTTCAAGCATCGCGCAGCACAGGGACTCCTCCGGTCCTGCATCAGCTGCAGCGCTCAGGCTCACCGGTTCAGACGCTGCATGCGCCAGGTCACGAAGGTACCGATCGGGCTCCAGAGCAGATAGGGAACCAGCAGCCACCAACCTGGCCCGCTCACATCAGCTACCGCAATCGTGAGCGCCACACCCCAAGCCCAGCCGGCCGCCGCCAGCAGCGTTCCGTTGCGCAGGCTGCGGGTTCTGACGATCACCAGGGTGTAGCTCTGCACCAGCACGAGCAGCAGCAGGTAGCCAACCATCAACGGGGCGCTGCCACTGGCGTTCCAGCTCAGCAGGGCCGAGGCATAAAAACAGCCATAGATGCCGATCCAGATCAGCGGGATGAAGCGCTCAAAGGTCAGCCAGGCCGGCCGCCTGAGCCGGATGAACCACTGGAATTCATCGCGGCTGGGGTTGAGGCTGAAGGCCACACCCCCCATCACCACCAGGATCAGCAGGGCCGCCAGCACCGTTCAAGCGAAATCAAGACCCTCAGCCTGACGCACCCGGGGGCCCGTGGGTGTGCTCATGGCAGCCCGACATCAGAGATCTCCCTGCTGAAGCGGCCCCAGCGCACCTCCCAGGGCCGGGGAATGCCGCCGGGACGCTCCCACACCCCGAAGCGGTGTCGGCTCGCCCGGAACTCCGCCTCGAGGTAGTCCTGCTGGTTGCAGGCCGCGAGGTACCTCCGGTAGGTAAAGGCCTGGCCGTCCTCCACCATCGCCAGGCCCAGATTGACCTCAGCGATCACCTCGGCCACGGTGCGGCCGTAGCGATCAACCGTCTGGGGAAGCAGGCGCACGCGGCTGCCGATCCGCAGCCGCGTGCGCAGGTATTGGCGAGAGCGCTCGCCGTAGGGATGCTGGGAGAGTTCGGGCGCATCAATGCAGGCCAGGCGCACGCTGATCGGCCGGCCGCCTTGGAGTACGCGGAGGCTGTCTCCATCACCGATCGAGAGCACGGTGGCGGGCACCTGCTCCTGAGCCTGCAGAGGCCATGACCCGCCCGGGCCCAGGACCGGGGCCAGGGCCAGCGCAGCGAGCAGGGTGGGCAGACGAGGCAGCGCCAAGGGGGCTCAGGCCAGGGCGCTCTTGCGGCGTTGCAGGGCAGCCAGGAGCGCCACCACACCAAGCGCCCCGCCGGCGGCCAGGAACACCAGGGTCTGGAGCAGCAGGAGGAACAATCCCAGGGCCGAGGCGGCCTTGATCTGGATCCTGGACTTGAGCAACAGGGTGAGCAGCACCAGAACGGTGGCCTTCAGGCCGGCCACCTGGGCCGCGACCAGCGGGCAGAAGGGAGAGGGCAACACCATGTCGTCGGAGCTTTAGGCCCATGCTGGCGGGCGAGGGCGCTGCCTGCGGTTTCAAGCGGGTTTAGGCGCAAAAGCCTCAAAGGGCGCTCCAGGGCGCTGCCAGCAAGCCTGGGTGGCGATCACCCATCCTGGAGATCCGACCACCGCAGCACGCTTGATCGATTCAGGGCCCCCAGGTGCAGCGCTTGTGCTGGCGGCCGACGATCCCGCCGCACTCGCCGGCTTCTACGGCGAGCTGCTGCTGGTGAAAGCGCTGCCGGGCTGGGGCCCTGGCCACTGGCGGCTGCCCTGGCCGCCGGGCGGCTGGCTGGAGATCTACGCCCCCTCGCGCTCGCGCCCCCAGCCCAGGCAACCCGGCCGCCTATCCCTTTGCCTGCAACGAACCGCCAGCCAAGACGATGCCCTCTCGGTGCTCACGGCCTGGATCGCAGCCGCGATCGCAGCCGGCGCCAGCGGGGCGGAACCACCCCGGCTTGAAGCCTTCGGCGCCGAGGCCTGGCTGCGGGACCCCGAGGGCAACCGGCTGCTGCTGCTGGTGCGGGTGCCCTGAGCGCCCCCTGGCCGCCGCCGACTGATTGCCTCAGCCCGCCTGCTGCCAGAGCCGCAGCAGCTCATCGCGTTGGGCCGGCGTCGGTGGCGGCAGGCGCTTCGCCCGTTCGCCCAGGGCGCTGCCTCCCCGGCCGTTCGCCCGGCGAAAGCCGCGGGAAGCCAGCAGATCCTGGCCTTCCGCGCCGCCCAGGTAGGCCACAAAGCGTGCCCCATCGGCCTGGCGCCCCTGGCCCGCACCGCGCAGCACCGCCGCCGCCAGCACCGTCTCGATCGTGGGATCGGGCACCAGCACCTGGTAGCCACCGGGGCGCACTCGGGCGGCCTCCGGCTGCCGGGCCAGGGCCGAGGCCTCGTAGACCATCGCCAGATCCCCCTCGTTGGGTCCGCCGCTGATGAACTCCTTGAGCAGGATGTCGGTGGAGCGGGCCGGCCGGTACAGGGCCCTCCGCAGGCTTTCGACGCAGCCGGGCCTCGCCTCGCCCTCGCACCAGAGCGCCAAAGTCAGCTGGCCGGAATTGGAGCGCAGCGGATCGGTGGCGCGCAGGTCGAAACTGCCCCAGGCTGGCGGAGCCCCGAGGGCCTTCCACTGGCCGGCGGCGACGGCCTGGCGCAGGCGGCTCCAGCTGAAGCGGCCAGCGGGGAACAGCCGCTGGGCCCGCTGGGGCCAGACCACGGCCACCAGCAGGGTGCGGGCCACGGTTCGAGGAACCTCTGCAAACGGGCTGGCTTCCCCGCGAGCCTGCGCCGCCTCGGCCAACGCCGTCAGGTGGTCGCGGCTGGCGGGGATCAGCACCCGGGCCCGCTCCGGCCCGCCATCGAGCCAGCGGTTCACCATCTCCTGGGACCCCTGCACCTGCCATTCCAGGTCGATGTCGCTGTGTTGGCGCTCGAAGGCGGGCTCCAGCGCCTCCATGGCCGGCGCCAGTTCGGAGCCGATCGCCACCAGCAGGGGGCGCCTGAGCCCCGGCAGGGGTGCGGCCGCCAGCACCACGGCCACGGCGGCGAACGACAGCGAGATCATGCGCCTGCGCCGGAGGGTCGCCTGCACAGCCACGGTCACAAGGTCGAACCAGTCTGACCGCTGGAGCGCGAATCGCCCCACAATGGGTCTGTCGATGGGCAACCTCCATGGCCCGGCCCCTGCCGCAGGCCCTCTGCGCCTCCCTGCTGCTGAGCCTGGCGGGTTGCTCCTTCTGGTCTCCTCCCCCCCTGGAGTTGGAGATGCTGGTGGGCAGCGCCCTCAAGGGCTTCTGCCAGAGCGCAGCGGCGGCGATCGCCAAGGACCCACCCCAGCTCCCCGACCGCACCCCCGTGCTGCTGCGCTGCCGTTCCGCCGGCAGTGGCGATGTGGTGCAGCAGATCGAAGACCAGGCCCGGGGCGTGCTCCAGGGCGGCGGCGCGGCGGATGATCCGCGTATTCCCACCCTGCTCTCGGTGGACGGGGAGATCTACCTGGAGCTGCTGCGTCACCGGCTGCAGCGGCTGGCCCCGACCCGGGAGCTGATCCCCTTGCCCGCCGACGCCCCCGCTTTGGCGTCGAGCCCGATGGTGTTGATGACCACGCCTGAGCTGGCGAAGGGTCTGAACCGCCCTGACCCCTTCACCGCCCTGGCCCGCAGCAGCGACCACCACCAGCTCGACCCCAGCGGCCCCTTCCAGCCGATCCGCTTTGTGCACACCGCCCCGACCCGCTCCAACTCCGGCCTGCAGACGGTGGTGGCGATGGTGGCCGAGGCGTCCGGCAAGCGGCCTGAACAGCTCACGGTTGCCGATGTGCGTGCCCACGCCGATCAGTTGGCGGCGATCGAGCGCCATGTCACCCGTTACGGCAGCTCCACCGATGAACTCGCCCGGGCGATGCAGCGCAACGGGGTGTTCTGGGCCTCGGTGGGGGCGGTGTACGAATCCTCGGTGGTGGGGGTGAACAGCCGCCGCGGCCCCGACCAGGAGGCGATGAAGGCCGTCTACCCGCGTGCCATCTATGCCAGCACGATGCGGGTGATCCTGCCCAATGCCCCTTGGGTGTCGGCGAAGGAAAAACAGGCGGCCCTGTTGCTGATCGAACGGCTCCAACAACCGGCGATCCAGCAGTTGGCGGCCGCCGAGGGCCTCAGGCCCGCCAATCCCGCCGTGCCCGCCAGCCGCGTCACCCCCGCCCTGGGCGCCGATCCGGGCGCCGTCTACGACTCCCTGCGGGCACCGAAACCAGAGGTGGTCGAGGCGATCATCCAGGTGTGGCGGGATCTGGCCAAGAAGCCGTCGCGGGTGGCCCTGGTGGTGGACAGCTCCGGCTCGATGAAGGGGGAAAAACTGGCGGCCGCCCAGCGCAGCCTGCAGGCCTACCTGGCCCAGATCGGCCCCCGGGACACGGTTGGACTGTTTGATTTCGATGCCAGCCTGCGCCCTCCAGTAGTGGTGCGCGGGGGCGCAGCCGCCTCCGGCAGCGGTGCTGCGGGCAGCGTTACTGCAGGCAGTGGGTCACAGGGCAGCCAGTTCGTGAGCTCTCTGCAGGCCGAAGGTGGCACCCGCCTCTACGACGCCGTGAATCAGGGACGCGACTGGCTGCTGAGTAGCCGTAAGCCCGGTGAAATCCTGGCGGTGGTGGTGCTCACCGATGGCCAGGACAACGGCTCAACTCTGCCCCTGGAGAACCTGATCAGCGCGCTCAAACAAAGTGGCTTCGGCGCCGATGAACGCATCGCCGTGTTCACGATCGGCTACGGCAACACAGGTGATTTCGATGGCGACGTGCTCAAGCGCATCGCCCTGGGCAACGGCGGTGAATTTGCCACCGGCACGCCCGAAAGCATCCGCAAACGGATGGAAGACCTGCAGTTGGCCTTCTGATGGCACGCCTGCCGGCCTGGATCGATCCCCTCGATGAACCCCTGGCGGTCGCCGCCGCTGGCCTGCTGCTGGTGGCCGTGGTGAGGCTCGGCTGGCTGGCCCTGGGGCCGGGGTTGCTGCTGGGCCTGGGGGCCGCCCTGCTGCTGGCGGCCCTGGGCCGATCCCTGCGGCGGCGCCCCAGCCAGGGCCAGCGGCTGCACGATCGTCGGGTGGAGGCCGGCATCGATGCGGCCCTGCTGCGGGCCAGCGAGCTGGCGGCCCAGGCAGAGACCCTCAGGCTGCAGGCGATCGAGCGCTTCACCGCGACGGTTCAACTCGAGGGACTGGGCCGCGTGCAACTCTGCTGCGAGCGCCTCGCGGCCCTGCCCCAGAGGTTGGAGAGCCGCCGCCCGCTGCTCCAGTCCGGTGGCGGCGTGCTGCTCTCCACAGATGATCTCTCCCTGCGCCTGCGCAGCGAGCAACAGGCCTTGACGCGTGACGCCGACGGGCCCCTGCGCCAGGAACGCCGGCGCCTCGTGGATCAACTCAGCCGCAACCTCAGCGCCGCCCACCAGGGGATGGACGAGCGCGAGGCCCGGCTGCTGGCCCTTGCCACCCGCCTGGAGGCGATCGACGGGGGGCTGCAACAGCTTCAGCGCCAGATCGATCGCGAGTGGAACTCCGAGGAAGCGAGCGGCGCGGCCCTGACTGCGGCGATCGATCCACTCGACGAGGCCCTCGATCAGATCGAGCGGCTCCTGGAGGCGGGAAGGGCCTGATCCTCCTGCAGGAAGGCGCATCGGCCCCTCATGCACGCCCAGGGGCACGTCGACAACGAAGCCCTGGAATCGGACGCCCGAGGGGTCTCTGAATCCATGGCCCCTGCGCAGGGGCGACGTTCGCGTCCCCCCTTGACTCTCCACCTGACAGGAGACCATACGGTGGACATCTCCACCTGTTCACTCCCTTTACCCATGGCTGGACCAGTGTTCCGATTCGGGGTCTCCGCACTCACCCTTGCGGCGCTGCTCTCCTCCCCGGCCCTGGCCCAGATGGATCCCCACGCGGGCCATCGCGGCATGGAGGTCATGCCCGGCATGGCTGCACCGACCGGTGCGGATCCTGCCCATGCCGGCCACGCCCATGACGTGGGCCCAGCGGGCTCCACCTACGACCTGCGCTTCATCGACGGCATGGTGCAGCACCACACCGGGGCGCTGCGCATGAGCGAATTCGTCTTCGACATCGGAGCGCCCGGTGTCGGGGCCCTGGGCAAGACGATCTGGCGGGATCAGGCGGGCGAGATCCGCGCCATGGGCCTATGGCGCAAGGCCTGGTACCCCCAGGCGCCGGTCTATCCGGTGGCCCTGGCCAGCGGCGGCGATCCCAACAGCCTCTCGGGGCTCACCCGCATGGGCCAGGCCCAGATCGACGGCATGCGAATGATGGGTGAGCTTCCCACCAAAGAGAACCGGGTGGTGTGGTTCCTCGAGGGGATGCTCGATCACCACGGCGGGGCGCTGATCATGGCCCACGACGCCTTGGCCAAAAGCACCCATCCAACGATCCGTCGTTTTGCGCGCGGTGTGATCGTGGCCCAGCGGGCGGAGATCATGGAGCTGCGCCGGATGTTGGCGGTGGAGGGATTACGCAAACCGGAGTACCACAAGTACGACGCTCTGTTTGCGCTCTGACGCGCTCAGAACGTCACTCCAGCTCGAGCACACCGCGCACCATGTTCATGCCGCAATGAAAGGGATAGATCCCCGGCGGGGAAGCCGGCAGCTCCAGGATGGTGGTGGCATCAAGGGGCAGATCGAGGGTTTTGTGGAAGTCGGGGAAGATCACCTGGGCCACACAGCCGCTGGGATCGAGGCGGTGAAAAGAGAGCCTGAGCGGGCGGCCGGCCATCGCCTTGATCCGGGCGGGGGCATAGCCGCCATCCACCGTGATCGTGATCTCCTGGAGGCCCTGCTCCCCCACCCGAGCCGCCACGCCGGCTCCATGGCGCCCCAGAAACCACCAGAGCTCCCAGACGATCAAAGCCAGGCCGACCACGACCACCAGCAGCTTGAGGCCCAGGGGCTGCTCGACCGTGCGCCAGAGGGGTTCGGCCGCAGCGCGGGCGGCACCATGGGCCCCGCCATGGGTGGCGGCACCCCCCGCCATCAGGGCAGCAAGCACCATCACGACGCCGCCACGGGGAGGGGAGTGGGCCTGAAACGGCGCAAGCGCAGGGCATTGCTCACCACCGACACAGAGCTGAACGCCATGGCGCCGCCGGCGATCATCGGGCTCAGCAGCCAGCCGGTGAACGGAAACAGCAGCCCTGCGGCGATCGGGATGCCGGCCACGTTGTAGGCGAAGGCGAAGACCAGGTTCTGGCGGATGTTGGCCATCGTGTGGCGGCTGAGCTCGATCGCCGCCGGCACCCCGGCCAGGTGGCCGGAGATCAGGGTGATGTCGCTGGCGGCGATCGCCACATCGGTGCCGGTGCCCATGGCGAGGCCCACGTCGGCCTGGGCCAGGGCGGGGGCGTCGTTGATGCCATCGCCCACCATCGCCACCGGGCCCTCCCCCTGCTCCTGCAACCGGCGGATCACCGCAGCCTTATCGGCGGGACGCACCTCGGCGATCACCCGCTCGATCCCCACCTGGGCGGCCACCACTTCGGCGGTGACGCGGGCATCACCGCTGAGCATCACCACCGACAGCCCCAGGCGCCTGAGGGCGGCCACGGCAGCGGGGGCATCGACCTTGGGGGGGTCGGCGACGCCGAAGCAAGCCTCGATCCGGTTGTCCACCACCACGGCCGCCACGCTGCAGGCGGCGGCCTCGAGCCGTTGGACCAGCGGCAGAAGTGTGGCGGTGTCGAGGCCCAGCTCGGTGAGCCAGCGGGGGGTCCCCACCAGCACCTGCTGACCGGCCACAGCGCCCCGCACACCCCGTCCGGCGATGGCCTCGAAGCCCTCCACGCCGGGGAGGTCCGGATCCTGGATCTTGGAACGGGCATAGGTCACGATCGCCTCGGCCAGGGGGTGTTCCGAGCGGCTTTCCAAGGCCGCCGTCAGCGCCAGCACGCTGCCGGCGGGCAGCACACCGTCGCTCAGCCGTTCGAAATCGGTCACCTGCGGCTGGCCGAGGGTGAGGGTGCCGGTCTTGTCGAGCACGATCGTGCGCAGACCGCCGGCTGTTTCCAGCGCTTCGGCACTGCGAAAGATCAGCCCGCTCTCGGCCCCTTTGCCGGAGGCCACCATGATCGACGTCGGCGTGGCCAGGCCCAGGGCACAGGGGCAGGCGATCACCAGCACACTTACCAGGAACAGCATCGCCAGCACCGGGTTGCCGCTGACCAGGAACCAGCCCACGAAGGCGGCAATGGCGATGGCGATCACCACCGGCACGAACCAGCCCACCACCTGATCCGCCAGCTTCTGCACCCGGGTGCGGGAGCTCTGGGCCTGACGCACCAGCTCCACGATCTGGGCGAGCACCGTGTCGGCTCCCACGCGGCTGACGCGGAAGCTGAAGCTGCCACTGCGGTTCATCGAGGCGCCGATCACCGTGTCGCCGGGCCCCTTTTCAACCGCGGTGGGTTCACCGGTGAGCATCGATTCCTCCACCCAGGAGCGGCCCTCCACCACCACCCCATCCACAGGCAGCTTCTCGCCGGGGCGCACCTGCACCCGATCGCCCACCACCACCTGCGCCACCGGGATCTCCTGGGCCACACCGTCGCGCAGCACACGGGCCGTGGGGGGCTGCAGCTTCAGCAGCCGCCGGATCGCCTCTGATGTCTGGCCCCGGGCCCGGGCCTCCAGCAGGCGGCCCAGCAAAATCAGGCTGATGATCACCGCGGCCGTTTCGTAATAGACGTCCGCTGGCAACCCCTCCGCCGTGAGCAGCTGCGGAGCGACGGTGGCCACCAGCGACGCAAGCCAGGCAATGCCGGTGCCGGCGGCCACCAGGGTGTTCATGTCGGCGCTGTGCTGCCGAAAAGCCGAGAAGGCGCCGCTGAAGAACTCCCGCCCGCACCAGAACAGCACCGGTGTGGAGAGCAGCAGTTGGGCCCAGGGGCTGGTGAACCAGTCCGGCAGAAAGGGGAGATGCATCCCGCCGAGCATGTGGGGCAGGCTGGAGAGCACCACCAGGCCGGTCAGCACAGCCGCCACGGAGAGCTTGCGGCGCAGGAGCGTGAGTTCGTGGGCCAGCTCCCGCTCCAGGTCCGGGGTCGAGGTGCCGCTGCTGTCGCCATGGCAGCAGGACGGGGCTGGGACTGGGGCGCTCATGGGGGGGCAGACATCAGGGGCCGGACCATCACCCGAAGGCATGACTTCAACCTATGGGGCTCGCAGCGGCATTCGAGGGCTGCTGGCGTTAGCTCGCGGCTGGGGTTGTCCTGCGGCGGCCGCTGAGCCACAGGCCGACACCGGTGATGGCAACGATCAACGTCAGAATCCCCATGATGGCGGAGTAATAGGGCTGCAGATTGATGATCCCGAAGTTGCCGGTATGGATTTTCATGAGCCAGAAGGCCTCGATGTTGTGGGCCAGCAGCAGGCCGTAGATCGAGCCTGAAAGGGCAGTGATGATCAGCGGCAGCGCGGCGATCGGCACCAGGGCGCGATGAAGGCGCCGCCGAACGTGTCGCCGTAGGTGTCGCTGGCGCAAGGTGCTGCTTGGGCCGGTCATCAGTTCTTCTGCAGGGTCTCATGGAGAGCCCGTTCGTTGGCGCAGGGCATCCAGAGCGAACCCATGGCGAACACGCCCTTGCATTTGAGCTCAGCGGCCCGCTTCTCGGCCTCGGCTTTGGTCTTGAACATGCCCTGCATGTGGGCCCCTGCGCCTGGCGGCATCAAGACCGCCAGGACGCCAGCCAGCACCAGGATCAGGGCAGCATGACCACCACGGTGGGGGCTCAAAGGAAGGGTTTTCATGGGGGGAGCCAACGGCTCACTTTTCCTTCGACACGGCCTTCTGGTAGGCCTCGAAGCTGGCGCAGGGCATCCACTCACGGCCCATGGCGAAGCTGCCGCTGCACCTGAGCTCCCTGGCGTGCGTCTCAGCAGTGGACCTGGTGGGGAACATGTCATTGGCCTGGGCCTGAGCGCCGTTGGCACCGAGCAGCACCAGAGCCGCCACCGACAGGTTCCAGAAACGAGGCAGCTTTGGGGGCAGCAAGGGACGCATGCATCAGCGAATCCGACCACCTTAGATTCTCCTCTCAGGTGGAGAGTCAACCCCCGTGATCATCGCGTCCCCGCCTCAGGGCCTCAAGATCGGTGTGCTGGCGGCCCGCAGTGGCCTGCCCGTCAAGACGCTTCGCTACTACGAAGAGCTCGGCCTGCTGCCTGCCGTGGGCCGAAGCCCCGGTGGTTACCGGCTCTTCAGTGAGGAAAGCCTGAGGCGCCTGGCCTTCATCCGCCGCCTCAAGGCCCTGGGTCTGAGCCTGGAGGAGATTCAGGAGTGCCTCGCACCCCACGACGCCGGGCTACTGCCTTGCCACGACATCCAGCAGCAACTCAGCCGCCAGATCGGGCGCATCGACGAACGCATCAAGGAGCTGGGCCTGCTGCGGGTGGAGCTGCAAACGCTGCTCGGGAACTGGCAGAGCGATCCGCTTCAGGATGACGCGGTGATCTGCCCCAACCTTCAGGTGTGACCAACCTGCGCGTTGTCACAGCCGCCCAGGCTGAACGGCGCGCTTCACATTCTCCAAGCGTGACCAGCCTGGAAGCAGAAACTCAAAGGAAACGAGAGGCTCAGATGGCCAGCAATCACAAGCACCCCAAAGCCTGGGGAGCGACAGTCCTGGCCCTGGCCGCCGCAGGGGCGTTCAGCGCGGGCCTGGTCACAGGCTTCCCATCGCTGTCGCAGGGCTGGAGTGGTGGTTCAGGGAGGACAGGCGATGGCGGAGCCATGGGTGGCGGCGGTCCGATGGGGATGGCCTACTCCGATCGGCCATTCATCGTGATGATGATTCCCCACCACGAGGGGGCAATCGCCATGGCCGACCTCGCCCTCACCCGTGCCCGCAGGCCCGAGATCAAGGCCCTCGCGAGGAGCATCCAGGCGAGTCAGACGAGGGAGAACGCCCAGATGCGCGCCTGGTACAGGCAATGGTTCGGAAAGGACGTTCCCTCCTGGGGGCCCGGTTCGCTCTGGGGCTGGCAGGGCGGGATGGGCCCCATGGGCATGGGGATGGGGATGGGCGGTGGCCGCATGGGCCACGGGGGGACGAATCTGGCCGCGCTGCGCAGGGCCACGGATTTCGATCGGGCCTTCATCGAGCAGATGATTCCCCACCATCAGATGGGAGTGATGATGGCGTCGATGGCCCAGATCAATGCCCAGCACCCGGAGCTCAGAGAGCTCCAGCAGGGGATGGTGAAGGTGCAGAGCGATGAGATCAGGCAGATGGAGCAGTGGTACCGCTCCTGGTACGCCGGCCAACCCTGAGGCTCAGCAGGCCACGGATTGTTCAGAGTTCACCCCAGCAGGCTTCGCCGGGGTCACCTGGCTCAGGGGAACGCAAAAAGGAGGCGAACCATTGCGGGCCAGGGGCCAGCGGCGCACCCAGCAGGACTCTGAGGCGTCGTCGAGGCTGACCACCTGATAAGTGCCATCGGACTTGCCGCTGACCTGAACGAAAGAACCTGATTCGAGGGTCATGGTTACGTAGGCGAGGGGACAACCGGCACGAGAGCCTCCAGACGACGAAACCCCTTGGGGCGCCTGGAGAGCAGATCGATGTATGAAGAAACTAGTGCAACCGTAACGGTTGATTGCGGCCGTGCCAGCGGGAATCCGAACCCTGTGATGGCTCCCACACGTTGAGGTGATTCCGGGGCCGTTGCAGCGGCACGCCTGGGAACCTTTCTCTAGTGGTGGCTCAGGTTGAACGCCTCAGTCGCGCACGCCCTTCGCTTCGGCGGGTTCAGCTCCCGCTCAGTGAAGGGCCCGCCTTGGCCGGCCTGCGGCTCCAGGGGCGCACCAGCGCCACGGAAGCCCAGGCCCTGGTGCTCCGGGTTCAGCCCACGCTGACCTGGGTGATGCGGCCGCCGAGCCGGTTCGCCCGCTGCATCGCCTCGTTGAAGCGCGCGAACGGCACCCGCCAGACCACATCGGCGCAGCGCTCGGCGTCGAGGTTGACGATGCCCCTCACGTGCAGGGTCACGGTGCGGCCGGAGGCTCCCTGGAGACCATGGATCTTGTGGGCCTGGCCGGGGCCCCGGGCCGTGTGGGCACCGGCGACGCTGGCGTCGCTTGCCGCAGCTCCGGTGCTGACCACGGAGCGGAACGGCCCCTCACTGGCGCTCGGGCTCACCACCGGCACGGCCCGGTTCTGGTGCAGGGCGCCGCCCAAGCGGAAACGGGTGCCGGCGACATCCCCCTTGACCGAGGCGGCGGCACCGCGGGCGAGCTGCATCAGCCAGGAAAACTGGCGGCCCTCCAGTCCCGCGGAATAGTCCCAGCCGTGGATGTAGGGAACCACGTCCATGCCGAAACGCTCCTGGTACTCAGGGCTGTCGATGTAGGAGTCGATCTCGGCATCCACTCCCTGCTCCTGCAGGATCGTGAAGTGGTGGAGCATCTCGTCGCGGTTGTGGGGAGCGCGGCCCAGCAGGTGTTTGTGGTTGAGCTCGATGAAGCGGTAGGGATTGCAATTGTCAAAGAAGCGGCTGCGGTAGAGACCGCTCCTGGCCACGGCCCGCACCAGTTCACGCACGTTGAAAAAGCCGTTGCGGTAGAGGGATTCGACTCCTTCGAGCCGCTCGTTCTGCATCACGTATTGCTGACCGAGCACCTGCTGGTAGACGGCCCGGATCGTGAGGCTCTTGTCGTTGTCGGAATCGGTGATCCAGCCTTCCTTGTTGCGGTCGTTGGCGAAGCGTTCGATACCCAGATAGGGGGCTCTGATCAGGGTCATCGGAGGAGGGGCGAAGGACGAGGGGTGGGGCGAAGGGAGGCGCCAGGCAGGACCGTAGGCCGATCGATGGGGGATCACTGACAACCGTCACCCGGGGCCATGGTTTTCAAACAAGCAGCACAAGATTTCACATTTGTTCATGGGGCGCTCTCTCCGGCCAGTTACTCCAGCCCTTGCAAGCCCGAAGGGGTAAAAGGCTCACCGCCCCACGCCCCATGGCCACCAGGTCACGCCAGGGGCAGCGCAGCAGAGCCGCTGCAGCCCTGCAAAGCCAATGCCCCACGGGCTTCAGGAGCAACGCCAGCAGCATCCCAGGGTCTACTTCGTCCCCAGCGGCGGGAGGAACGGTGGCGATGCGGAACGCCTGGGGGGCCGCTGAGTTATCGCCGATCGCAAGGAAGTCGGCACCGCCGGCGGAGGACCGAACCCTCGGGGCCACCCGCGGCCCTAGGGTGTGAATGGTTCCAAGATTTCTCTACGAAGTGGGCTCAACCTCTCTTCAGGGCCGTCGAGGAATCGATTCATAGTTCCTGAGTTCATGACGATTTACGTGGGCAACCTTTCCTTCGATGCCGAAGTGGAAGACCTCCAACAGCTTTTCGCTACTTACGGTCAAGTCAAACAGTGCAGCCTGCCCCTCGATCGGGAAACCGGTCGCAAGCGCGGCTTCGCCTTCGTCGACATGGCTGTCGAGGCTGAAGAGGCCAAGGCCATCGACGACCTTCAAAACGTTGAATGGATGGGTCGCAACATCCGGGTCAACAAAGCTGAGCCACGCACCGGCGGCGGCGGCGGCGGCGGTAATCGTGGCGGTGGCGGCGGTTATGGCGGCGGCGGCGGCGGCGGTTACGGCGGCGGTGGCGGCGGCGGCCGCTACTGATTCACCGGGGACACAAGCGCCTGTCCCTTCGCCGCGTTCTGCGGCAGATAACCCCGGAGAGCTTCGCTCCCCGGGGTTTTTTATGGCCCGAGCTCACTTCGAGATCATCACATCCACCCCTGGAGTGCGCCGCCGCACCAGCACGCCGGTGTCGTGCTCGCTGCGGTGCAGGTGCAGATCGATCTCCTCCTCCCCCAGCCGCAGACCGGAGATCTCCATGCGGTCAATGCCCCTGGGCAGCACGGGGTTGCGGAAGAGCACCTGCACCCGGCCCGTGGTCGCCTCGCGGCCGATGCCCATCCCGGTGATCGCCTCCAGCAGACCGAACACCGAGCCGCTGGCCCAGGCCTGGGGACTGCAGGCCACCGGATAGTGGGTGGGCTCCTCCCCCTCCTGGCGGGGGAAACCGCAGAACAGTTCCGGCAGGCGGTACTGGGGCATGGCACAGGCCGTATCGAACAGGCCGGTGAAGATCCGCATCGCTTCACTGCTGTGGCCATAACGGGCCAGCCCCAGGCCGATCAAGGCGTTGTCGTGGGGCCAGACGGAACCGTTGTGATAGCTCATCGGGTTGTACCGGACCTCCCGTTCATCGAGGGTGCGTACGCCCCAACCGTTGAAGCTGGTGGGCGCCAACAACTGCCGGGCGATCGCCGCCGCCGCCGGCCGGCTGGCGATGCCGGTCCAGAGGCAGTGGCCCGCATTCGAGGTCCGCACCACACAGGGCTCCCCCGCCCCGTCGATCGCCAGGGCATAGGTGCCGATCGCATCGCTCCAGAAGGCCGCGTGGAAGCGACGGCGCAGGTCGCGCGCCTCCTCCTGCAACCTCTCCGCCGCCTCAGGATGGCCGCAGCGCTGCTCAATCGCCGCCAACGCCCGCCGGGCCCCGTAGGCATAGGCCTGCACCTCACAGAGGGCGATCGAACCCTCCGCCAGCCGGCCATCGGCATGGTGGACCGCATCGTCGCTGTCCTTCCAGCCCTGGTTGCGCAAGCCCCCCTGGGCGGCGCAGAGGTAACGCAGGAATCCATCCGGGCTCTGGGCCTCGGCGTTGCGGATCCAGGCCATGGCGCTGTCGAGGGCCGGGCGCAGGCTGTTGATGAAATCCCTGTCGTCGCTGCGCAGGAGGTAGTCGCCCGCCAGGAGCAAAAACAGGGGCGTGGCATCGACGCTGCCGTAGTAGCGGCCGAACGGCACCTCCCCCAGGGCCGCCATTTCCCCCAGGCGCGCCTCATGCAGGATCTTGCCCGGCTCGGCGTCGGAGGCGGAGTCGCAGTGACGCGCCTGCTGTTCGGCCAGGAATCCGAGCACTCCCCGGGCCAGGCGGGGCTCCACCAACAGCATCTGGCGGGCGGTGATCAGGCCATCACGTCCGAAGGGACAACTGAACCAGGGCACACCGGCATAGGGATAGAGGCCGTGGTCGAGTTGGGTGGAAAGCAGATGGACGTCGGAGGTGGAGCGGTCGATCCAGGCGTTGAAAGCGGGGTTGTCGGTGCTGATCGAGGCGTTGAGCAGACGGTTGAGCCGAAACCGCTCCACCGTGGCCTCCAGGGCCGCATCGAAGGCTTCCTGGGGGGAAGACCCGGAATCCGCTTGCGGATGGAAATCCAGCATCAGGGCCAGCTTGCGGGTGCAGCGGGGCTCCAGGTCGAAGGCGAAACGCAGCTCCGTTTCGGATACATCCAGCACCTCCGCCTCCAGCCGCAGGGCCGTGCTTCGGTCGGTCCCGTCGAGGCCCCGGTAGACCACCTCCAGGCTGTCGGCGGTGCAGCTGTAAACCCGGGTGCCGCGGTTGTCCCGGTGGATGCCGCGCACCTCGAAGATGTCGAGAAAATCGGCATTCACCAGCAGCACCAGTGGAATCGTGACGCTGGAGGCGGCGTAGCTGGTGAAGCTCAGTTGCTGCAGCAGACCCGTGGGAGTGAGCACGGTGCTGCGCTCCAGGTGCACCGTGCCCGCTGGCAGCGAGCCGGGCGCGAAGCCGTCGTTGCTGAGATGGCTGATGTGCAGCCCCATTTCCTCCCGTTCGGTGGAGGAGAGCACGGAGGGGGGACAGCCCCAGAGCAGCAGTTCCAGCTGGCTCACATGGCGCATGCCCCGGTGAAACACCCCGGAGTCGGGATGGGCCCCTGGGCTGATCTCGCCCCGGCGATCGAGCATGGCGAAGGTCTCGCCATCCTTGAGCACGAACGGGGGGAGCTGATCAAGCCGCATGGCACACCTGGTTGCGGTCGGCTCCATCACCGCCCAACCTGGCCTGCTCCGGGGGCGCGTTCGACTCCCCCATCAAGCGCCCGTAGAGCTGCTCGTAGGCGATCGCCTGACGTTCGACGCTGAAACGGCGCTCGAAATCGGCGCGGATGGCCGGGCGCGAGAGCTCCTTGATGCGGCCCACCGCCGCCACCGCCGCCGCGATCGATTCCACCAGCACCCCGTTGAGGCCATCGATGATCACCTCGGGGGTGGAGCCGTTGCGCCAGGCGATCACAGGGGTACCACAGGCGTTGGCCTCGATCATCACCAGTCCGAAGGGCTCCTGCCAGTCGATCGGGAACAGCAGCGCCAGGGCATGGCCGAGCAGCTCCTGCTTGCCGGCGTCGTCGACTTCACCGATGAACTCCACGGCGGGATGGCGCTCCAGCAACGGCTCGATCACGGTGTGAAAGTAGTCGCGGTCCGCCGCATCGACCTTGGCCGCCACCTTGAGCGGCAACCCCGCCGCCGCCGCGATCTCGATGGCGCGATCAAGCCGCTTCTCCGGCGAGATGCGCCCGACGAAGGCCAGATAGGGCGACGGCGTGGGCTCGAAGCGGTAGAGATCCGCGGGCAGACCGTGGTGAATCGTGCCGAGCCAGCGGGCCTGGGGCAACGGCCGGCGCTGGGACTCGGAAATCGACACCAACGGCACCTGATCAAAGTGGCGGTGCAGCTCGGCCATCGAGGCGGCCGACATCGGGCCGTGGATGGTGGTGAGATGGGGCACGTTCAGGCGCGCCGTCAGGGGGTAATGGCCGTGGCCGGTGTGGAAATGCAGCACATCGAAGCGGTGCAGCTGCTCGGCCACGCAATCGAGCTGGATCAACGCCGGCACGCTGCGATCACCCTGGTAGCCCGCCTGCCGCAGGGCCCGGGGCACGCAGGGATAGAGCTCGGCGCTGGTGGTGGAATCACCGCTGGCGAACAGCACCACCTCATGGCCGCGGCGCACCAGTTCCTCGGTGAGGTAGTGCACCACCCGCTCGGTGCCCCCGTAGCGCAGGGGCGGCACACATTCATCGAGCGGCGAGATCTGGGCGATGCGCATCGTTGAGGCTCCAAGACAGAACGATCACCGCGCTCCTGCCCCGCCACCAGCCATGGCAACAGCAGGCAGGGGAATCAGAACCGCGGGCGACCAGGTGACAGCTGATCACCAGGCAACGGCGATCGACCGCAGAAAAGCTGACCACCCCACAACGGCCCTGGGATGGAAGATCTTTTGTTCCACAAGGCTAGGGAGGTGATCCGGAGCCGACGTGCGGCAGATCGGCAGCACACGTTTCTCCGCCAGGGCCACACCACTGACGCAAGCGGAGGGACGTGCAACCAGCGCAACCCACAGCGATCGCACGCCCAGGAGCTGTGAGCGGTCTGGAGCTCGCCATGCCCATGCCGCTCGTCTACCCCCGCTTCCCCCCACCTGCTGGAGCGTCCAGCGCGACCTGGAACGGCGGGGCCGCAGGGTGCTGTTGCCGGTGGGCGGCCCCCTCCGGCGCCTTCTACTATCACGGGGGCGCTCCCTGGGGCATGGCGAATCACAAACGGCTGCCGCCGCCGGAATTTCTGCGTCAGCAGCTCAACTACGACCCCCGCACCGGCCACTGCAGCTGGAAGGGCGGCATGGCCCCCAGCGGACAGAGCCGCCAGGGCGAGCGGGCCGGCAGCAAGGGCCATGACGGTCGCTGGCAGGTGTCGATCGAGGGTCAGCGCTACGCCCTGACACGCATCATCTGGTGCCTGCACCACGGGGTGGATCCAATCGGGCGGGAGATCACACCCATCAACGGCAACCGCGACGACCACCGCATCAACAACCTGAGGGCCACCCCCCAGGGCCAACCGCGGCGCCCCCGCCGAGTCACCCCAAGCGACCTGAGCACGGGCTTCAAGGGGGTCACCCAGGATCGCAGCACCGGCCGCTTTCGCGCCCGCATCCTGATCGATGGCACCCGCCAGTCCCTGGGGGAATTCGACAACAAATACGACGCCTTCCTGGCCTACGTGAGCGTCGCCAAGGCCCAACTGCGGCGAACCCTCCCCTGAGCCCATGTCGCCCCTGATGCAGGCGAAGGTGACCCCGCTGGCCTGAGATGGCCATCAGCCGGATGAACTCCCTCCCCCTTGCTGCGACCCACCCCCGGCGCCCTCCGCTCCTATCGACTGGAGGAACGTCCTGCCGCCATCCCCACCCAGCTCTATGTCCACGGCGGTCGTCAGCCCAGCCGCTTCAGTGTTGTGGTGTTCGAGAGCGAAGGCCCCAGGCTCCACTCCCTGCGGAACCCCGAAGAGCTCTCAGCCCTGAAGACTCGAGGAGTGCCCCTGTGGCTGCGGGTGATGGGTCTGAGCGACCCACGGCCGATCACGGCCATGCTGCAGGCGCTGGAGGTGCCGGCAATGTTGCTGCCGCCGCTGCTGGAGGTGCCCCAACGGCCTCGGGTGGATTCCCTCGGCGAAGCGCTGCTGGTGGTGCTGCACCGCTTCAGCTTTGCCCATGACCCCGCCCATCTGCTCAGCTCCCAGGTGGGGGCCCTGCTGCTGCCGGGACTGCTGGTGAGCTTTGAAGAAGCGCCCGTGGGGGAGGCGTTCCCGGCGCTCACCGACTGGCTGGAGTCCCAGGTGGGGGCCACGGACTTGCGCGACCTCGACGACATCCTCCACTTCCTGGTGGATGAGATCCTCGATGAACTGTTCCCGATGCTGGAGCTGATCGCCAACCGGCTCTGCGATCTGGAGGAGGCGGCCCTGCGGGACCCCAGACCGAAACTGCTGAAGCGCACTTTCCAGCACCGCTCCAACCTGCTCACGATCCGCGGCCAGATCTGGCCCCTGCGCCACCAGATCCGCGTGCTGCTGCGTCAGCGCCAGGAGCTGCTGGGACGGGAGGCCACCGCCGGCTTCCAGGACATGGGCGAACTGGTGGATCTGCTGTTCGAGAACTGCGAACTGCTGCGCAACCAATGCGATGCCATCACCCAGTCCTATGCGGCGAGCGTGGGCAACCGCATGAACCAGGTGATGAAGACGCTCACGATCCTCACCAGCATCTTTGCGCCGCTCACCTTCATCGGCGGGGTCTATGGCATGAACTTCGAGCACATGCCCGAACTGCACTGGCGCTATGGCTATGCCTACGCCATGGCTCTGATGGCCCTGGTGGCCCTGATCCAGGTGTACTGGCTCTGGCGGCGCCAGTGGTTCGAAGACTGGACCACCCCCCGCTGAGGGACCATCACCGCATCGGCGCTGCAGATGAGCCGTGCTCGGTGGATCATCTCTCGATGAGTTGAAAGGCTTTTACTTCTGTTTGCTGGCGATGCCGTCAGGCCCGAAGGAGCTGATTAGGTTTGGAAAGACGTTCCCTAATCGATGGCCATGGTCAAGGGTCTCGCCGTTGGCCTCCTGGTCGGCACCAGCTGAGCGCTGGGCTCACGCCCCCCGCCTCAACCCACGACCTGGGCCACGACAGCCACAGAAACAGCCTGCGCTGAATCCCCCCTGCGCAGATGAGGCGCAACCCAGGAGCGTGGTGGGGGGCCTGCCGATTGATCAGCCTGTCCATGATCTCCATGCCGATGCTGCCCGCCCATGGCGACGTCAAAACGAAGAGAGCTCTCCCAGCTCACTGAGCGCGACTTCAGCCTCTACCGGGCCATCTGCCGGGAACTGGAGGAACTGCAGCACACGATCAACGACCAGACGGTGGTGTTCTCCGATTTCGAGGAAATTTCCGTGGCCATGATGGATCGCCGCTTCCTCGTTGAATGGCTCAGGGAACTGAACTTTCCCACTGTCATGGCCTACGTCGACTGCGGTCTCGACGAGGCCGAGGAGGACCTGATCCTGCTCGATCCCCCCGATTGAGCCATGCAAAGTTGGCTTGCCGATCAGGAACCACCGGGTCGGCGGGGTTCGCCCTAGCGAGCCGGGCACGGTTTCTGGTTCTGCTGGGCTGGCGGGGCCGGCAGGGGCAAGCCCGAATCCCTCACGATCACGGACCAATCAGGCTTGAGCCAGCCCTTCTGCAAGGCCAGGAAAGCCCCCACGATCAGCAGGATCAACAGGATCTTGCTCATGGCTCCGCTGGCCCACGGGCGCTGAATCTGGCATGCGGATAACCTGAGCCCGACCTTGACTCAGGTCATGTTCATCAGGCGCTTCTCCAAGACGGTCAGCAAGGGCTCCGCCGCCGCCCGGCTGCGGCAGGTGAACCGGGAGGACGCGTTGCAGCAGTTTGAGCTCTCCGCCCTGGTTCAGTCCTACCTGGCCCGGGAACCGCTCTACCTGGGCCGCGGCAACTTCTGGGACTGGGACGTGGACGGCATTCCCAACTGGCTGGTCCCCAGGTTTCAGGACCTGAACCTGCTGGAGGGTTGAACCTAGCCTGGGCTCCACAGCGAGAGCGCCCATGTTCCGCCACCTGCTCGTGCCCACCGACGGCTCCAACCTCTCGCAACAGACCATTGAGCGGGCCGTGAATTTTGCCCGTGAGGGCTCGTCGCGCCTCACCTTCCTCTACGTGCAACCTGAACTGTTCGGCCCCGACAACCTGGCGTTCTTCGGCGACGCCCTGGTGGTCAACCCAGGCTGGAACGAGGAGATGGCGCGCTCCAACGTGGCCTACGCCCAGCACGTGCTCCACCAGGCCCAGGAGCAGGCCACGGCGGCGGGGGTCAGCAGTGAAGGGGTCACCCTTGTGAGCAGCGTGATCTACGAAGCGATCATTGATACGGCCAAACGCCACTCCTGCGATCTGATCTTCATGGCGTCCCATGGGCGGCGGGGGTTGGCGGGCTTCCTGCTGGGCAGCGAAACCCAGCGGGTGCTCACCCACGGCACCCTTCCCGTGCTCGTCTACCGGGCTCCCGAAGCGTCGTGAGTCCAGGGTTCGGCCGGCACCCGGCCCAGCTCCAGCCGGTGGGAGCGGGCCCGCTGACGCTGCTCGAAGGCCTGCAACTCCAGCTGCCTGCCGGGGTGGTCAGGATCGTCGATCAAGCTGCGCCAATGGGCGGTGGTGCTGGCGTGGATCCGCTCCACCGCCCGCTGGGCCTCCGGCGTGGGCGCGGAGCGGCCCCGATGCTGGTCACTGGAGCGATGGGGGGAGCGATGGCGGTGTCCCACGGCGGCCTCCGGTTGAGCTACCTCCGTTCTATTCACCCCCGGGGCCATTGAAACCACTCATTAAGGAGTTGCGACTGGCGGTGCTGGGCCACGTGGAGTGGGTCAGCTTCGTGCGGGTGCCGGCCCTGCCGCGATCGGGTGATATCCAGCACGCCAGCGATCTGTTCGAGCAGGCGGCCGGCGGTGGGGCCGTGGTGGCCGCCCAGATGGCCCGTCTGGCGGGCGGCGCCCGCTTCTACACCGCCCTCGGCCGCGATCCCCTCGGCGAGCGTTGCGCCGCCGAACTCAAGGCCCTGGGCCTGACTCTGCACATCGCCTGGCGGGACGCCCCCACCCGCCGGGCGATCACCTTCATCGAACCGGGGGGCGAGCGCACGATCACCGTCTTCGGCGAGCGGCTCAGCCCCTGCGCCAGTGACGATCTGCCCTGGGAGCAGCTCGAGCGTTGCGACGGTGTGTTCGCGACCGCTGGCGACGTCGAAGCGCTGCGACGGGCCCGTGGGGCGCGGGTGCTGGCGGCCACACCGCGGCTGGGGCTGCCCCTGATCCGTGCCGCCGGCATCTGCCTCGATGCCCTGGTGGGCAGCGCCAGCGATCCCGGTGAGGCCTATGCCCCCGGCGACCTGGAGCCTGCGCCAGGGGTCTACGTGGGAACGGAAGGGGCCCGGGGCGGTTTCACCCGGCCCGGGGGACGCTTCAGGGCGCCGCAGCCAAGCGCCGTGGCGCTGGAGGGCGGCGACGGGGACAGCTACGGGGCCGGCGATTCCTTCGCCGGTGGCTTGACCACGGCGTTGGCGGCCGGCTGGAGCCTGGAGGATGCCCTGGCCCTGGGCGCCCGCTGCGGCGCCGCCTGCATCGCGGGGCGCGGCGCCTACGCCGGCCAGATCGATGGGGCGGCGGCCGGGCAGCTGCACGGACGAACTCAGGCCTGAGCCAAGGACAGACCTGGTCACAGCTTGATCGCTTCCGGTGGTAGCCAGCACACGCAAGCCCCATATCCGGCTTCTACGGTGGCCCGGTGACGGATTCAGTCCCCTTGACTCGGCCCCTGCGCGAGCGCTGGCAGCGGATGCCACGACCCACCCGCTGGCTGCTGGTCGCCGGTGGGCTCGCCCTGGGCCTCGTGCTGGTTCGAGGGCTGCTGCCGAAGGAGAGCGAGCAACGCAAACGCCCCCCTGTCCTGGTGGAAACCGCCCAGGTGCGCAGCGGCCAGCTCGATGTGGTCTTCCCGCTCACCGGCGAGGTCAAGGCGGTGGCCTCCGCCGCCATTCGCCCCGAGCTGTCGGGCATGCTGAAGAAGGTGCATTTCCGCGAGGGCCAGCAGGTGAGCGCCGGCCAGTTGCTGCTCAGCCTTGATCCCGCCGAGTTTCAGGCCGCCCTGAACCAGGCCCGTGCCAACAGCCAGAAGGCCGAGGCGGGGGTGCTCCAGGCCAGGGCCGAAGCCACGCGCACGGCCACGCAGGCACGCACCGCCCGGGTGCGGGCCGAGCGCTACCGCAACCTGGGACGCCAGGGCGCCGTGAGCAGCGACCAGCAGGATCAGTTTGTGAGTGAGGCCGACAGCGCCGAGGCCACCGCTTTGAGCAGCCGCAGCGCCGTGAGCAGCGCCCTGGCCAATCTGGCGGCGACCCGGGCCGCCGAGGCCACGGCGCGGTTGCAGCTCCAGCGCACCCAGATCCGCTCGCCGATCAGCGGCCGCGCCGGCCAACTGCGCGTCACCGTGGGCAACTACGTGCGCGAACAGGACAACACACCGCTGCTGCTGGTCAACAGCTTCTCGCCCATCGACGTGGTCTTCGCCGTGCCCCAGCGGCTGCTGGGCCAGCTGCGGCCGGGCCTGCCGGTGCAGCTGGAGGCCAGCGGCCCCGGCGCGGCACCGATCCGCGGACGGCTGAGCTCGATCGACAACGCGGTCGATGCCACCACGGGCACCACGCGGATCAAGAGCCGCTTCGCCAATGACGACCAGAGGCTGGTGCCGGGTCAGTTCGTCAAGGGACGGCTGCAGCTGGAGCGGCTCGAGAACGTGCTGCTGGTGCCGCAGACGGCGGTGCAGATCGGCCAGAAGGGCAGCTACGTCTACCTGGCCAGCGGCAAGCCCAAGGCCGGCAAGGCCGAGGTCAGGCCGATCCGCACCGGGCCCGCCGCCGATGGTGATGTGGTGGTGCTCGGCGGACTGAGCCTTGGTGATCGTGTGGTCACCAAGGGGCAGTTCGCCCTCAGCCCCGGAGCGAGCCTCTCCGAGCGTCCGGCCCGCCCGGGGGGGCCGCGCCAACCGAGTCGCGAGGGAGGCACCAAGCCATGAGCCTCGCGAACCAGATGATCCGGCGGCCGGTCACCGCCACGCTGATCGCCGTGGCCCTGGTGATCTTCGGCCTGATCGGCTACGGCCAGTTGCCGATCAACGATCTGCCCACGATCGATTTCCCCACCCTGCAGGTGAGCGCCTCCCTGCCGGGGGCCAGTCCGGAGACCATGGCCACCGCGGTCGCCACCCCCCTGGAGCAGCAGTTCTCCACCGTGGCCGGCATCAGCACGATCACCTCCAGCAGCAGCCAGTCCAGCACCCAGATCACGCTCCAGTTCAACCTCGAGCGCAACATCGACGCCGCCGCCCAGGACGTGCAGACGGCGATCGCCCAGGCCAGCCGGCAGCTGCCCCCCGATCTGCCCTCACCCCCCTCCCTGCGCAAGGTGAACCCGGCCGAGCAGCCGGTGTTCTACCTGGTGCTCAGCTCGGAGGTGCTGCCGCTGGCGGAGGTGAACCGGGCCGCGGAGGTGCAACTGGCCCAACGGCTCTCGATGCTCGACGGGGTCTCCCAGGTGCAGGTGTTCGGGGCCCAGAAGTATGCCGTGCGTGTGCGCCTCGACCCCCAGGCCCTTGGCGCCAAGGGAATCGGCATCGACGAAGCCCTCAATGCCGTGCGCGGCGGGAACTCCAATCTGCCCACGGGCAACCTCTACGGACCCAAGCAGACCTACTCCGTCGAAGACAATGGCCGCCTCGATGACGCCGCCGGTTACCGCCAGCTGATCGTCGCCTACCGGGACGGTTCACCCGTGCGCCTCTCCGATGTGGCCGAGGTATTCGATTCGGTGGCCAATGAGCGCCTCGCCAGCAAGTACAACGGCACCCGGTCGATCGTGCTGGCGATCCAGCGTCAACCGGGCAGCAACACGGTGGCGATCACCGCCAAGATCCGCGCGCTGATCCCGGAGCTGAAGGCCTCGATTCCCGCCGCCATCAACCTGGATGTGCTGTTTGATCGCTCCGAGGCGATCAAGGAATCGATCACCGATGTGGAGCACACCCTGCTGCTCACCATCGCCCTGGTGATCGTGGTGGTCTACCTGTTCCTCGGCTCGCCGATGACCACCACGTTGCCTGCCCTGGCGATCGTGATTTCGCTGGTGGCCACCTTCGGGGTGATCTGGCTGTTGGGGTATTCGCTCAACAACATCTCGCTGATGGCGCTCACCTTGAGCGTGGGCTTCGTGGTCGACGACGCGATCGTGATGGTGGAGAACATCGTGCGCCGCCAGGAGCAAGGGGAGCGGCGCTGGACGGCGGCGCTGCTGGGCTCCGAGGAAATCACCACCACCGTGATCTCCACCACCGTGGCCCTGGTGGCGGTGTTCATCCCGATTCTGTTCATGGGGGGCCTGCTCGGACGCCTGTTCCGGGAGTTCGCCGTGACCCTGAGCGTGGCGGTGATGTTCTCGAGCGTCGTCGCCCTGACACTCACGCCGATGATGGCGGCCCGCTTTTTGCCCGAAACCGGCGCCAGGCCGAGCGGGCTGCTGGAGAACAACCAGCTGTTGCGCTGGTTCAACCGATCCTTCGATCGCCTCAGCAACCTTTACGCCAGCACCCTGGGCACCGCCCTGCGCCGGCCCCGGGCCGTGCATCTGTTTTCCGTGGCCCTGCTGGTGCTCACGGTGCTGTTCTTTCAGATGGTGCCGAAAGGGTTCATTCCTGATGTGGACACCGGCCAGCTCACCGTCAACACCCAGGCCTCCGAGGGCATCTCGTTTCCGGAGATGGCGGCCCTCCAGGACAAGCTGGCGAGCAAGCTGCTGGCCAACCCCAACATCGACGGGGTGAACAGCACCATCGGCTCCGGCGGCCCCAACGCCTCCTCCAACAGTGGCCGCCTGTTCCTGCGCCTCAAGCCCCGCTCGGTGCGCCCCCTGGGGGCCGCGGAGCTGAGCCGGAGCCTGCGGCGCACGGTCAACAGCATCCCCGGCCTGCGGGGCTTCGTGCGCCAGCCGGCGGCGATCAGCATCGGCGGCGGCCAGAGCCGCGCCCGCTATCAGTTCACGCTCCAGGCGATCGATCTGGCCCAGCTGCTGGAGGTGGCGCCCGGTTTCGAGCGCCAGTTGCGCGCCATGGGCGACCTCACTGATGTCAACAGTGACCTGCTGCTGAACAACCCCAAGCTCAAGGTGAACATCGACCGCGACCGGGCGGCGGCCCTGGGCCTGAACGTGGCCACCCTTCAGAGCACCTTGCGGGACGCCTACGGCGAAGGTCAGATCTCAACGATCTACAAATCTGACGGCCAGTACGCCGTGATCAGTGGCGTCAAGTTGGTGGATCAGAATTCACCGGCCGATCTGGATCTGCTCTCGATCCGCAACAGCGCCGGCAAGCTCGTTCCCCTCGGTGCGGTGGCCAGCCTGGAGCGCGGCAGCGGCATCGTCTCGATCAACCACAATGCGCAGCTGCCCTCGGTCACCTTTTCGTTCAACGTGCGCCCGGGGGTGTCGCTCGATCGGGCCACCGCAGCAATCAGCGATCTGGCGCGCGAGAGCTTGCCGGCGGGGGTGAGCACCAGCTTCCAGGGGGACGCCAAGGTGTTCGGCGAATCCTTCGCCAACCTGGGCTGGCTGGCCATTCTGGCGATCCTGGTGATCTACGTGGTGCTCGGGATCCTCTATGAGGATTTCATCCATCCACTCACGATCCTCACCAGCCTGCCCTCGGCGGCGGTGGGGGGCCTGGCCACCTTGATCCTGTTTGGCTCGGAGCTGAACATCTACAGCTACATCGGCCTGATTCTTCTGATCGGCATCGTCAAGAAAAACGGCATCATGATGATCGATTTCGCCGTCGTGGCCTCGCGCACGGGGCTGACGCCCATCGAAGCGATCTACCAGGCTTCACTGACACGCTTCCGGCCGATTATGATGACTACTGTGTCATCGGTGATCGGCGTCATGCCGATTGCCCTGGGCCTCGGTGCCGGGGCCGAGGCCCGCCGCCCCCTGGGCCTGGTGGTGCTGGGGGGCCTGGTGGTCTCCCAGATCGTGACGCTTTACATCACTCCGGTGTTCTATGTGAGCGCCGAAGGCTTCGCGGCGCGGCTGGGGCTGCGACCACAGATCGCTGTGGATGGAGCCGCAGCCGACCAGGGGGCGCTCCATCAAGGAACTCCTGGGCCGAGTGGCGAGAAGGAGCCGGTCGCGCCAGCCTGAGGTCATGACCCGCTTTGCCGAGGGGGGCCACGAGGTGGTCCTGATGCAGCCCCGCCGCTTCGAGGAGGTCTCCGAAGCGGTCATGGCCGTGCGCGAGCGCAAGACGGTGCTGCTCAACCTTTCCGCCATGGAGCCCTCGGAAGCCCAGCGGGCCGCCGACTTCGTCGCCGGGGGCGTGTTCGCCATCGATGGCCACCAGGAGCAGCTCGATGATCTGATCTTCCTGTTCGCCCCCAGCGGTGTGGGAATCGAGCGCGATCCGTTCTGAGCGCTCGGCTGCATCACGCCGCCCAGACGCAGCCAACAAATCACTCCACGCGGAACGTGACGGCCATCACGGCGGTGATGTCCTTGTCGATCGTGCGGGTGTCGTAGGAGCCCGTATCGCCGGTTTCGGTGGAATTGGGGGCGGTGATCTGGAACGAGCCCGTGTCGGCGTTCACGATCGCCCCGATCCTGGCGCCGGCTTCCGCGGCGATGGCCTTGGCCCGCGCCCGGGCATCACGGGTGGCCTTGGCGAGCATGTCCACGCGCTTTTCCGCCAGCCGCCCGTAGGTGTAGGCGGGGTCGTTGATCGTCAGCGGCACCCCCTCGCCGATCAACTGGGCCGCGGCACGGGCCACCTGGGCCACCTTCTCCACCCGGGCGCTGGCCACCTGGATCGGCTGACGGCTGGTCCAGACGCTGGAGCGCAGCTCACCGGTGCGCGGGTCGCGGACGTCGTCGCGGTCGGACTTGACGGCCCCCAGCTGCACCTCGGCCTCCGTCAACCCCTGGGCGCGCAGGAAGGCGGTGGTGCTGGCCACAGCCGGCAGCAGCGCCTTGTAGGAGTCCCCTTGACTGGCACCCCCCTGGCGCACCTCCAGGGTCCAATCCACCGCGTCGCTGCGGATGCGCTCGGTGCTGGCGCCGGTGACGGTGATGCTGTCGTTGGCCTGGCGGAAGCCCTTGATCAGCACCGAACTGGACACCACCAGCCCCAGGCTCAGCACCGCCATGGCGCTGACCAGGGAAGGGGTGCGCCCCAGGGCCCGCCAACCACGCTCAAGCCAGCCAGGGGCCGAATCCGCCATCGCCCATCAAGGAGGGGTAGAGATTCCAACTTAGGTCGACTCCTTGTGCACGGCGAAGGCCGCCAGCACGCCTCCGGCGAAGCCCGAAAGGTGGCCGATCCAGCTCACCCCCGGTGGGCTGAGGAAGGGCAACAGGCTGGGAAGCAAGGCCCCATAGCTGAGCAAGGCAAACACCGAGAGCAGCAACGAGCCCACCCGTTTCTCCAGCCAGCCGACCAGCAGCAGATAGCCCAGCAGCCCATAGACCACCCCCGAGAGCCCATGGCTGCCGTAGGGCCAGAACAGCCAGACGGGAATCGCCATCAGGTAGACCCCCAGCCAGACCGCCAGGTAGTCGCGGCGGCCCTGGAGCAGCACCAGCCAGGAGAGGGGAAGGAACCAAAGCGAATTACTGACCAGGTGGGCGAAGCCGGCGTGGCTGAAGGGGGCGGTGAGCACACCGAGGAACGAGCCGCCGGGCTCCATGGGCAGGTTCCACTGGCCGCCGAAGACCAGCTGATCAATCAGTTCCTGGCCCCAGGGAACCGCCAGCACCAGGATCGGCAGCCAGAAGCCGCCACGCACTCTGGTGGTCAAAGGAGTCATGGCCGTTGGTGACACCGTGTCAATCATCTCAACCCCCGGGCGGCGGCGGAGCTGGGGTGCCGCGCCCAGAATGGGGCCATGGGAGTTTCGTTGTCCGATCAGGAGCGCCGCAGCCGGCGGCTGGGCAGTGGCCTCACCGCGGCCGATCTCCTGGGCGTCTGGCGCCTGGAGCAGGTGTGGCCCAGGCGCAGCGCTGAGCCATCGCCACTCAATGGCGCCCTGCTGAGGGGCCTGGGGGCCCAGCTGGAGATCCGCGCGGCGGACCCGCTGGGGGCACCTGAGGGTGCCGCACTGCGGGTGTTCAATTCGGTGCGGCTGGGGGCCCTGCAACTTCGGTTCGAAGGACCCGCCCGATTGCAGGGCCGGCGCCCCCTGCTCGTGTTCCGCTTCGAGCATCTGGAGCTGCTGGTGGGCTCCTGGCGCGCCCTGGAGCGGACCCTTGCCGCCAGCGAACCGTTCGACACAGCCGCGGTGGGCAAGCTTCCCTTCTTTGCCCTGATCGGCCTGGAGGCCAACGGCACGATCCTCAGCGCCCGGGGGCGCGGCGGTGGGTTGGCCCAGTGGCGACGCTCGCTAATCTTGATTCAAGGCAGTGTTCAGGATGACCCCCCAGATCCCTGAGCGGCCCCAGGACGCCAAAGCAGACATCAACGGAGTCAGCGACGACGACAGGAGCGGCTCCAGACAGGCGGAAGAACCGATCCGGCGCAGTCGAGCCGCCAACGTATTCATCCTCATCCTGGCTGGCGGCCTGGCTGTGACGGCTGTGGCGGTTCTCGCCAACTTCCTCACGGCCCGTTCTCGGGATGCGGTGGTGGAGGCCACTCCGATCGACATCAAGACGCCCATCAGCGGCATCCTGGTGGAGCTCAGGGCCAAGGCCGGCAGTGCCGTCAGTGCTGGCCAGTCCCTGGGCCGGGTGGAGGACCCCCGCGCCAGCGGCCTGGAGCTGCGCAACCTCAAGACTTCCCTGCTCACGGCTGGAAGTGACCTGGAGGAGCTCGACGAGGAGGTGGCCAAGCAACGTCTGCTGGTGGAGACCATCCGGAACGACGCTGACCAGCAACAGGCACTGGAGATCGAGCGCAGCAGCCGGGAGCTGCAACGCCTGGAAGCGGAGGTGCGCCGTTCCAGGGAGGAGGTGGCCTTCATCGATCGGGATCTCAAGCGTCAGCAGACCCTGTTTCGCGCCGGAGCAGTGGCGGAAACGGTGGTGGACCGGGCCAGCACCGACCTCGCCCGTGAGCGGGAGCAACTGGCGGCTCTCGAGGAACGCCTGGCCGGTCAGAAAAGCGTGGTGGCGGCCGCCCGCAAGAACCTCACCTTGACCACCACCCGCAGCAACTTCGATCCCGCCGTGCGGCTGCAGGAAGCCAAGCTCAAGCTGCAGCGACTCGAAGGCCGGCGCCGCACCCAGGCCAAGCGGGTGGAGGGGTTGACCAAGCAGCTGGAGACCGCCGGGGTCGCCCGCGGGCTGCAATCGGAAAGCACCCTGGTGAGCCCACGCCAGGCCGTGGTCTGGAGGCTGCTGGCCAACCAGGGGGACACGCTGCGGGCCGAGGCGCCCGTGCTGCAGCTGATCGATTGCAAGGACCGCTTTATCACCACCTTCGTCAAGGAAAGTGATCTCAACCGCGTGCGCATCGGCGGCCCGGCCCGCATTGACCTGGTGGGGGACTCCCTCGACCTGCGCGGTGAGGTGGCCACGATCCGCTCCGGCCTGGGCCGGGTGTCCCTGAAAGATGACACCAACCCGATCCCGATCAACCTGGCCCGCGAAAGCCAGGTCCGCGTGCGGATCCTCAACGACATCCCCGCTCCCCCCCTGAAGTTCTGCTACGTGGGTTTCACGGCGCGGGTGAGCTTCGAGCGATGAGCCCCCAGCGGCCCGGCCCGCTCAGCTTGCGTACTCCCACCATCTCCCTTTGGGTCTGGTGGCTGCTGCTGGCCTCGATCCTGCTGCTGATCGGCGCCCTGCTGCTCGTGAACCTGCAGCCTGGCTGGCTGGGATCCCTGCAGCTCAACCCGCTCAGCAACCGCACCCTGCCCGAGCAGTGGCAGGTCAAGGACCTCTGGCTCGACGCCGTGCTGCCCGTGGTTCTCGCCCTGGGGATGGCCCTGGGGGTGAACCTGCTGCCGCGGCGGCGCTGGAGCCATGCGCTGGTGCTCACCGTGCTGTCGCTGATGGGCCTGCGCTACTTCATCTGGCGCAGCACCACGATCAACACGGCCCATCCCATCAGCCTGGCCTTCAGCCTGACGCTGTTTCTCTGCGAAGCCGTCTACCTGATCACCAGCGCTGTGCAGTTCATTCCCTCGATCGTCTACGAACCGCTGCAACGGCGGCGGGAGGCGAACCGGCTGGCTGGCTGGACCAAGGAGCATCAGCCCAAGGTGGACATCTGGATTCCCACCTACAACGAATCAGAGCGACTGGTCCAGCGGTGCGTGCTCGCCAGCAAGAACATTCGCTACGCCAACAAGACGATCACGATCCTCGATGATGGTCACCGCCCCGCCCTTGCCGCCCTTGCCGAGCGCCTTGGGGTGGATTACCTCAGTCGCCCAGACAACAGCCACCGCAAGGCCGGCAACCTGAATTACGCCCTGGCCCACACCTCCGCCGAGCTGATCGCCGTCTTCGACTGCGACTTTGTTCCCTTTCGGAACTTCTTTGAGCGCACCGTCGGTTTCTTCCAGGATTCCGGCGTCGCCTTGGTGCAGACACCCCAGCACTACTTCAACTCCGATTTCCACAACCGCAACCTCGGGCTGGAATCGGTGATGCCCGATGACATGGATTATTTCTTTCATTACCTGCAGGTCATTCGAGACAACTTCAACGCCGTGATCTGTTGCGGCACCTCCTACGTAGCGCGCCGCACCGCGATCGAATCGCTGGGAGGATACGTGACAAGTTGCATCATTGAAGATCACCAGACCGGCACCAAGCTGCTCACCCGGGGCTGGCGGATGGTGTATCTCGATGAAATCCTCAGCCTCGGGGAAGTTCCCCGCAGCTTCCGGGACTATCTCGACCAGCGCCTGCGCTGGATGCAGGGTAACTTCCAGATCTACTACTCGGGCAAGGAATTGCCGATCTGGAGCAAGCTGAACCTCGGCCAGAAGAGTTTCTATTTCAATCTGCTGATCAGTCTTTTCACACCATTCTTTCGACTGGTTTATCTGCTATTTCCCCTCGTCAGCCTGGTGTTGGGGTTCACGCTGATCGCCGCCCCGCCGATCGAATACCTGGCCTATGGGCTGCCTTTCGTGATCCTGATGTACACGCTCACCACCTGGCTGACCAATCACCATCACTTCCAGTTCTGGAACGAGGTCTACGAGTCGCTGTTCTGCTTTCCGGCCGTGGGGCGCATCCTCCAAATCCTGGTCAGCCCCTTCCGGATCCTGGGCAGCTTGGTCACCAACAAGGATGTGAGCAGCGGCGGCGGCCAGCTGGATCTGGGCCTGGCCTGGCCATTCATCGCTCACCTCACGGTGCTGGTGGTGAGCCTGGTGCTGTTCTACGGGCTGCCCTTGGTGGGCCCCAGCTGGAGCCGGCAGTCTTTCGAGGGGGAAGGGCTGATGCTCGCCTGGAACCTCTACAACGCCTGGGTGGTGCTCACCTGTTTACTGGCCTGCGTCGATCGGCCCGTGGAACGCCAGAGCGATCGTTTTCCGCTCCAACGCATCGCCAGCCTGCGGATCGGTGGCCATGAGCTCTGGGGCACCACCACTGACGTCTCCGAATCAGGGGCCTCCTTGGTGCTGAACCAGGAGGCGTTCCGCGTCCAGCAGGGCCTCAGCGGCCAGCTGACATTGGTGGAAGAGCACATCGAACTGCCGGTACGGACCCTTCCTGATGAGCATGGAGATGGCGCCCATCGTCTGCGACTGGCGTTCGCCCCCCTTAGCGAGCCAGAGCTGAGCGCCCTGATTGCCCTGCTTTACGACGGCACCGCCTGGTACCAGAAGCCACGGCGCATGGGCACGGTGGATGCCCTGCTTACGCTCCTGGCGAGCACCTGGAAGATCGTGCCGCGTCCGCCGCAGGGCAAGATGGATTTTCACTGAGGAGCCCCATGGCGCGGCTGATTCTGGTTCTCAAATCCCCCGAACCGGCGTTGGCCCGGGAGCTGATCCCCCAGCTGATGCCGGTGCTCGAGGAGATCGAGGCCAGCATCGATCAACAGGCTCCAGCCCACCTCAGCGCCCTGTTCCGATCCGCCCCCGAGGGGATGACCTTGCAACTCTTCGCCGATGTCCAGCCCCAGGCCAGCGGCCCTGAACTGGATGTGGTGATCATGAGTCGGGAGCCCATGGGCAAAGGCGCCCCCGTCACCCAGCGGGCCTTCGAACGCCTGATCGCCCTGGTGAGCCAGAAAGCACCGGGTCTGCAGATCACCTTCCGCTCGGACCGGGACGGTCCCCTGCCCCGCCTGCCGTCCGCGGCCTGAGCAAAGCCAGGTAGGGATCAGCCCCAGCTTGCGGGCCCCAGGCGGGAGGGCCTGGCGAACAGAAAGCCCTGCCCTCGGTCGCAGCCGAGCTTCTTCAGCAAGCTCTTCTGCAGCTCTGTTTCGATCCCTTCGGCCACCACGGTGAACTCAAGTTCCTGGGCCACCTGGATGAAAGCGCGGATGATCGCGGTCTTGCGTGGATCGAGACCCAGTTCGGCGGTGAAGGTCTGGTCGATCTTGATCGCATCCACAGGAAATTGTGTCAACCAGGAAAGGCTGGAGTAACCGGTGCCGAAGTCGTCGAGGTGAACCTTGACCCCGGCCTCCCGCAGCAAGCCCAGCTCGTCGAAGGTCACCTTGGGATGGTTGATCAGCACGGTTTCGGTGACCTCGAGCGCCACCCAACTGGGATCCACACCGCTCAGCTCCGCCTGTTTGAGTAGATAGCTCCCCAGGCCCGGCACCCGCAGCTGGGAGGGACTGACGTTGATGGACATCGAATAGTGGTGCCCACTGTCTCGCCAGGCCCTCAGCTCGGCGAAGGCGTGACGGATCACCCATTCCCCCAGGGGCACCACCAGACCGGTGACCTCCGCCTGGGGGATGAAGTCGTTGGGGGGGATCAGGCGACCATCGCCTCCCTGCAGGCGCACCAGGGCCTCGGCGCCGTGGATCGAGCCATCGGCGAGGTCGACGATCGGCTGGTATTCCAGCACCAGCCCGTCACCTTCGATCGCCTCGTGCAATTGACGACGCACCGAGATCGACAACTTCAGCTGCTCGTCGACGGAGCGGTCGTAGATCGCCACTCCGGCTCCCTTTGCCTCCTTGGCCTGATACATGGCCAGATCGGCACGCCGCAGCATTTCATCCACCGACTCGGAGGTCTCCGTCGTCATGGCGATGCCGATGCTCATCGACGGCCGGTAGGACTGGCCTTCAATCAACCAGGGGGCCCCTAGCCGTTCCTTGAGCCGCAGGGCCAATTGCACGGCGTCGGCCACCTCCACCAGGTTCTCGGCAACGGCGACGAACTCATCGCCACCGAGCCGGGCCAGGGTGTCCTCGGGGCGCAGGGCCTCCCGAAGTCGGGAGGCGATTTCCACCAGCAACTGGTCACCCACATGGTGGCCGTGCATGTCGTTGATCTCCTTGAAGCGGTTCAAATCGCAGAACAGCACGGCCATCTGGCCCTCGCGCCGGTTCAGGCGCTGCAGGGCCTCTTTGAGCCGGGAGTGGAGGGCTAAACGGTTGGGCAGACCGGTCACCGGATCACGCAGAGCCTGCTCGGCCAGGGCCTCCTGGTTGGAGCGCCGTTCTGAGATGTTGCGCTGCACCGAAACCCACTGGGTCACGGCGCCGGTCTCATCGATCAAGGGCACCAGGTCGATTTCCACCCAGTAGGTGCTGCCGTCCTTGGTGATGTTCGGGAGCTCCATGCTCACCCGCTCGCCCCTCTGCAAGGCGCCGCGCAGGCGGCTGCGATTGGCCGGATCACTTTCAGCGCCCAGCAACAGGCGGGGACTTCGGCCGAGCACCTCGTTGAGTTCGTACCCTGTCTGGGCCAGGAAAGCGGAATTCACATAGAGAATCACCGGCCCTGGGAAATCCAGGTATTCCGCCGTGGTCACCACCACTGAATCGGTGACCGCCTCCAGCACGCTCTCCACCAGCGACTGGCGCGGCCCGGGCGTCTCGGGTTCATGGAGTCCAGCCAGCACGCCCACACCAACGCCGTTGTCGGTGCGAAATGTGCGCACGGTGATCGGGGCACCGGCCCAGCTCAGCATGGCGTCGACGGGTCCTCGGTTCTCCCAGTCGCTCCGTCGCCCGATCAGCTCGGCCAGCTCAGGCCAGAACGAGACCAACGGCTGGCCCGTGGCCTCATCGGCGCTGACCCCAAGGCGCTGCCGGGCAATCGAATTGACGTGCAGCACGACTCCCTGGCTGTCCACCAGAAGCAGCCCGTCCCTGGGCAACAGAAGAAAGGACTCGGGACGGAGGCAGATGGGGTTGGTGGTCAGAGTCACTCCCTCCGGGCTGTGGATCACCAGGTGTGGACCGAAGATACGAAGGTTGGCGGGGAAAAGCGATGGCCCTCAGTCAGGCCTCACTCGATTCCTGGTCGACTGTGTAAGATGAATCAACCGGTGGAAGCTCCACAAACTCACCGGCTGTTCCACCCGAAAACCAACGGTGGATCTTTCCTCTGAACCTTCCCTTCCCTAGGGCGTTCAGTTCCAGCGCGTACGCGATCCATCCCCAGGCTTCAGGGGATGCCGTCCTTGAGATCGGTCATAAGGCTCCACCCGAGCATTCGAACCCTGACCAAGCAGTGGAGCCCCCAGGAACGGGGTCCTGCGTTCCATCCCATCCCTTTTGACCCTCCCTCGGAGGCTTGTTTCACCATGTCCCATGCATCCCCGCCACGGCTCCTTCGGGCTGTCGGCGCCCCCAACCCACGCCCCCCGGCCACCTGGACGAGCGACCTGCTGCCCCTGGCACCGACTGAGCGGACCCGGAGGTCGGCTAGCGCGAACCCGGAGCTCCCCCTGAGCTGGATCGAGCTGTTGGGCCAGCGCTGAAGCCAACTTTTGTATCAACGGCGTCTCCGAGAGCCCACACCTGCTCATTGGCTGGGTGCAGACAAATTCGCAACCAATGCCCAGCCCCCAACGCCTCGCCGCCATCCAACGAACCCAGGAGCGCCCGGCAGCGATCACCGCTCCCACAGCGCCCCTCCAGGAGCTTTGGGCCAGCGATGTGTTCAGCCTGTCGCAGATGAAGTCGTCCTTGCCCAAGGACATCTTCAAGTCGGTGCAGAACACCATCAAGTCGGGCGGCAAGCTTGATGTCTCCGTGGCCAACGTGGTGGCCCAGGCGATGAAGGACTGGGCCGTGGGCCGCGGCGCGCTCTACTACGCCCACGTTTTTTATCCGCTCACCAACTCCACGGCCGAGAAGCACGACGGCTTCATCTCCACCCAGAGCGATGGCTCCGTCATCTGTGAGTTCACCGGCAAGGTGCTGGTGCAGGGCGAACCGGACGGCTCCTCCTTCCCCAACGGCGGCATCCGCTCCACCTTCGAAGCCCGCGGCTACACCGCCTGGGACATCACCAGCCCCGCCTTCTTGATGGAGACGCCCAACGGCGTCACCCTCTGCATCCCCACGGTGTTCGTCTCGTGGACCGGCGAGGCACTCGACAAGAAGACGCCGCTGCTGCGCTCCAACGCGGCGATGAACAAGCAGGCCCAGCGCCTGCTGAAGCTGCTCGGCAACACCGAAGTGGCGCCGGTGAACTCCAGCTGCGGCGCCGAGCAGGAGTACTTCCTGGTCGACAGTGCGTTCGTGAGCCTGCGCCCCGACCTGCTGCTGACCGGCCGCACCCTGTTCGGCACCCCGTCGGCGAAAGGCCAGCAGTTCGACGACCACTACTTCGGCGCCATCCCCCAGCGGGTGCAGGTGTTCATGCAGGACGTGGAACAGCAGATGTACAAGCTGGGCATTCCCGCCAAGACCCGTCACAACGAGGTGGCCCCCGGTCAGTTTGAGCTTGCCCCCTTCTTTGAGGCGGCCAACGTGGCCACCGACCACCAGCAGTTGACGATGACGCTGCTGAAGAACACGGCGCGCAAGCACGGGATGAACTGCCTGCTGCATGAGAAGCCCTTTGAAGGAATCAATGGCTCCGGTAAGCACGTCAACTGGTCCGTGGGGAACGCCACCCAGGGAAATCTGCTCGATCCCGGCAGCAGCCCTGAGGAGAACATGCAGTTCCTGCTGTTCTGCGGGGCGGTGATCCGCGGGGTTCATCTCTATGGCCCGCTGTTGCGTGCGGTGGTGGCCACCGCCGGCAACGATCACCGCCTCGGTGCCAACGAAGCCCCTCCGGCGATCATCTCGGTGTACCTCGGCAGCCAGCTCGAGGAGGTGTACACGATGATCAAGAACGGCAACCTCGGCAGCACCGACCACGGCGGCATGATGCAGCTCGGCGTCGACACCCTGCCCGAATTCCCCAAGGATCCGGGCGATCGCAACCGCACCTCCCCGTTTGCCTTCACCGGCAACCGCTTTGAATTCCGCGCCGTTGGCTCCAACCAATCGGTGGCCGGTCCGCTGGTGGCAATGAACACGATGATGGCCGATTCACTGGAATACGTTTCCAATGAACTGGAGGCCAAAATGAACGCCGGCGCCTCCCTGCAGGATGCGGCCACGGCTGTGCTCAAGGTGATCATGGAGGAGCACGGCAATGTCGTGTTCGGCGGCGACGGTTACTCCAGCGAGTGGCACCAGATGGCCGTCAACGAGCGCGGTCTGGAGAATCTGCCCACCACGGCCGATGCCGTATTGGTGTTGGAGCGCGACAACATCAAGGATTTGTTCGCCCGCACCGGAGTCCTCACTCCTGTGGAGCTGCACAGCCGCTTCGAGGTCTACGCCGAGCAGTACGTGCTCGCCGTGGAGGTGGAGGCGAAACTCGCCCTTCAGATCGCCCGCACACAGGTGTACCCAGCGGTGATGGAGTACCTGGGCCAGTTGGCCAATTCGCTGCGCTACCAGGAGAATCTGGGCCTTCCCCCCGATCGCGCCATGGCCGGCCGCATTGCCAGCCTCAACCAGGATCTGCTCGCCAACTGCACGGCCCTGGAAGCCGCGATTCCCAGCCCCCCCCATGGCGAAACCGCCCACATGCGCCATTGCGCCGACACCCTGCTGCCACTGATGCACAAGATCCGCGAGGCCGTCGATGGCCTCGAAGCCCTGGTGGACGATGCCGTTTGGCCCCTGCCCAGCTACCAGGAGATGCTGTTCATCCGCTGAGTGCGCCAGGCTCTGCCAACACCCTCGCAGGACCTGAGCGTCGATGAGCTGTTTCGTCACCCTCACCGACGCCATCGCCAGCCGACAGTCGCTGCTGATCACGGGGCTGGATCCCAACCCCGAGATGCTTCAGAGCTGGGCCCGCTCCCATCCCGGGGGCGGGTCCTTTCTGTCCCAGGCGCGCCGCTGGATCAAGGCGGTGATCGAGGCCACCTCCGACCACGTCTGCGCCTACAAGCCCAGCCTCGGCTTCTACCAGTCGCTGGGGCCGATCGGTCTGGAGCTGCTCCATGAGGTGCGCTCCCTGGTGCCCGGCGACCTGCCCCTGATCCTCGATGCCAAGCACGGCGATCTGAATTCCTCCTCCGCCCTGGCCCAGTACCTCTTCCGCGACCTGGGAGTGGACGCGGTCACTCTCTCCCCCCTGGCCGGCCAGGACATCGCCGCCCCCTTTCTGCTCTACGGGGACAAGGCGGTGGTGCTCACCTGTCACAGCTCCAATCCCGGCGCCCGGGTGGTGCAGCACCACCCGGATGAAAGCAACCCGCTCTACCTGGCGATCGTGCGCGAATGTCAGCGCTGGGCCACGCCCGAGCAACTGCTGCTGGAGGTGGGCACCAGCGATCCGGAGGTCCTCGAGCGGGTGCGCAGGGAGGCGCCTGAGCGCTTCTTGATCCTGCGCAGCCTCTGGGGCAAGGAGGAGCGGCTCGAAGCCATGCTCGAGGCTGGTCTGAGCGCCTCAGCCGACGGACTGCTGTTGCCGGTGCCCCAGAACCTGCTGGTGGAAGACGACATCGCGGCGCTGACCAAGGGTCTCAAGCTCCAGATCGAAGCCATGCGGCAACAGGTGGCGGACTCGAGGGTGGAGAACGGCGACAGCTGCGCCCTCTGGCTGCCACCGCCATCCACCCCGGAAGCGCCAACCAAGGGCCAAAAAGGAGTCACAGATGGAGCTTCGCCCAATGCCGCTGAAGACGATTCCCTCCACGGGCTGATCCTGGATCTGTTCGATCTGGGCTGCCTGCTGTTCGGCCGCTACGTCCAGGCCTCAGGAGCGGTGTTCCCCTACTACATCGACCTGCGGCGGATCATCTCCGACCCCAACCTCTTCCACCGGGTGCTGCATGCCTACGCCGAGCGCCTGGAGGGGCTCCGCTTCGATCGCATTGCCGGCATTCCCTATGGCGCCCTGCCCACGGCCACGGGCCTCTCCCTGCTGCTGCACCGGCCCCTGATCTACCCGCGCAAGGAGGTGAAGGCCCATGGAGCCCGGCGGCTGATCGAGGGGGATTTCAGCGAGGGGGAGACCGCGGTGGTGGTCGACGACATCTTGATCAGTGGCGGCAGCGTGCTCGAAGGCATCGTCAAGCTGGAGAGCTCAGGTCTGAAGGTGAGCGATGTGGTGGTGTTCATCGACCACGGCAGTGGTGCCCGCCGCCGTCTGGCCGAAGCCGGCTACCGCAGCCATGCGGTGCTGACCATCGGCCAGATCACCGAGGTTCTCCAGAAGGCCGGCCGGCTGGATGCCCAGCAAGCGGCCCTGCTGCCCTCAGCCTGACGACGCTCAGGCCCCGGGGACCACGGCGCAGGCATTGATCGGCACCGGCTCCACGTTCCAGATCCGGCTGGCGTACTCGGCGATCGAGCGGTCGCTGCTGAAGAACCCGCAACGGGCGCAGTTGAGCAACGAACTGCGACTCCAGCCCAGGGGATCGCCCCAGGCCTGGTCCACCGCATTCTGAGCACGGCGGTAATCGGCCGTGTCGGCCATCACCTTGAAGGGATCGCTGCTGCACAGGTTCGCCAGCAGTGGATGGAACAACTCCCGGTCGCCCTCGCTGAAGTGGCCGGAGCCAATCAGATCGATCGCCTCTTTCAGCAGCGGGTCGTTCTCCAGCCAGGGCATCGGGTGGTAACCGATGCGGTCGAGCTCAGTGACCTGCTCGGCGGTGTGGCCGAACAGGAAGAAGTGCTCTGGCCCCACCCGCTCGCGGATCTCCACATTGGCGCCATCGAGCGTGCCGATCGTGAGCGCGCCATTGAGGGACATCTTCATGTTGCCGGTGCCGGAGGCCTCCTTGCCGGCGGTGGAGATCTGCTCGGAGAGATCCACAGCGGGGTAGACCTTCTGGCCGAGGCTGACGCTGAAGTTGGGCAGGAAGACCACCCGCAGGCGCCCGTCCATGGCCGGATCGACGTTGACGATCTGGGCGATGCCACCGATCAGACGAATAATCAGTTTGGCCATCGCGTAACCAGGTGCCGCCTTGCCACCGAAGATGAAGGTGCGTGGGGGCAGCGCTTCGCCGTTGCGCAGCCGCAGGTAACGCTCCACGATCTGCAGGGCCGCCAGGTGCTGGCGCTTGTATTCGTGGATTCGTTTGACCTGCACGTCGAACAGGGAGGCCGGGTCGACCAGCACACCAAGCTCCTGATGGATGGTGGCGGCAAGCCGCTGCTTGGCCTGCTCACGCACGCCCCGCCAGCGATCGAGGAAGCCGCTGTCGCCCACGAACGGCTCGAGCTTATGGAGTTCCTCCAGGTCGCGGCGCCAGGCGCTGCCGATCGACTCATCCAGCAGGGTCGCCAGGGCGGGGTTGGCCACGGCCATCCAGCGCCGGGGTGTGACCCCGTTGGTGACGTTGATGAAGCGCTCGGGCCACAGATCGGCGAACTCGGGGAACAGCTCGCTGCGCACCAGCGCGCTGTGAAGCTCCGCCACCCCGTTGACTTTCTGGCTGCCCACCACGGCCAGGTTGGCCATGCGCACCCGCCGATCGGGGCCATCGGAGATCAGGGAAAGGCGGGAGAGCCGCTCGGAATCGCCGGGATAGCGGAGGCGCACCAGGCGCAGGAAGCGGGCATTGATTTCATAGATGATCTCCAGCTGGCGCGGCAACAGCCAGGCGAACAGCTCGACCCCCCAGGTCTCGAGCGCCTCGGGCAACAGGGTGTGGTTCGTGTAATTGATGCTGGCGGTGGTGATCGACCAGGCGGTGTCCCAGTCGATGCCGTGTTCGTCGATCAGCAGCCGCATCAGCTCAGCCACGGCGATCGCCGGATGGGTGTCGTTGAGCTGAACGGCGAACTTGCGGTGGAAATCGGTGACCGCCAGACCCTGGCCCTTGAGGATGCGGAACATGTCCTGCAGGGAGCAGGAGACAAAAAAGATCTGCTGACTGAGCCGCAGCCGCTTGCCCTGCTCCAGCTCATCGTTGGGATAGAGAACCTTGGAAAGGGTTTCCGATTCGATCTTCTGGAGCACGGCGCGGGTGTAGTCGCCGGCGTTGAAGGAAGCGAAATCGAAGGATTCGGGGGCCTGGGCCGACCACAGCCGCAGGGTGTTGGCGGTGTGGACGCCGTAACCCAGGATCGGGGTGTCGTAGGCCACCCCCTGAACCACCTGACCGCCGATGGTCACCGGGAAGCTCCACTCCGGACGGATCACCTCCCAGGGGTTGCCACCATGCAGCCAGGGATCGGTGCTCTCGTGCTGGGCCCCGTTGATGATCTGCTGGCGGAAGATGCCGAATTCGTAGCGGATGCCGTAGCCGATGGCCGGCAGCTCCAGGCTGGCCATCGATTCTTGATAACAGGCCGCCAGCCGCCCCAGACCACCGTTCCCCAGACCTGGCTCGGGCTCCTCCGCCAGCAGGGAGGCGTAGTCGAGGCCCAGCTCCAAGCAGGCTTCCTGGGCGGCCTCGCGCAGGCCCAGGTTCACCAGGTTGTTCTCCAGGTGAGGGCCGAGCAGGTATTCGGCCGAGAGGTAGGCCACCGTGCGCACGCCCTGGCGCGTGTAGGCCTCGGCGGTGTCCACCCAGCTCTGCAGCAGCTGGTCGCGCACCGCCAGGGACAGGGCGCGGTAGTGGTCGTGGTGGGTGGCCAGCGACGGTGACTTGGCTTGGCTGTAGAAGAGATGACGACGCATCGCCCGGGCCAGGTCATGCCCCTCGGAAGAAACGGTGCGGGTGGCGGTCATGGAGAGATATGAATCCTTGTGCCTGTCCTGACGCGGCAAGGGGGCTGGCGCTGTATCGAACATCACCAATTCGCTATCGCTTCAGAAGCGGGAACCAGGCTCCAGCAGGAAGGCCGCTTCCTCCGGCGTGGAGACCCGCCCCAGCGAAGGCGGTGCTGTCTTCATCCACGTACACGGCGAACAGCGCACAGGCCTGCTCCTGCACCATCAATGGCTCGCTGTGCATCAGCGGCATCAACCAGAAGCGCCACACGTCCGCTGCTCGGAGTCGCCAGGAGCCTCGATCCTCAACAGGGCCTCAAGCCAGGTTCGGGTCAGGCACCAGAGTGAGCCGTTCCACCGCCCGCAGGGGCCAACCGCGTAGCTCGACGAAGGCCTGCAGACGCCTGGCCGCCACCTCGGCATTCACCACCCGCAGGGTCTTGGCGGGATCGGCGGTGAACACCCCCTGGTCGGTGAGCCAGCGCTTGCGCCGCCCCAGCCCCGGCCGGGTGGGCTTGAGGGCAACACACCACTGGAGGGCCTTCACCATCGAGCTCTTCCATGCTGTCAACTGGATCACATCTAGATGAATCCCCGGGCAATCCGTGATGGATCGGGCCCGCCCGGTGCCAGCGTTTACATTCTCGCTCCAGGAGCCAGGGCCGGAGCCGCTGCTGGCGCTGCCGTGCCGCTGGGCATGTTGCGATTCTTGGCTCTGGCGTCAGAGCCTCCGGAGCCACCCTTAGAAAAGAATCACCGACGTCCGCTCCACCCCGTCGGACCCGAGCACCCTCACCCCCATGGTGCTCCGGAAACGCCCCTGGCCCGAAGGCCGGGGGCGTTTCTGTTGGAACCTGCCCTCAGCGCCCCAGCTCGGAGAGCCGCTTGCGGGCCTTGTGCACACGTACGTTCACCGCCTGCCGGCTGATGCCCAGGTCGGAGGCCACCTGGGCGGGGGTGCGCTCCTGCAGCTCCCTGAGCAGGGCCAGCTCTTGGGGGGCGTGGGCTGCCATCTGCTGCAGGATCAACTCATGGTCGAGACGATCGAGAGGATCGTTGCTGGGGGCGGCCACCAGTTCCCCCAGGGTGGTCTCCCCATCGCCGATGCGACCGTCGAGGCGGGCCTGGAAGCGCACGGCCGCAGCCGCCGTCACCCGCGCCTGCATGCTCGGCGCCAGTTCATCGAAGCGCACCCAGCCCGCACTGACCTGGGCCAGGGCCGAACCCACCTGCCCCGGCAGCCGCACGGCACCGCCTTCATGGTCGAGCAGGCGGCCCATGGCCTGCTGAATCCAGGGCACCAGATAGGTGCTCAGCTTGTAGCCCCGGGAGGGGTCGAACTTCTCGCAGCCCCGGTTCAGGCCGAGGGTGCCCTCCTGCAGCAGGTCTTCGTGGGGCAGGCCGCGGGCGTTGGCACGGCGCAGGTAGCGCTTGCTCACGCTCACCACCAGGCGCAGGTTCGCCGCCACCATGCGCTCCTTGGCCCGCTTGCCCCGGCGGGCCACCTGGGGCGCCGCCTCGGCGGGGCCCCCTTCCCAGTCCTGCCACTCCCGCACCATCGCCCCGAGGTGAAGCTCCTCGGCGGGGGTGAGCAGGGGAATGCGCACGGCCTGCTGCAACCAGAAGCCCACGGTGTCGGGATGCGTCACGTGCAGGGTCAGACCTCATCAAGACCGGCCCAGGACCGGCGACAACTTGCCGCGGGCCAAGGCCCCGGTCCTCGCCATGATGCACCGGATCCAGGGCAGAACACCGACAGATCCAAGTGTCTGCGGAATCGCAACGGCTCCAACTCCAGCGCATCAGTACAAAGGCACTAGCCTCGATGGGTTCCACCGTTGCCGCCGCCGGCCTGCCCATGGCCCCCAGTCCGAGCCGAACCCACCCCAGCGACCAGATCGCCCTGGGCCCACTGGGCAGCGCCGGGGAGGCGGCGGCGCCCCTGCGCCAGGCCCAACCGCTGCGCTTCCTCGAGGTGCGTCTCGGCGACACGGTGGTGGTGGCCCCCCCCAGCGGCCCCTGGTGGATCGGCCGGGTGATCCACCGGGAGGGCGGAGCCCGCTGCGACGCCAACGCCTTCTTCCAGGTGGCCTGCGTGGACACCGGCGTGATCCGCACCCTCAACGCCGATGCGGTGGCGGAGATCCTCACCCCGGCGGCCGCAGCGGCGCCGATCGATTAGCACTGGAGTGGCCCCAGCACCGTTGACCCATGTCCAAAGCCCAGCTCGGAGCCTTCTTCACCAAAGTGGACCTGGATCCCGCCCTTCAGCAACAGGTGCACGACGCCAAGAGCCCCGGGGCGATCGTGGCGATCGCCAAGGCGCTCGGCCATCCGTTCACGGAGGCCACCTTGGCGCGCCATCAGCGCGGTTGAGATCTGTCCAGATCCAGCTCAGTTGACCTGAACCCCCTTCCAGAAGGCCACGCGCCCCTTGATCGAGGCGGCGGCCTGGTGGGGTTCGGGGTAGAACCAGGCCGCATTGGCGTTGACCTCACCGTTCACGACGACGTCGTAGTAGTGGGCGACGCCTTTCCAGGGGCAGGTGGTGCGGTGGGCCGAGGCACGCAAATAGTCGGTGTGCAGGGCGTCTGTGGGGAAGTAGGCATTGCCCTCGACGGTCACGATGTCCTCACTGGCGGCGATCACCGCCCCCTGCCAACGCGCTTCCATGACCACAAACCTGGGAGGCCCCATCCTGGCGCGCTGGACCGCGCCGGTGCCGCCCTTGCGGGTTGAGCACAATCAGCGCAGGTTCGTGATCGCGATGGTCCAGCACAACAGCCATGACGGCAGCCTGGAGTTGTTCGAGCGCAACTGGCGGACCTACCGGGCCGTGGTCGACCACGATCTGATGGAGCATCGGGCGCTCAGCGATGTCCTCAAGGCCATGGTGGAGGCCCTGGTGCGACCGGGCTGGGCCTGGGCTGACCTGGGCTGCGGCGATCTGGCCCTGCTGGCGCCGCTGCTGCGCGCCCTGCCCCTGGGCCGCTTCGAGGCGGTGGATGCCGCCGCCGCCGTGCTGCCCCTGGCGGCGGCGAACCTGGAGGCCTCCGCAGCCGGTCCGGTACCCTTCCCCTGCCGCTGGAGCCACCGGGATCTGCTGGCCTGGGCGGAGCAGCCGGAACCCGCCTCCCGTTTCGAGCTGATCACCTGCAGCTACGCCCTCCATCACCTGCCAGACGAAGGCAAGCAACGGGCACTGGCCGCCCTGGCCGGGCGCCTGGCCCCCGATGGGGCCCTGCTGATCGCGGATGTGTTCCGCCGCGACGGCGAATCCCGCGCGGCCTACATCGAGCGCTACGGCCAACGGGTGCGGGAAAGCTGGGGGGTCTTGGAAGTGGCGGACCGCCAGCGGGTGCTCGATCACCTCAGCGCCCACGACGAGCCGGCCGAGCGGGACGCCTTCGTGGCCTGCGCCCGCGGCGCGGGCTGGGCCAGCCGCTGGATCTGGACCGGCCGCCACGGGGCGGAAGCGCTGCTGCTGCTCTGGCCTGCCTCTGCCAACGATCCGAGTGTGGGCCTTGACCTGGAGGGGTTCGATGGCTGAGTGCCGCCCCCGCTGGCTGGTGCCGGGCGACCTGGACGGGCTGCTGGGCCTGGGGCTCGACAACCTGATCCAGATCCTGCTGATCGTGGCCCTCTGCCGGGGCGTGCTCGGCTACCCCGACGGCCTGATCTTCGGCACGATCCTGCCCGCGACGGGCCTCAGCCTGCTGGTGGGCAACGGCGCCTACGCCTGGCAGGCCTACCGGCTGGGCCAGAGAGAACAGCGCGACGACCGCACCGCCCTGCCCTACGGCATCAACACCGTCAGCCTGTTCGCCTACGTGTTCCTGGTGATGCTGCCAGTGAAGCTGGCGGCCCTGGGCCAGGGGCTCCCGGCGGAGCAGGCGGTGCAGCTCTCCTGGCGGGCCGGGCTGGTGGCCTGCCTGGGCTCGGGGCTGATCGAGGCCGGCGGCGCCTTCTGCCTGGGCGCCCTGCGCCGCTGGCTGCCCCGGGCGGCGCTGCTCTCCACCCTGGCCGGGATCGCCCTGGGCTACATCGCCCTGGGCTTCCTGCTGCGCACCTACGCCAACCCGGTGGTGGGTCTGGCGGTGCTGGCGGTGATCCTGGTCACCTACTACGGCCAGGTGAAGCTGCCCCTGCCGGGGGGGCTGGTGGCGGTGCTGCTGGGCATCGCCCTGGCCATTCCCACGGGCCTGCTGCGCATCGATCCCGCCAGCTGGCAGGCCAATGCCGCCCAGGTGGGCCTGCACCTGCCGCCCCTGCAGCTGGGGGCCCTCTGGGCCGGCCGCGACCAGCTCGTTCCCTGGCTCGGGGTGATTGTGCCCATGGGCCTGTTCAACGTGCTGGGCTCGCTGCAGAACCTGGAGAGCGCCGAGGCGGCCGGCGATCGCTACCCGCTCAGGAGTTCTCTGCTGATCAACGGTGTCGGCACCGTGGTGGCCGCCGCTTTGGGCTCCTGCTTCCCCACCACGATCTACATCGGTCATCCGGGCTGGAAGGCGATGGGGGCGCGGATCGGCTACTCCTGGCTCAACGGCCTGCTGATCGGTCTGGGTTGTCTGCTGGGGGTGTTCGGCCTGGTGGGCCAGCTGGTGCCGATCGAAGCGGGCATGGCGATCGTGCTCTACATCGCTCTGGTGATCACGGCCCAGAGCTTCCAGGCCACCCCCGCCGCCCACGCCCCGGCCGTGGTGCTGGGGCTGCTGCCGGGGCTGGCGGGCTGGGGAGCCCTGCTCCTGAAAGCGGGCCTGCGCGCCGGCGGGGCGGGCAGCCCAGGCCATCCCTTCGGGCCGGAGCTGCTGCTGCCCCTGCGGCAGGCGGATGTCTGGGCGGCCGGGGCCTTCGCCCTCGAGCAAGGCCAGATCGTGGCGGCGATGCTGCTGGCGGCGATGCTCGTCTACGTGATCGAGCGCCGCTTCAGCGCCGCCGCCCTCTGCGCCGCCCTGGCCGCGGCCGCTTCCTGGCTGGGGTTGATCCACGCCTGGCGGTTCACCCCCGCCGACACGGTGCTGGATCTGGGTTGGGGCACCGGGGGCCCCTGGGCCCTGGGTTATCTGGTGATGGCCCTGGTGTTCGCCGCCGCAGCCCTGCTGGATCGCCGGCGATCCCCCAGGTGATGAACGAACTGATCGCCCGTCTGGGCCTGGCGCCCCACCCGGAGGGGGGCTTTTACAGAGAGATCCACCGCTCCGAGCTGCGGGTGAGGCGCGCCGATGGGGCCATGCGCTCGGCGCTGACCCTGATCGACTATCTGCTGCCGGCAGACGTCTGCAGCCGCTGGCACCGGGTTCAGCAGGCGGAGGAAAGCTGGCACCACGCCGGCGGCAGCCCGCTACGGCTGTGGCGTCTGGCGCCGGAGGGGGGCGAGGTCGAGGCCCTGTGGCTGGGGCCCCTGGATCCATCTCGCCCCCAGCAGAGGCCGGTGCAGCGCATTCCCCCCGGCTGGTGGCAGGCGGCCCGGAGTGACGGCGCCTGGAGCCTGATCAACTGCTGCGTGGCGCCGGGCTTCGAGTTCAGCGATTTCGATCTGATGAAGGACCAGCCCCCCGAGCGCCATCCGGCAGGAGCGCTTCAGGAGCTTCTCTAGCGCTGGCGGTGGCGGGCTCGGCCGCTGCCGGCGATCAGAAACTCACGGATTGAAGGATCGACAAGGTCACGAAGCCCACGGGGCTGGCCACGGGGTCGGGTCCGGCCGGGAAGGCCGTCACCTGGAACATGTAGGAGTCGGGCTGGGAGGGGTTGCGGTAGGGCCGCAACGCCACGGTGAGGGTGGAGCCGGGGGGCACGGGCTCGGGAAAGTCGATGCGGAACAGGCGCTGGTTGTCATCGAAACGCACCACCACGGGCACCTTGGCGCCCTCCCGGCGAGGCAAGCCGAGGAAGGCGCGGCTGGCCCGCTCATCGAAGCTGAAACTGCGATCGACGCCCCGGGTCTGCAGGATCTGCAGCGCCCCCAGGGAGGCATCGGCCTTCTCGGGCAGATCGATGGTGATGTAGTACTCACCACCGCTCTGATCTGCATACCAGTAGTAGTTACGCAGGCGGACCTTCCAGGGGGGCGAAAGGAAGTAGGTCTGGCCGCGCAGCTCAAGCGCGCGAGCCGGCGGGGACGGCAGAAACAGTGCTGCGGCCAATGTTCCGTGGGGAAGCGCCAGCGCCAGGGCCCCTGACAGCAGCGCCCGCAGAGCCGCTGAAGGGCTGACGGCGGCAGCGGACAGGTTGATCGCGGGGCCCTCGCTTGTCTCCCGCCCAGGGTGCCTGTCCATCACCGTCTCCACCTGGCTCAAGCTTTTCAAGCCTAGGAAGGGCTTGCGAACGCCCCGGCTAAACTGCTCGATCCGTGATCCGGTCACCCGTGAGCAGCACAGATTCCGCCCGGGTGATCTCCCCTGAGCTCGATGCCATCGATCTGATGCTGAGGGATCTCCAGACCCGCCACGATGAGATCCGTCACCGGGCGGCCTTCCGCGGCTGCACCCATGAGCTGCTGGTGCTGCAGGAGGAGCTGGTGGAGTACCTGCACAGCAAGAGAAGCTCCCTGCAGGCGTCCGTCTGAGGGGCCCGTTCAGCCTTCGCTCTCACCATCGAGCAGCCGCGACTGAACACGCGAGATCAGCTTGGGCACCAGGGCCACCACCACGACGATCAGCAGGGCCCCGAGGCCGAACTGCACCACCCCGGTGACCATTCGCTCGATCGGGATCCAACGGCCCCCCAGCCAGGCCAGGCTCACCATCGTCGAGGCCCAGATCAGGGCGCCGAAGAAGTTGCAGACGAAGAATCGCTGGTACGGCATGCCCACGGCACCGGCCATGGGGCCCGCCACCACCCGCAACACGGCCACGAAACGGCCCAGAAACACCGATTTACCCGCGTGACGCAGGAACTGCACGCGGCGCCGCTCCATCTGCTCCGGGCTCTGGCGCAGGAAGCTGCCCACCTTGAGGATCAAGCCCCAGCCGGCCCGGCGGCCCACCCAGTAGCCGATGTTGTCGCCGAGCACGGCCCCGGCGGTGGCCGATCCCATCACCCCAAACACATTCAGCTGACCGCTGCCCGCCGCGTAGCCCCCGAGCAGGGTGATCGTCTCCCCGGGCAGGGGCACCCCGGCGTTCTCCAGCAACATGGCGGTGAACACGACTAAATAGCCCCAGCGACTCAGCAGCTCCTGGAGTTGGTCGAGGCTCAGGTCCATGGGCATCACGATGAACCCTCAGACGGGTGCGTTCCGAAAGGGCCTGGGATCCTGATCATGGCGGTGCCGGGTGGGAATCGGGCCAGCTTCCTGATCACCGTCCAGGGCAGCGGTACTCTCCAGCACCTGGCGCAGTCGCCGGGCCGCATGCAGCCCCATGTCCCGGGGCACACTGATGCGCTCGCGCAGGTGGCGCAGGCCGGCGGCGGAGCCGGCGGGGGGCACGCAGAGGGCCTGCGGCGCCAGCAGGTTGCTCAGAGCGCAGCGCAGGGCCGGCTCAAAACCGTCGTCCCGGAAGGGGTTCACCTGCACGATCGCGAGGCGGTGCTTCAGCACCCGGACCAGGGCTTCCCGGGCCGCCTCCGGGGGCTCCTCCAGGCTGGTCTCACTGGGCGCCAAGCCATCGGCCAGCCGCTGCCAGCAGAGCCGTTGGCCGGCCTCTCCGCTGGGATGGCACGCACCCATCTGGGGAGGCAGATCGTGGACATGGGTGTGGAAATCGCTCTGGGTGCCGAGGTAGGTGGAGCGCCGCTCCAGGGCCCTGAACCAGGCGTCGATGGCGGGGTTGGCCTGCCGCAGGTCGTAGCCCTTGTAGGCGTAGAGGCTGGCGCTGGCGCGTTCCATGAACGGAACGAAGATCCCGTCGGCCGCTGAAAACACCGGCAGGAAGAAGGGACCTTCCGTGGCCTCCAACGCCTCGCTCACCGCACTCGCCATGCGCTCGAACTGCTGCTGGGCCAGCTGCCCGTCGGCCGCGGTGGCGTGGGGAGAGCAAAGCCAATGGCACCAGGCGCGAAAGAAGCGCCGCTCCAGCCGCCGCACGTCCTTCACCGCGGCATCCTCCAGTGACACCCCGAGGGGTCCGAAGGCGGCCTCCAAGGCCAGCAGAATCGCATCGCTTTCGGTGATCAGGCGACCATCGAGCTCCAGGGCGGGAAGCATCCCCGAGGGCACCCGCTGGCTGTACCAGCTCTCCTTCTCGCCGTAGCAGCGCATCGAGACCTTCTGGACCCGGTAGGGGATGCGCTTCTCCTCCAGCCACAGCCAGACCTTCTGGCAGTAGGGGCACCAGGCGTGGTTGTCGCGGTAGAGGGTGACACGCACATCGGCCTCGGAGGCACCGAACAGCCGCAGGCGCGCCTGGGAAGAAGTAGGACCGTTGACGCGCTCGGGCTCGCTGGGCGCCAGGGCCTCCAGCTCCTCCCAACTCAGGGGCGTCCGGGCCAGGGCCACGGGGGCACCCAGCGCAGGGGCCCCAGGAAGAGGCGTTTCAGGAACAGGCGTTTCAGGAACAGAAATTTCAGGAACAGCCATGGCGAACTCGGCAAGCTGTGCACCGTTCTAATCAGCGCAGCACTGGGGCCGTTCGATCAGGCGCCCAGGCGCAGGGATGCAAGTTGAGAACGTTTTGCAAGACATTCAGCAGGCCGCCTGGGGGTTCGCTGGGCAAAAGATGAGGAGTTCTGCGGATGTCAAGGTGCGAAGACCCATCCACAAGATCGGCTATTCCATCTTACTTGGAATCAGCCATGGCCAGCTCAAGAACATCATCTTGAGCCCCTACCCTCAGTCTGTGTTGAACAGCACACGAAAGGGCCCCAGGGCGGAGCTTACGCGCGAAAGATTCGCCGGGAATCGGATAACGGGATGTCCCGAAAAAGGCAGTCCATTACAGACTTGATACGTTCAACGCGACGGCGGGCGTCCTTCGATCAACGACAACAAGGTCCTGATCGATCCACAGGCCCAGACAACCCTGCAGGGCCGAAAAGAATTTTTGCAAAGTTTTATGTGTTTGCGCTGCGGCAGATCTGCCCCATCTGAGCCAATGTCATACAAATTCCCCCGATCCATCTGATAATCGAAGCGTCGAAGCAGGTGCGTATGTCATCAGATACTTTTGGCGATTATCTCCATTCCATCGGCCGTATCCCCCTCCTGACCCCGGCGGAAGAACTGCATCTGGGAACCATTGTCCAACGCTGGCAGCAAGCCACCGGTGAGTGCCGCGATCTGGAACGACGGGGTCGCCGGGCCATGGCCCGGATGGTGACGGCCAACCTGCGGCTCGTGGTCGCCGTCGTCAAGCGCCACCAGCGCCGCATGGCCCACCTGAACCAGGAGCCAATGGACCTGGTCCAGGCCGGCAACATCGGCCTGCTGCGGGCGGTCGAGAAGTTCGATCCCTGCCGCGGCTACAAGTTCTCCACCTACGCCTACTGGTGGATCCGCCAGGCCGTGAGCCGCTACCTGCAGGAGCAGGGTGGCGCGATCCGCTTGCCCGTGAACGTGATCGATCTGGCCAGTCGGGCCGAGTCGTTGATGGCGGCCTCCGACCGCAAGCTCAGCTTCAGGGAGCTGGCGACGCAGCTGGGGGAAACCGAGGCCCGGCTCCAGTTCGCGCTCCACGCCAGCCGCCGCAGCCACACGATTTCACTTGATCAGCAGACCGGCAGCGACGGTGAGATGACCCTGCTGGATCTGGTGGCGGATCCCAAGCAACTGGAACCCCAGGACGACTACCACTGGATGCTTGATCACCTGCGGCAGCTGGACGACCGTGAAGTCAACGTGCTGAAGCTTCGTTACGGCCAGGATCAGCAGCAGTCGTTCGCCAAGGTGGCCCAGCTCAGCGGCCACACCAAAGATCAGGTGCAGCGGATCGAACGCCACGCCCTCGGCAAACTGCGCCGCCAGCTGACGCCTGTCCTGCATCCGGCCTGAGCCCTCTCGCCCGTGGAATCGCCAGGCGCCCCTCCCGCCATCGACCATGCGCTGCGGCTGCGCAGCCTCTGGATCAGCTGGTTCCTGGCCATGCTGTTCCACACCGATCTGGGCTTGATGCCCCTGTTCCACGGCCAGTCCGTGGAGATCGAAAGCCATGTGGCCAGCGCCAACCTGCCGGCGCTGTTCGCGGCGATGCTGGCCTACATGCTGGTGCCCCTGGCGGCGCTGGTGCTGATCGCCTACGGCGCCAGCAGCCCCCCGGGCCAAAAGCGGTGGCGGCGCTGGCGGGCCTTGCACTTCGGCCTGAGCGTGCTCTACACGCTCACCAACCTCGGGCACATGTTGGCGGACATCCTGATCCCCGATGCCCGCGCCGATCAGATCGTGCTCATGGGAGTGATGGTGGTGATCGGCCTGCTGATCAACCATGAGGCCTGGCTCTGGTGGCAGCCGAGGCGGTGGAGATCAGGGCCAGGCTGAGGGCGGCCACCGCCGATCCCGTGGCCATCAGGCCCCAGTTGAAGGGGGCCAGCACCAGCAGCTGGCGCAGGGGCGCCCAGCCCAGGACCAGCGCCCAGAGAAGCAGGCCGGAGCCCGCCACCGCCGCTGTGACCAGGCGGTCCCCGCCCTCAGCGCCATCGGGCGAGGGGCCCGTGGACGCGGGAAGGCGTACCCGGTTGATCCACACCAGGCCGCCACTGGAGAGCAGCAGCACCGAGATCACCAGGCTGCGGCGCTCCAGCAGGTCTCCCCCCAGGGGCCAGCCCAGGGCCAGGGCCAGCACCACCACCAGCAACAGACCGCCCTGGATCAGGGCCAGGCGCCAGGCCGCCGCTCCGAACAGGGGGGCCTGCAGGGAGCGGGGCGGCCGGCGCATCTGCGCAGGATCCCCTGGCTGGGCCTCGAAGGCCCCGGTGCAGGCCGGCTCGATCACCAGATGCAGCAGGGCGATGTGCACCGGCAACAGCAGCAGGGGCTGGCCCGGCACCAGCAACGGAATCAGCCCCAGGGCGGCGATGGGCAGGTGCACCGCCAGGGTGTAGGCCAAGGCGCGGCCCAGGTTGGCGTAGACCCGCCGTCCCATGGCCAGGGCCTCCACCAGGTCGGCGAAGGCATCGTTGAGCAGCACCAGATCGGAGGCCTCCCGCGCCACGGCGGTGCCGCGCCGGCCCATGGCCACACCGATGTCGGCGGCCCGCAGGGCGGGGCCGTCATTGACCCCGTCGCCGCCCATGGCCACCACCTCGCCGGCGGCCTGCAGCGCCTGCACCAGGGCCAGCTTCTGCTCAGGCCGCACCCGGGCGAACACGTTCACCTCCTTCGCCGCCGCCGCCAGTTCAGAGGGGGCGAGCTGGTCCAGCTGATCACCGCAGAGCACCGCGCCGGCCCCCAGGCCTGCCTGCTCGGCGATCGCCCGGGCCGTGGTGGGCCCGTCGCCGGTGATCATCACCACCCGCACCCCGGCCGCCTGGGCCCGGGCCACGGCGGCGGGCACATCGGCGCGCAGGGGATCGGCCAGGCCGATCAGCCCCAGCGGCTCGAACAGGTAGTCGTGGAGAAGCTCCGGGGGCAGATCCCCCGCCTTGAGGCCATCGGGATGCAGGTGTTGCGGGAGCCCCTGCAAGCCGCGGGCCACCGCCAGCACCCGCAGACCCCCGGCGGCGAGCCGATCGGCCTCCCGCAGGAACGCCTCAGCCACAGGCCCTGCCAGATGGCACAGCTCACTCACCGCCTCGGGCGCCCCCTTGGCCGCCAACTGCCAGCCGCTGGCGGGATCGCGCCAGAGGCGCGAGAAGACCAGAAGATCGGGGCTGAGGGGGTACTCCCGCTCCAGGGGCCAGTCCCCGTGAAGGTGCTCGGTGCCCTGCAATTGGCCCTGGGCCAGACGAACGATCGCCTGCTCCATGGCATCCACCGGGTTCGGCCGACTGGCAAGCACCGCCAGCTCCAGCAACGGATGGAAGGGTTCGCCGAGCTGCTCCTGTGCCGTCGACCCGCCAATCAGCTCGGGCCATCGCGCCAGCTCGGGCCAGGTGATCAGCGCGTTCACGGCCATGCGGTTCTCGGTGAGGGTGCCGGTCTTGTCGACCGCCAGCACCGTGGCGCTGCCGAGGCTCTCCACCGCCGCCGGCCAGCGGGCCAGCACGCCGCCGCGGGCCAGACGCAGGGCCCCCAGGGCCAGGAACAGCGACAGCACCACGGGAATTTCATTGGGCAAGACCGCCAGCGCCAGGGCCAGGCCCGCCAGCAGCGCCTGGGGCCAGTCGCCGCTGCTGGCCCCGTTCAACGCCGTCAGCAGGGCGCAGAGGGCCAGGGCCATCACCGTGAGCCGCTGGGTCAGGCGCCGGGTCTGGCGCTGCAGCCGGGTGGGGGGCGCCTTCAAGGTGGCCAGGCTGGAGCCAAGGCGCCCCAGGGCCGTGGCTCCACCCACCGCCTCGACCCGAACCACCCCGCGCCCACCGGCCACAAGGGTGCCGGCGCGCACCGGCGCACCAGGCTCCAGCCGCGGCACCGGCAACGACTCCCCGGTCAGCAGGGATTCATCGAGACTCAAACCAAGGCTCTCCACCACCGCCCCATCGGCCGCCACCCGATCCCCCTCGTCCAGGAGCAGCCAATCGCCCACCTGCACCTGCTCCACGGGAATCCGCAGCTCGTCTCCGTTGCGACGCACCCGCGCCTGGGGGGCCGAGAGGGCCGCCAGGGCGGCCAGGGCCTTGCGGCTGCGCTGCTGCTGGACCCCATCGAGCAGGGAGATGAAGGCCACGAACGCCAGCAGCACCACAGCATCGGTGGGCTCTCCGATCAGGCCGTAGAGGACGGCGCAGGCCAGCAGCAACAGATTGGTGGGCTCCAGCACGCTCAGCCACCCCATCCCGGCTGGCTCAGCATGGCGCCAAGAACGGGAACCGACGGCAGAGGTAGCGTTGCTCTTCTTGTCTCCAGCGGGCTCTCCGCATCTGCATGCCGCAGTCGCTGTTCGAGAGCCTGAAGCGCTCGCTGGTGGGGGATCCGCTGCCCACCAGTGCCCATGGCGAGGAACGGCTCAACAACGCCGAAGCGCTCGCGATCCTCAGCTCCGATGCCCTCTCCTCGGTGGCCTACGCCACCCAGGAGATCGTGCTGGTGCTGGGCGCGGCCGGCGCCGCTGCCCTGGGCTTCACCCTGCCGATCACCGGGCTGATCGTGCTGCTGATGGTGGTGGTGGCGATGAGCTACCGCCAGACCATCAAGGCCTACCCCCAAGGGGGTGGCTCCTACCGCGTCTCCCACGAGAACCTGGGCCCCCTGCCCGGTCTGGTGGCCGGAGCCTCGCTCTCGATCGACTACGTGCTCACCGTGGCGGTGAGTGTGGCGGCGGGCATCTCCGCCCTCACCTCCTATTTCCCCGTGCTGGAAGCCGAGCGGGTGCCGCTGTGCCTGCTCGCGGTCGTGCTGCTGATGGTGGCCAACCTGCGTGGCCTGCGCTCCAGCGCCAAGCTCATGAGCCTGCCCACCTACCTGTTCATGGTCACGATCTTCGTTCTGATCGTGGGCGGGCTGGTGAAGGTGGGCCAGGGTGAACTCGCCGCCCTTCCGGAGGCCGAGCAGAGCCTGAAGCTGGCCCAGGCCCATGGCAAGGAAACGCTGGCCATGGGCAGCTTGCTGCTGATGCGGGCCTTCAGTTCCGGCTGCGCCGCCCTGACCGGGATCGAGGCGATCAGCGACAGCGTCATGGCGTTCAGGCCGGTGGAATGGCGCAATGCCCGGCGCGTGCTGACGGTGATGGTGCTGCTGCTGGCGAGCATGTTCACCGGCATCAGTGCCCTGGCGCACCAATTAGGAGTCGTCTACCGGGAGAACGGACCAACGTTGCTCTATCAGATCGGCCAGGCGGTGTTCGGAAACGGCCCGCTGCTGTTCGTGCTGCAGCTCGCCACCCTGCTGATTCTGCTGTTGGCGGCCAACACCGCCTACGCCGATTTTCCCCGCCTCTCGGCCTTCCTGGCCCAGGACGGCTACATGCCCCGCCAGTTGGCCTCGCTGGGGGACCGGCTGGTGTTCAGCAACGGCATCTTGATGCTCAGCGCCCTGGCGGGCGCGCTGGTGGTGATCTTCGGCGGCAGCGTCAGCCGCCTGATCCCCCTGTATGCCGTGGGGGTGTTCACCAGCTTCACCCTCTCCCAGGCCGGCATGGTGGTGCACTGGTGGAAGGAGAAAGGCAAGGGCTGGCTGGGCAAGGCCCTGGTCAACGGCTTCGGCAGCCTGGTCACGGCGGTGGTGTCGGCGGTGCTGCTGTTCAGCAAGTTCACCCAGGGGGCCTGGCTGGTGGTGGTGGCCGTGCCCCTGGTGGTGGGGCTGTTTCTGACCATCAAGGCCCACTACCTCCAGGTGGCCAAGCGTTTACGGATGGCGGGCGACGTGCAGCTGCACCTGCCCGATCCGCCGGCCACCGGCGGGGCTCCGGTGGTGGTGCTGGTGGGCCAGTTGCACCGGGGCAGCTTCGAGGCGATTCGCTACGCCCGCAGCATCGCCGGAGAATTGGTGGCCGTTCATGTGGACCTGGGGCTGGGCAAGGCCGACGCCTTCCGCGATCAATGGCAGCGCCAGCTGCCCCAGGTGCCGCTCGTGGTGCTGGAGTCGCCCTTCCGGTCGCTGCAGGCTCCGGTGCTGGATTTCGTGCATCAGTTCGAAATCGACCACCGCAAGGACCGCGACAAGTTCTGCACGGTGGTGCTGCCGGTGTTCGTCACCCGCCACCGCTGGGAGAACCTGCTGCACAACCAGTCCACGATTTCCCTGCGCAGCGCCCTGCGCCGCCAGGGCACCCGGGTGGTGACCACGGTGGGCTTCTATCTCTGAAGCGTTCACAGGCCAGGGGCTGCCACTGAGCCCTGCTGAGCTGAGCGCCCATGAAAAAGGGAGCGGTGCCAGGCACCGCTCCTGAACTTGCCTCTGGCCCCTGTGGGCCTGGGGCTGGATTCACCAGAGGCCGCGGATGGGCTGGGGTGCGGGAGCGACGTAGGGCTCGGGCTGGGGGGTGGGAGCCACGTAGGGGGCGGGAGCCGGCTCGGGCTGAACGGCCACGGGGGCTGCTGGAGCACCACCGAAACGGAAGCGGGCACCGAGCTTGGCGCCCCAGTTGTTGGTGGAGCCGTAGTTGACGTCGGAGCCGTCGAAGCTCGTGGCGCCCTGATACACGCCTTCCAGGAACACATCGGTGTTGCGGCTGGCGGCGTAGGTGACGCCCACCTTGGCCTGATAGCCGAACAGGCCTTGGTTGTCACTGCTGGTGCGGCCCAGCGGGGTGTTGATGCTGGGGGTGCTGAGGTTGGTGTAGCCGATGCCGCCGCCGATGTAGGGGGTCCAACGGCTGTTGGTGGTGATGTCCCAGTAGGCGCTGGCAAGCACGTCGTTCTTGTTGACGATGCCCGAGCTGTCGGCACTGCCGAAGCCATCCACGCTGATCCGATTGACGCTGCTGCGGCTGTAGCCATAGGTGAGCTCGGTGCGGATGGCGCCGAAGTCGTAGCCGATGCCGGCCTCACCGGAGAAGCCACCACCCTGCTCGATGTTGCCACTCAGGGGGAAATTGCGGGCATCCCAGCTCAGGTCCTGGGGCCAGCTGGCACCGAGGCCAATGGTGGCGTACCAGCCGGTGACGTTCGAATAGGACGCGGGAGTGGTGCCCCATTCCTGGGCGCTGGCGGGCTGGGCGGCGAGGGTGCCGCCGATCAGGGCGCCACCGGCACCGAGCAGAAGCAAAGCCTGAAGAGAGGTACGCATGGAAAGGTCCAGAACGGTTCTGTTCTCCTTGTATCGAGGTTTACAGCCCCTGACCGGGGCAACAGTGTCACTGGAAGCGCTGTCACAATCGCGACATAAAACGGTTGGTTTCGAATCCCTTCGCCCCCCCTGCGGCGTCCGTAAAACCAGAGCAGAGCGTTGGAGGCCCAAGCCATGTTTCTCAAACTGAGCCAGGACGGCAGCCTGGTGGAGCTGTTGGAGCCCGCCCAGCTCTGGGATCCGTTCATCCTTGTGCTGCAGGGCCGCCTGCATGCGGGGGAGGAACTGCAGGATCCCCAGGGCTTCGCCAAATCCGAGCTGCGCTTCCTCTCGGATGAGCCCCTGCCCCGCTGCTGGCAGGACCCAGGCTTTCACGCGGCCCTGGGCAAGAAGCTGGCCAGACCAGCCGGCCTGACCACGGCCTGAGCCCGGGCGACTGGCCCCAGGCGACTGGCCCCGGGCGACTGGAGGGAGCCGCGGCTCAACCGAGCAGTTGCTTGCGCAACTTGCGGATGCGCACCAGCAGTTCGGCGCGGTTGCGCTGACGCAGGGCAAGGCGGGCCAGGAACCCCAGCACGCTCACCACCCCCACCAGCTCCAACAGCCCCCCCACCAGGGGAACCTCATCGATGGCTGAAAGGGTGGCCCCGGTGATGCGCAACAGGAGCACCGCCACCACCGCCAGTGCCAGCACCTGCAGGACCGGCAGGAGATCCCGCAGGGAGCTCAGCTGGAGCGAGCTGATCTGACGCAGGAGCTCCCGCACCACCGGGTAGGGCAGCCCCGCCCCAGGGGCAGGGGCCGGCCCCGCCGAGGGGGGCTCGGGGAAAACGTCCGGAGTCGCCGCGACGGGCACCAGGGGACCCTCCTCCGCCAGGGGAATCGAGAGAATCAAGCGTTCGGGAGCCGGGGCCTCGCCAGGCTCCCCGCCGGCGGGGGCGGGATCGGAGAAGGGCAGCACCACGGGCTTTCAGACGGCCGCCAGGCCCTTCTCGTTGAAGACCCCTTCAAACAGCACCGAGCTGAGGTAGCGCTCGCCGGAATCAGGAAGGACCACCACGATCGTCTTGCCGGCGTAGGCGGGTTCCTGGGCCAGGCGCACCGCAACGACCGTGGCTGCCCCGCAGGAGATGCCCGCCAGGATGCCCTCCTCACGGGCGAGACGCCGAGCCATGGCGACGGCTTCCTCGTCGCTCACCTGCTCGATCCGGTCCACCAGATCGAGATCGAGGTTGTCCGGCACGAAACCGGCGCCGATGCCCTGGATCTTGTGGGGACCGGGCTTGATCGGCTCACCCGCCTTGGTCTGGCTGATCACCGGGCTGTTGATCGGCTCAACGGCCACGGACACCAGGGGCTTGCCCAGGGTGTGCTTGATGTAGCGGCTGACGCCGGTGATGGTGCCGCCGGTGCCCACCCCGGACACGAACACGTCGACATCGCCATCGGTCTGCTCCCAGATCTCCGGGCCGGTGGTGTCGTGGTGCACCTGGGGATTGGCGGGATTGGCGAACTGCTGCAGCAGCACGTAGCGATCGGGGTCGGAGGCGGCGATGGCCTGGGCTCGGGAGACCGCACCGCTCATGCCCAGGCGGCCTTCGGTGAGCTCCAGGTGGGCCCCGTAGGCGGTGAGCAACTTGCGCCGTTCGAGGCTCATCGTCTCCGGCATCGTCAAGGTGAGCCGGATGCCGCGGGAGGCGGCGACGAAGGCCAGGGCGATGCCGGTGTTGCCGCTGGTGGGCTCGATCAGTTCCTTGCCGGGGCCGAGCAGCCCATCCTTTTCGGCCTGCCAGATCATCGCCGCCCCGATGCGGCACTTGACCGAATAGGCGGGGTTGCGGCCTTCAATCTTGGCCAGCACCCGCGCCTGGGCGTCGCCGACGACGCGGTTGAGCTGCACCAGGGGGGTGTGGCCGATGCTCAGGCTGTTGTCAGCGAAGACGGCGCCCATCAAATGGTCGTGGTAGGTGAGCGCACCCTAAGGGAGCCCTCCGGCTCGGGCCAAGACCGGCTGTCAAGTCAGGCAGACACCACCTGCAGGCGTTGCGGAGCCGTACATTTCAGCGATTCCGGTCCCGCAAGGAGTCGCCAGCGATGGGCCTCAGCGCACTGCAGCACGGTGGAGCGGCGGTGCTGCCACTGCTGCTGCTGTCGATCGTGGTCGTGGCCATCGGGATCGATCGGGCCCGTTACTGGAAGGTTCAGGGCCTCGGCCCGGCCCGGGCCGAACGGCTGCTGGCGGAGGCGCTCCAGGGCAGCTCGGACCCTGGCCAGTCACGGCTGCGTCAGGAGCTGCTGCTGCGCCAACTGGAACGCCAGGGCGCCAGCGGCGAAGCCGTGCTGGAAGCCGCCGCTGTGATCGGCCCCCTGCTGGGCCTGATCGGCACCGTTGCCGGGCTGATCCGGGCCCTGGCGGAGCTGGGCCCCCAGCTGGTGCTGCCCAGCGGCGGCGCCAGCCTGACCAGCTACTCCCAGGTGCTGGTGAGCACTCTGCTGGGGCTGGTGGTGGCCTTGATCGCCACCGTGGTGCTGCGCACCAACCGGGGCCTGCGCCTGCGGCAGCGGCAGCAGCTCGAAACCGCCGGCTTGCGCCTCGCCCTGGAGGCTCAGCCGTGAGCCCGCCGCTGTTCGCCCTCACCGGCCTCACCCTGGTGTTGCTGACGGCTGTGGCGACCGTGCCGGAGCTGCTGCGGGCGAACGAGCCCAGGGTGAACCTGCCTCCAGCCAAGGAGACCCGCGCTCCCTGGGTGGTGGTGCGCTCCGGGGGCGGCCGCTGGTTTCTCAATGGATCTCCGATCGAGGCTGGGGCCCTGGTCGCCAACCTGAACACCGCTCCACCGGGGGGAACGGTGCGCTTCCTGGCCTCCTCGGCCCTGGCCACCGGCGAGGTGAGCCGCTCCCTGGCCTGGCTGCGCCGGCAAAGCCGCCAGCCGGTGCTGCTGGAGCTCGCCCAGAACCCGCGATGAGCCCCTTCAACCCCACGGTCAACAGCGCCACCGGCGCTACCGGGAGCCTCGATGGCCTTGCCTACGGGGCCCTCTCCACGGCCCTGGTCCTGCTGGCGGCGGGGCTCCTGGTGGTGCCCCAGCTCCTCGCCCTGCGGCCCGCCCACAGGGGGGTGGTGGCGCTGCACCTGGCCGCTGACGGCGGCCTGCGGCTCTGGAACCGCCCGATCACCCCCCAGCAGCTGCCCCAGGTGTTGCGGGAGGCTGGTCGGATCAGCCCCAAAGCCCGGATCCGGCTGATCCCTGACCCCGCCACCCCCTGGGGGGTGGTGCAGTCCGTTCTTCCCATGCTCGAACTCGGTGTCCTTCCTTTCGAAGTTCAACTTCCCCGATCCCCGGCCCAACCTTGAGCGCTTCGTCCCGCGGTCTTGGGCCGCTCGGCTCATGGCGGCCAAGCCCTCACCGGCGTTAATGGCCCGTTGGCCCGGGCCCTGGCGTGCCCTGGCCCTGCCCGTGGGCGTCGCCGTGGCGCTCCATGCCCTGGGGCTTGCGGGGGCCACCCTGGTCGAGTCCAGGCGCCCCACGCCGGCGCTGCTCACCAGCGGCGACGACACCCCGGAACTGTTGCGCTTCAGCCGCCGTGCCAGCCAGGTGTCGGGCCAGCTCACGAGCCAGGGCCAAGCTCCGAACCTGAGCCTGGTGCCCTTGCCCCTGGACAGCACCCTGCCGCCACCGCCCCCCGACCTGGCCTTCCTGGGCCAGGCCGGGGGACCCCCCGGCGGCAAAGCCGCCAAGGGCGGCGCCCGAGTCGCTTCCCCCAAATCAGCCAGCGGATCCCCAGCGCCCACGGCGCCGCCCCCCCTGCGCCTGGGAGAGCTGGTGACGGCGGAGCGGGCTTCCCTGGAGGGACTTCCCAGCGATCCGCTTGTCGCCTTCAAGCTCGCCGCTGCCCTCGCCGCCCGTTCGGACAGCGCGGTCGACTCCCCGGTCCCCGACAAAGCCGCCGAAGCGATCGCCCGGCGCCAGCTCAAGCTGACCGCTGGCGGCGAAAAACCCTTCCTGCTGCTCTGGAAACAGGCACGTCCCCTGACCGGGCGCCCAGCGGCCCTGGAGGAACTGCCCGAAGGGGTGGAGGTGCGCAGCCTGAGTCTGGCCGCCGTGCGCCGTCAGGGTCTGAGGCAACCCCACGGCCTCTCGATCAGTTACGGAACAAGCCTGCTGCTGCTATGGGTGGAGGGCGAGGAGCTCTGGCTGATCCAGCAAAAGAGCTGAAGCGTCGCCGACCTCCTTAGGTTGCAGGTGTTGACTCGATCCGATGGGGATCTCCCTGGTGGTGCGCTGGCAGGCCGGTTCAGGGCAGCCCCTGGCTCTCGGTGCTGATCCCCGCCCGCGATGAGGAGCGCACAGTGCCCCACCGGCTGCTTCGGCTGCTGGCCGCCCTGCGGCTCTACAGGTGAGGCCGCTCCAGGGAGCTCAGAGCACCCGTTTGAGGTGCTCCGCCAGCCGCAGGGCCAGGGCGATCACCGTGAGCCCGGGCCCGACGCTGGGGCAGCTCGGGAACACGCTGGCATCGGCCATGTAGAGGTTCACCAGCTGATGGCTCCTGCCGTGGAGATCCACCACGGAGGCGGTGGGATCGCTGCCCATGCGGGCGGTGCCGCAGGCGAAGCCCAGCACCGCCAGCGGCGACTCGCCGCGGGGATGAAGCGGAAAGGCCCGCACCACCGTGGTGGCGGGGTCCGCTTCCAGGGCCTTGATCGTGGACAGCCAGCGGTAGACGAGACGGTCGTGGGCCTCGCGGTTGTTGGCGGTGTAGGTGATCTGCACGCCCTCGCCCCGCAGGCTCACCCGGTTGGCGGGATCGGGCCTGACGCCGCTGCTGGCCCACCAGCTCACCGTGCGCACCGCCAGCTGCTCCAGCACGGCCTTGGGCAAAAGCCGCGTGACCAAGGAAAGCAGGGGCGGCGATTCGGCGAACAGCGGATCCTGGAGCACACCGCCACCGTTGCGGATCTGCCCCAACGGCACGCACACGTTCTTGTCGCCCCAGTAGTAGTCGTTGATGGCCAGACCACAGCCGTAGCGGCCGGAATCGGGCTGGGCCGCCAACTGCAGGATCGAGGAGAGCTGGGGCTTCATCAGGTTGCGGCCCACCTGGCCCGAACCGTTGGCCAGCCCATCGGGATGCTGGTCGTTGTGGGAGCGCAGCAGCAGAGCAGCGGTGTTGATCGCACCGGCCGCCAGGACCACCACATGGCCGTTGAACAGCCAGTTCTGGCCGTCGATCTCCGCCTGCACCCCCTTGACCTCGCGGCCACTGGGGTTGACGTGCAGCCGCGTCACCCGGGCCCCCGTGCGCAGGGTCACCCGTTGGGAGGCCACGGCCCCATCCACCCCGAAGCGCTCGGCGTCGCCGCTGGGATCAAGCTGCGACATCGACCAGCTGATCGGAGGGTCATAGGCGGTGACACCGAGGCGGGCCAGGTCGGTGCGCAGGCTCTCGAGGATCGGTTCAAGCGGCCGGGGTGGATGCAGATACTCCCCCGTGCGCGGCGGCTCGGTGGGGTCGACGCCCTGGCGCCCGTGCACCCGATAGAGCCGTTCGGCGCGGTCGTAGTGGGGGGCTAGATCGGCGTAGCTGAGCTCCCAGCCCGCACAGGAACCATCGAGATGGCGCTGGGGGGCGAAGTCCCGCTCGCGGAAGCGCTCGAGCACCCCACCCCAGATCTTGGTGTTGCCCCCGAGGGCGTAGATCATCTGGGGCGGAAAGGGATCGCCATCGGTGCCGAACCACTGCTCGCCGGGGTGATAGCGGGTGTTGCGGATCAGATCGACATCCGCCAGGTTCTGATCGGTCAGGGCCATGGCGCCGCCCCGTTCCAGCACCAGCACGCTCTTGCCGCTCTCAGCCAGGGCTCCCGCCAGGGTGCCGCCGCCGGCGCCGGTGCCGATCAGGATCAGGTCATAGGTGTGGTCGTCGATGATCACGGCATCACTCCTTCAGCGCCAGACGTAGAGGAGCAGAAACAGCGCGATCCAGATCACATCGACGAAGTGCCAGAACAAGGAGGCGGCCACCACTCCCTGCTCACCGCCGTCGTAGTTGCCGGGAAGAAACGACCTCACCAGCATCAGGGCCATCAGCAGCACCCCCGTGGCCACGTGCAGGCCATGGAAGCCCGTGAGCAGGTAGAAGGTGCCGCCGAAGGTGCCGGAGGTGAAGCCGAAGCTCAGGGATTGCCATTCCAGCGCCTGGCCGTAAAGGAAGTAGGCCCCCATGGCCATGGTCAGCAGCCAGAAGGCGCGGAAGCCCCAGAGGGAACCGCGGTGCTTGAACCACTCCGCCAGAACGATCGTGCCCGAACTCGACACCAGGACCACCGAGTTGATCAGGGGGGTGCGCCACTCGAGCCCCTCCACCCCCGGCGGCAGCCAGTCACTGGCCGAGAGCTTCAAGACGGCGTAGCCGCTGAAGAAGGCCAGAAAGATGACACTCTCTGAGCACAGAAAAATGATGAACCCCGTGAGTGTGTGATTGCCATGGGCGGCATGGCCGCCATGGGATGGGGCAGCTTCGAGGGAGGCGGAGGCCTCAGCTGGAGCGGGAGTGGAACTCATGCCCTCACCGCCAGCAGCGCCAGGGCCTGCTCAATCTCCTCCTGGTGCTCCACCAGGGGCCTGCCGGTGCCGTAGCCGTAGGGCGCACTGATCACCGTGGGCACATCATCCTCGAAGTTCTCCAATGGCGGCGGCGAGGGCAGCAGCCACTCCAGACCGATCGCCCGCCAGGGGTTGGCGCCGGCGCGCTCGCCGCGCACCACCGAGCTGACCATGTTGATCAGGAAGGGAATGATCGAGACCCCCAGCAGGAAAGCGCCGAGGCTGGCGAGCACGTTCCAGAAGGCGAACTCCGGGTCGTAGGAGGACACCCGCCGTGGCATGCCCATCAACCCCAGGGGGTGCATGGGCAGGAAGTTGAGGTTGGCGCCCACAAACGTGAGCAGGCAGTGGAGCTTGCCGAGGCCCTCGTAGGGCATGCGGCCGGTGAACTTGGGAAACCAGTGGTAGATCGCCGCGAAGATGCCCATCACGGCGGCGCCGTAGATCACGTAGTGGAAATGGCCCACCACGAAGTAGGTGTTGTTGACGTGGATGTCGATCGGCACCGTGGCCAGCATGATGCCGGTGATGCCGGCAAACACGAAGTTGACCAGCCCCCCCAGGCAGAACAACATCGGTGTGGTGAGCTGCAGCTTGCCGCCCCAGAGCGTGGCCAACCAGGCGAACACCTTCACGCCGGTGGGTACGGCGATCAGCATCGTGGTGACCATGAACAGATCGCGCATCCACTGGCTCACGCCACTGGGGAACATGTGGTGCACCCACACCACTAAGCCCAGGCCCACGATCACGAACGAGGCGATCGCCACAAAGGGATAGCCGAACAGCGGCTTGCGGGCATAGACGGGAAACAGCTCCGAGAAGATGCCGAACACCGGCAGGATGATCACATACACCGCCGGATGCGAATAGAACCAGAAGAAGTGCTGATAGAGCACCGGATCACCACCGCCGGTCGGGTCGTAGAACGTGGTGCCCACGGTGAGATCGAGCAGCAGCATCACGGCGCCGCCGGTGAGCGCCGGCAGGCCGATCAGTTGGATCGTCTGGGCCGCCAGGGCCGTCCAGCAGAAGATCGGCATCCGGAACAGGCCCATCCCAGGGGCGCGCATGCGCAGGATCGTGGTCACGAAATTGAGGGCGCCCAGGATGGAAGAGATACCGGAGAGGGCCACGGCCAGGATCCAGAGGGATTCACCGTTGATCAGGTGGCCCAGGGGGTTCTGTACGCTCACCGGCGGGTAGGACCACCAGCCCGCCGAAGCCGGTCCGCCGGGGACGAAGAAGCTGGCGATCAGCACCAGCCCGAAGACGGGAAACATCCAGAACGCCACCGCATTCAGGCGCGGGAAGGCCATGTCCGGGGCGCCAATCATCACAGGGATCAGCAGGTTGTTGAGCCCGTTCAGCACCGGAAAGGTGAACAGGAACAACATGATCGTGCCGTGCATGGTGTACAGGCCGTTGTAGACCGTGCGGTCGACCAGATCGGCCGCCGGGGTGAGCAGTTCGCCCCGCATCACCATCGCCAGGAAGCCCCCGATCAGGAAGAAGGCAAAGGAGAGCACCACGTATTGGATGCCGATCACCTTGGCGTCGGTGCAGAAGCTGAAGTACCGCAACCACGACGGCGGCGATGGCTTCGGTGGAGATGGGCTGGGGCTGGTGGGGGAGAGGACGGTCATCGCTCAGGCGTCGTGGGGGAGAGAAGCGGAGCCGGGAACATTCACCAGGGGCGGCGGCGCGGGGGGCACCGTGGCCCAGCGGATTCCCCCCGCCGGCTGACGCGTGAGCCGCTCGGCCTCCTCAACGGCCAGGCTCAGGCCCGGTTGCAGGGGCTGGTGGGCGGCGGCCACGAGCCAGGAGGCGAAGGCCTCGGGGGGCTCCACCACCACATCGGCCTGGTTGGCGGCGAACCAGGCACCGCTGAACTGGGAATCCCGCAGCCGGTAGCGGCCGCTGCGGGTGGGGGTGAGCGAGAAATCGATCGCACGGCCCGGCACCACGTCCTGCTTGAGGCGGAAGGCGGGCACGTAGAAGCCATGCAGCACGTCCGGGGAGGTGAGCACGAAGGTGACGGGCTGATCCAGGGGCAGGTGCAGCTCGGTGGAGGAGACCTGCGCCCGCGGGTAGCGGAACTCCCAGGACCACTGGCGGGCGATCACCTCGATCCGCAAAGGACCCGTGTCCTCAGGCGCCCCAGGGCTGCGGTCGCTGGCCTCGATCACCGCCCCAGGGCCAACTGCAGCCCCAGCCCCAGCCGCAGCTCCAGAGCCGTGCACGTGCTCCATCGGCCCCAGCACCCCGAGCTCACGGTTCACGCGGATGCTCACCACCGCGATCGCCATCACGATCACCAGCGGAATCACCGTCCAGACGATCTCCAGCCGCGTGTTGCCCTCCATCGGCGGGCCGTCCTCCTGGTCGTACTTCTCGGCGCGGTTGAACAGCAGCACCCAGAGCAGCACCGAGAGCACCCCGAGAAACACGAAGCTGCCGATCGCGGTCTCGAGGCTGAACAGCCCATCCACCAGCGGCGCGGCATTGGAGGCCTGCACAGGGAACCAGCGGTAGGACTGCTCCCCCATCCAGAGGCTGGCGAGCACCAGTACCACCAGCCAGAGGCCAAGCAGCAGCCAACGGATCACGGCAGCGCCTCCCGCAGGTCGGCACCGGAGGCCAGCAACTGGACTGCGGTGATGTGCACCCCGAACTCCGCCGCCAGCTGGGCCCCGAGGGTGCCATGCAAACCCATGAGCACCGCGATGCCCAGGCCGGCCAGCAGGTAGCTCCATTGCACCTGGCGGCCCATGTCCTTGCGCCAGGCGAAGCGCTGGAAGCCGCGCCAGAGCGCCATCAGCGCGATCAGCAGAAGCAGGGCCACGCCGCCCACCCCATGCCAGAGCATCGTCACCTGGCTGCCGAGGCCGAAGGGGCTGAGCACCCCTTCGAGCGGTTCGGCCAGCAACATCTCATAGAAGCCACTGGCGACGGTGAAAAAGCTGAGCAGAACGCTGGCCAGCAGGTTGTACCAGCCCACATCGTGGAAGCCGGCGCGCGTGACCGGCAGGGCCAGGAAACGGAACAGCCGCTTCTCGAAGGGGTAGAGGGCGCCGATGATGTCGAAGCCGATGGCGACGGCATAGAGGCCGATGCTCAGATGCACCAGGTTGGGGTGAATCGGCAGGCCGTAGGGCAGGCCGTTGGGGCCGAAGGCCAGCTCAGGACCCATCAGACCAGCCCCCGTCGCAGGGCATCCACCACCGGCACCGTGTGCAGGCCGTAGACCCAGATCAGTCGATCCCCCAGCACCACCTGCACCACCACGAGTGCGCTCAGCAACGCGCCCGCCCCGAGGAACGCCACGGGGAGTTGCTTGGGATCCCGCAGCCGGATCACGTAGCGCCAGGCCGTGAGCACCGAGAGCACTCCCGCCAGGGCCCAGCCCAGGGTGGTGTGCTGATTGAGCAGTTCCCGCGAGGCGCCGTAGGGGTTGGCCAAGCCCGCTTCGATCGAGCCAATGATGATCGCCACGAAGATGGTGGCGGTGGATACCAGCAGGTTCCAGAAACTCACCTCCAGCAGGGCCGGACGCTTGGCCACCAGGGCGATCAGATCAAACACGACCACCATCAGGGCCGAGGCGATCACGAAATGCACCACGATCGGGTGCAGCGTGTCGGGCCACGGCAGGTTGTGGTCGTTGAGGGCCGGTAGCAGCTCGAGCATGGACCGCTCCCGCCTGGTCGCGCGTTCTCTCAGTGTGTCGGCAGTCGCAGGCCACTGCGGGCAATGTCACCAAAAGGCTTCACGGTTGCGGCTCTTAGGCTGCTGCCTACTTACAACCGGCCTTCTCGATCGTGCTGCCGTTCGTCTCGGCGACGGCGCTGACGATCGCCATCGGCGGGGTGGCGATCGCCGCCGGGGTGGCCCAGTTTCTGCGGCTCACCGGCGAGGCGGAGCTGAACGGCAAGCTCTTCCGTGGCCTCTCGGGCCTCTTTTATCTGGCCACAGGCGCCTGGATCCTGATCCACCCAATCGACAGCGAGGTGAGCCTGACCCTGCTGGTGGGCCTGCTGCTGGTGTTCGAGGGGGTGATGGAGCTGGCGGGCGCCGCCTCCATTGCCGGTCAGGCGCGGGGACTGGTGATCGTCGATGGGGTGGTGACGGCGATCCTGGGCGGGCTGCTGGTGGCCGAGTGGCCGAGCGACAGCCTCTGGGCGATCGGCACCCTGTTTGGCGTGGCCCTGTTCTTCTCGGCGATCAACCTGATCACGGCACCCACCGCTCCCGCCGCCTGAACATGGGGGGACCAGCAGGTCCTGGCGGGGTCAGGACTGGCAGTTCTTGCCCCAGGTCTGGGTGCAGGTGCCGTCGTCGTTGCAGGCCACCGCTTTGATCGGTCGATCGAAGCGCTCGGAGAAGGCCTGCTGCACGATCGCCGAGGGGGCTTCGCCCTTGAAGACCTTGGTGGCTTTGCAACTGGCCTGGGCCAGGGCCGCAGGTGCGAGCAAGGGGATCGTGAGCAGGGGCAGGAGCAGGAGACGTCGCACGGGCACTAGAAGCGCACGAATCCAATCCTACCCAAGGTCTTTGCTGAGCGATCTGCCCAGTTGCGAGCCGATGGGGCTGACGAGCACCAGCGGAACAAGCGACTGAATCAGGTTGAGAACGCCGCCAAAAGCTGGATTTGAGGCCATGGCCGTTGAAACCACCTCCGTTGTAGAGACCACCGTTGAATTGGCCGTTGTTGAATGGCAGGCTGTCGTTCCCCCAACGGGGAACGACGAGCTGTACCTCCCACTAGCGGAAGACGCCCGTGACCCCATGATTGGCAATTGGCAATGGCCATTGGCCAGCTGACGTCGCTGTCATTGCACAGGACTGGCCGCTGCGTTGGCGACCAATCCATGCAAAAACGAAAGAATTTTGCATCACCAGAGTGAGGTATTCTACGAGTTATCGCCAAAAGGCTTTTGATCTTCAGGGGTTGGCGCGCCTAAAAGTATCAATTGCAGTGACCAACTCAGGACTTGAGGAGCCAGTGATGAAGTCAAGCTTAAAGGTTTGGCCCTTGCTCAAATACTCGGCGTAGGCGGAGCGTAGATGAGGCTTGAAAGTGTCTGATTTCTGAACGTAAGCCGTGAAGAATGGAACAGCGGTGCCACTGATATAGCTACCAATCAAATTCTGACTTGGAATGGTGAGAGTGCCCACAGATTCAATGGCCTCCTTGATGCCTGGGTCGATTTGCGAGAAGTTCACATGGGCCTGCCCCTCAGCCATCATCCAGTACTTCTGGGGGGACTTAAGCCAGGTGAAACTGGAGGCCTGCTCAAGCGCTGCAGGTGCGGCGGGATCATAACTACCTGAGGCAAGCAAGACGGGAATAGCGATGCGGCTTAGCCCCACCGGACCGAAGATAGAACGGTTGACTGGATTAGCTGCAAAAACAGCACCGGCTCTAGGATCCTGAAGTTGGTAGGCCTTACGAGGCAAGAGAAGTGCCCGGCACTCAAGCAATAAAGAAGGAACCAGGCCACCAGTCTCCTTATCGCAAGACTTCTGGAGGTAATCAAAATCAATTGTGGCCCCAGAAAGGGCTAGAGCGGTATAACCACCGAAGGAATGACCAAATACGCCCACACTAGCAAGATCCAGCCTACCACCATAGTCTGAGGCATTGCGACGATTCAATTCGTCTAGAACAAAGCTCAGATCTTTCGGACGATTAATGAAGTCATTAATATCAAAAAGGTCTTTGTGCAGGCCACGTAGTGTTTCCTTCAGCCGAATGCTATCGCTTCCTGGATGCTGAGGTGCTGCAACAACAAAACCATAGGACGCTAGCTGTCGAAGACCCTCCGCATAGGCTTCTGGGCGAGAAAATAGCCCATGGGAGAAAACGACTACATGAATCTTCTGCTGAGAATCACCAACAGGGCGATATACATTTACATAAAACTTTCGATCACGAGTTTTGTCATTCAGGTTCCATACCGCTTCTTCAACCTTGAAGGGGCCCGGCTTGCGCGGATCAGGCAGATTGGCATAGTTAAAGTTTGAATCAGTTGCCGCCTCCTTTGCCGTGAGGGAACGGAGCAGCTTGGTGAGAGTATCGGTTGCCACAATTATTTTTTTACCTACTTTCGCCCCAGCCTGGATCTTCTCTCCTTGGATCCGAACGCCTGTCGGAAGTTGCTGGAACACGCTCAACAAGCTCAGTCCTTCCTTGGAGAAGGCTGCACCAATCATCGCTGAGCGCAAGGCATACATCCCATTACCACCACTGCTGAGTGTGATGCCATTGCCGAGGCGCTTCAAAACCGATTCACCGATACCAGAGTAAAAGAATCTGCTGACCAGCAGAGGATCCAATTTTGCTTGCTTCACCAGGACAGTACGCAGACGTTCCTGCTGTTCCGGTGTGGTGAACTGCAGGAAAAATGCCAGGTCATCTGGAACGACACCACCATCGGCAAAGGTTTTGAGAGAGCTGATTTTTAAAGAGCGAATCAGCGGACCATAGGAAAATGAAAGAGTTTCACTTGCGCTTGCCGGCAAACCAACAACGAGTGCACAAGAAAGGCTTGCGGAAAGGAATGCGAGTGCACGTTTTTTCATTTACCCAAGTTTGAAACTCATCTAATTTTAGCACAATATAAAAATCTGTCCGCAGGCATCCTCGGAAACTGGACTACTGTTACACTTCTATCTGGCATCGTGGCGCAAACCGATCGACGTTTATTGCAGAAGAGTGGCTTGGATGGAGGGTCAGGTTCTTCTGTTAGAGAACATCAGCAGCTTCTCAAACCAAAATTTGACCGATCACCCTTCATGCCGTCATTCTCAACACCCTGATTTTGGGTTCCCAAAGCTGACGAGCAGCTTTTCGCGGCACTGGCGGTTTGATGCCGCCGATGCGGTGGTCTTAATCTTGCCGGATGGCGTGGTTCATTAACCTCGGCCGGCTGAGGCTGAAGCGCTAGAAAAGCCTTAGGACTCAGCTGCCGTTGCCGTAGGCCACCTGGCAGGCGGCATTCAGCAACTGGGCCTCGTTCGCTGATTGGGGCGGCTGGTCTGAGAACAACCCTTGCTGGCAGTCCACCTGGGCGGCCAGGGGCTCCCCTGATGAGATGTAGGTGAAGTTTGCGCCGTAGGGCGCAGTGGCCTGGAGTGAACTGTAGTCGAGTTGGTAGAAGCTCTGGGGCACGGCGATCACCGTGGATTGTTGAGCGACAGATTGGTTGACCAGAGCATTGATGGTGGCCGCTGTCGCCAAGCCCGTGAGGCCCCAGGCGGCTGAGCTGGGTCTCCACCAGCCCCAGCCCACGGGATTCACCCGATACCAACCAGTGCTCCAGCTGCGTGCACCCCAGTAGCCAGTCCGCCCCCAGGCGGGATTCCAGGCGCCCCGGGCGCCTGGAGCGCGGGCGAATCCAACACCGGCAGCGCCGTAGCCCGCGCCTGGGCGCACCCCAGCGCCTGAGGCCGGGCCACCCAGTCCTCCACGGTTGACGCCGCCCGCACCGAGACCAGCGCCACCGCCTACACCGGCGCCACCGCCAAGACCCGCGCCGCCGCCTGCACCTGCGCCACCACCGAGCCCTGCTCCACCGCCCAGACCACCGCCGGCTCCTGCGCCACCGCCAAGACCCGCGCCGCCGCCTGCACCTGCGCCACCACCGAGCCCTGCTCCACCGCCGAGACCACCGCCGGCTCCTGCGCCACCGCCAAGACCCGCGCCGCCGCCTGCACCTGCTCCCCCGCCGGGGCGTGCACCACCGCCCAAGCCACCGCCTGCTCCTGCGCCACCGCCGAGACCCGCGCCGCCGCCTGCACCTGCTCCCCCGCCGGGGCGTGCACCACCGCCCAAGCCACCACCTGCTCCTGCGCCACCGCCGAGACCCGCGCCGCCGCCGCCACCCCTACCGCCACCTAAGCCGCCGCCGCCACCCCTACCGCCACCTAAGCCGCCGCCGCCTCTGCCTCCTCCCCCACCGAAACTCCGACCCCCACCGCCTCTGCCGCCACCGCCTCCGCGTGCCTCTACAGCGATCGGTGCACAGAAGCTGGTCAGCAGGGAAGCCAGGGCCAGGGTTCTCCACCAGGTGCCTGCAATGGGGGAGTACATGATGTGACCACGATTTAATAAATATTTTTTAGACGAGGAAAACACAAAAAAACCAGGCCATTCTGAAAATGTCACATGACTGCAGCTCAGGTCTGAGTTTGTGAGCGGAAGGCAACTGCTCTACCGACTACGGGCAAGGCAGCTCTAAAATGCACACCCTTTCCGAGGCAGCAGGCCATGCGGCAGATCCTGTGAGCGCGAGAAATTAGTGGACGAGATAAAAGTTGTGGTGCCTTGGCGGGCGCTGCTCAACCTGATGGAACCCCACAACCTCAAAATTGGCAGGAAATGCTTTCGCCCGCAGGATTAACGGTCAGCAATCCTGCGAATGTGCGCGCTGCAACAATGGTATTCGTTCAATGGCCCGGCGAAAGAGGAAGTACTGATCGTGTTGCACAGCGTGCGAGGGTTTGTCTGCATCGAACTAGCCAACAATAAGGATTTCAAAAAAGATCGCCCTTCCTGTCTATTTATATGGGGAATGATGCGCCGTTCTGCACATGCTCGAGAAATAAACGGTTGGCAAGCAGATCTTTCAAGCGGACACAATAAATTTCAACGAGAGAGAATAAACCAGAGCAAGGGGTAGGATTTGTACGCCAGATTAATGACCGCACGTAGTTCTGCTCCTGGGGATCTCAGCATTCGCCGAAATACTCAAATCCTCAATCGACTAGGAAGCATTCTCAACAGCGCCAGTCAAGAATGAAGCAAAGAATACGTTGACGCATTTCACAGGGATCTCACAAGCAAAAACAGTAAATTGCGGCCAAGCTGGAGGTAAAGAAAGCCAAGATCGGCCGACCAGGCGCAAGGCACCACCAGGGCAGTAGCCAAAAAATGCATTGCTTACACCAGAATTGTGTAGGGTATATTCTCCTGCCTGCAGAAGCGACGGATGCAAGGCCTTAGAAAGCCAAAAGCCTGCGAATTGTGGATCCAACAAAATCTGCAATACACAGCACGCGAAAAAACAGATTCCTCCGTGAAGTCTGATCCGACATCAAGACTTGCTCATCACGCCAAGGATTGATTAAGACAAAGTCTAAATCTGCCGAAGAAAACCGTCCACTTCAGCCGAGGGCCCAACTCCTCGCTGGTGAGCTTCCCGGTCAACCTCAGACAGCGGCTGTCAGCGCGGCCTTCAGCGGCGCTTCCCCGACAACCTGATTGGCCTGCCCCTGGCGATAGGCGGCCAGTTGATTTTCGATCTGCCGGCGCACGATCTCCCGGTACTCCATGAAGTGCTCGTTGTGGGCACACACGGCCAGGTATTGCTCAATCACCTTGGGGTTGGAGCGAAGGATGTCGAACAGGTGATGCCAGAAGGCCCAGCGGGTGGAGCGCTTGATCCCCTGACGCCAGCAGACGATCAGCAGCGCCCGGATCACCACCGGATCAGGAAGCTTGAAGGCACTCTTCACCCTGGCTGGGCCAAGTTTGAGGAAATAGCGATGCACCCGATCGAGGTACTTGCGCGGTTCATAGAGCTGGCAGAACGCTTCGACATACTCCTGGGCAATGTCTTCCACCGGCCGGGTCGGCACGAAGTTCATCAGGGTGGTCTGGTTGATGTTGCCAACCTTGTCGATCAGCCTCCCTTCCCTCTCAAGCCTGTGCCAGAGAGCCGTGTGGGGCAGGGCCTGGAGCATGGCGAAGGTGGTGGTGGGAATCCCCGCCGCTTCTGAGAAGGCAACGATCCGCTGGCCGGCACCGACCTTCTCCCCATCGAAGCCGATGATGAATCCGGCGATCACCCTCAGGCCGGAGCGGGTGACCTTATCGATCGAGTCGAGCAGAGGCGAGCGCATGTTCTGGAACTTCATGGTCGCCGCCAGGCTGTCGGCGTCGGGGGTTTCGATGCCCATGAAGACAGCGGCAAAGTTGCAGGCCAGCATCTGATCGATGAGTTCCTGATCATCCGCCAGATCGAGGGAGGCTTCGGTATCGAAGCGGAAGGGATAACCATGCTCTCGCTGCCATTGCTCCAGCGCCGTGAGCATCAACTTGACATTGCGCTTGTTGCCGATGAAGTTGTCATCCACCATGAACACCCCACCCCGCCAGCCGAGGCTGTAGAGGCTCTCAAGCTCGCCGACGAGTTGTTCCGGCGACTTGGTCCGGGGTTTGCGCCCATAGAGCACGATGATGTCGCAGAATTCGCACTGAAACGGGCAGCCGCGCGAGAACTGCACGCTCATCGAGTCGTAGGCCCCAAGCTCAAGCAGGTCGTAGCGGGGGATGGGGGTGGAGGTCACATCCGGCTTGACGCCCTCGGAGCTGAAACGACCTCCCTTCTCGCCCTTCTCCCAGGCAGCCACGAACAGGGGCAGGGTGATCTCGCCTTCATCGAGAATCAGGTAGTCGGCGCCGGCGGCAACAAGCTCCTCGGGGGTGGAGGATGGGTAGGGACCGCCTACGGCCACGGGCTTGCCGTGATGCCTGGCCAGATTGATCTGGCGAATGATGTCGTCTTTCTGAACGATCATCGCCGACATGATCACCAGATCGGCCCACATCCACTCTTGATCGGTGACTGGCCTGATGTTGACATCAGCCAGCTTGAAGGTCCAATCCTGGGGCAGGATAGCCGCAACAGTGATCAATCCAAGGGGCGGGAGGAGAACCTTCCGATTCACCAGCTCCAGTATTTTCTCGTAGCTCCAGAATGTTTTAGGAAACTCGGGATAAACCAGTAAGACATTCATTCAGTGGTATCCACATCTGGGGCAGAGCATTGATTAGATCTGGCTCCAGTGGGCGAACTATGGCACGGCTTACCGTTCAGGCATTTCTTTCGGTGAATTCTTGAATCCGGTCTTGCCTGAGGGTTGGCGGCAGCGGAGAGCAATCAACGCCCACCCCCCGCACGCCAGGCTCCCGCTCGGGGCGCAACAGCAACGCCTGAGGCTGGGCCTCCCACTCCACCGGCTCCCACCCCGGGAACAGGGGCAACGCCTGCGCCTGCAGCACCGGCTCCAACGCCAGGGGCGACTCCAACCCCAGAGGCTGGACCACCCACTCCTCCTGCTGCAGGAGCACCTACAGCGGCACCCCTTACGGCAGGAGACGCCAGACCGGGGCCAGCCGCACCTGCACCCAGGCCCGGACGTACACCGACGCCTGATGCTGGGCCTCCAACGCCTCCTCGAATGGGTCGAGCTTCAGCGCCAAAAGGAAAGAACAGAATGCAGCTGAGGGTAATCCCACCCATAAAAATAAAATTCTTCATCGATGCCACAACGTCTGTTGCAAGCCTAGCGGCTGAACAGGCAGCCGACTCGGACTCAGCTGCTTTGTGAATCTGTATTGCCAACAGATCAGGAAACTTCACACTCGAGACCGGCATTTCAGCAGCCAGCTGGAGCATGTGAAGGAATGGGTGTCATCGTTTCTGTCACTCATTGGATTCAAGTCGATGGCACGAAGTCAACCCTTGAGGCTTCCAAGGTTCTTACTTCCCTGAACCACACCCGTAAGTGGGCCTCATGACCCGAAGGAAGTGGGCCCACTCAGGTGTTAGAGGAATCCAGCACGACGGCCATGTCGAACAACTGACGTAGCGATGTCGGTTCGATGCCGTTGACGGATCCAATCACAACGACGCGCGTGTGCGGCCTTCGCTGGCCCCACTCATTCTGAAAGGAAATCTCCACGCGCTTGCCGACCACCTGGAGCACAGCAGGCTGATCCAGTGCTTCGGCAACGTAGGCCACCCCCTTGGCCCGGTAGACGGTCGCCGGCAATTGCCGTAGTGCCTCACGAAGAGACTCCAGAACAAGCGGCTGATCCGTTTCGTAGCTCCAGGTGGTGAAGGCCTGCAAGTGATCGGTAGGGTCATGCTCGCAGTGCCCATGGGTGCAGTCAGGTTGCTCCAAGGAATGCAACTTGGATTCCAGCTGAACTGGATCAAATCGCCCAGCACCCATTAGCACCTCAAGTGGAACATTTCCCTGGCATGATTCGATGAGGCGATAGCGGCGGAAGCGTTCATCAAGCCATTCCGTGATCCGGTCAATATGTGATTGCTCCACAAGGTCGACCTTGTTCAAGATCACGAGATCGGCAAAGGCAATCTGACGAATCTTGAGTTCCATCATTTCGGGAACTGCAAACACCTGCTCGGCATCAACCACGCACATGATGCTGTCCAACCGTACTTGGTCGCGGATAAATTCCGCCGTAAAGGTCAGCATGATGCCAGAGGGATCGGCGACACCACTGGCTTCCAAAAGCAGGTAGTTGGGCCGCTCAGGTCGGTTGATCGTCTCGATTACCGTCTGGGCCAGGTCATCACGGATCGTGCAACAGATGCAACCGTTGGCCAAGCTGATGACATCACTTTCCACACCAACGACGAGCTCGGCATCGATATTGATGGATCCAAAGTCATTCACGAGAACGGCAACGCGCAGCCCGTGATTGCCGTTGAGGATGCGATTCAATAGGGTCGTCTTACCGGATCCGAGAAACCCGGTGAGGATCGTCAGCGGAATGGCTGTTAGATGATCAAGCATCACATGGACCACCAGTGGTTTGTTTCATCAACACCTCAACGTTGATCTTAACCTCCGGCCAACTATGGGCCAGATCATTCTTAGCAAATGCCGGCGTGTACTTGCCGGGATCGATCTCGATCAAACGGTAGATCTCATTTTGCTGCGCCTCTCGAATGAGCCTGGGCTTGGGGGCAGTGGTGACCTTGGGTAGCGGTTGCCCGCCGGGTTCGGCAGACCCCGCAAGCATCTGCTGCCGTGTGTTCTTGGCTGGAGCACCAAGGCAAGGCAGAGCCCAGATTCCCTGCGGCTTGATTGCCTACATTAACCGCCTTCACATCTGGAACGCCGATCACGAACAGGCCATCCCAGTGGAAGCACATTTCAGAAGTAATTTCTCCGTACAGCTGTGACTTACATTCAATGTGTTTGACGGCTACTCGTCACCCCAAAAGATTGACTGGATCTTCTTGACGATTTTATCTTTCACAATGCTCTTGATGTCAATCTTGAAATCCTTGGGCCAGTTCGGATTGGGCTCACGGTAGACATCCGGAGGATAATACTTCTTCGGATCGATCTCCAGTGCCAGCCGCGTCTCTGGATCTTCGATATCCGACAATCTGCGCCTTGGATTCGGAAAATCGACGGTGGTCTTGTTCAGGCTGATGTCGAATAGTTCCATCGCCTCCTTGGCCGATGGACGAGAGAAGTTTGCCGACTCGGGCAACGCCGCCTTGCGAGTCCAGATGGCCTTCTTGGTGACGTTGACGACGACGCCATCCGGTGCACCGAACTGGAAGAGGCCGTCCCAATGTGTGCGCACGCCCGCCAGAATTTCAGGGATCAATTCCTCGTCGTAGCTGAGGTGTGTGGCCATCGCCAGGCGCGGCTGCACCTGCTTGAACAGGTAGCCCGCTGCGTAGTGAACCGTATGCGCCACATCAATGGGGACAAGGCCCATGAGTGGTGGAATGCCGAACTTAAGGGCCTGGATGTTCATGGTGTCGGGTTGCAGCTCAGACACGAAGACGTCAACACCCTGGGAGTATTTCACTGTATTTTCATCTGGACGGCCATCACCTGTGAAAACGAAAGAAAGGCCATTCCAGTCGAGGCGATAGGCCGAGGCTCCGTCCTTGCCGTGGACACGACGCCAGTGCCGGATCACCACGCCGTCTTCTTCATAGCAGATGCCGTTATCATCGCGATAGTCAAACTCGTTGACATCGACTTCGTAACCATCCCCGATTGGAAAGAGGTTGAAGCTGTCGGTGTGCCAGTGGGTCATCGCCTTCATCCCCTCGATCATGGCTTTGAGGCCATCCTTGGGTGTGCGGCCGGAGGGGCCGGTCACGCGGAGCGGCTTCCAGCGCCCCATCCAGGGGGAAAAAGCGTAGATGTAGGGAAGCTCGCCGTAGTGATCGACGTGCAGGTGGGTGATGAAAATGTCGTTCACCAGCTGGAGTGGCACCTGCATGGCGACGATGTTGCGCAGGCAACCAGGGCCGAGATCGAAGAAGAAGCGCTTGCCGTTGCCCAGCTCGACCATGATCGACGTGCCCGCCTGCCTGTGTGTGGGTGGCACCGGCGCGCTGCCCACAAACGTGATGCGCATCTCGTCGCTGCCAAGCTCTTCCACGCCAGGGAAGAAGGTGTTGGCGTTCGCCACAGAGGGTGTGGGCCGGTAGTACGGCGGCAGCGTTATCCCCGTACTTGGCCCGCCACCGTAGGGATTCCTCGAACCAGAAGCGGAGCTGTTATCGATCGCCATTGATTGCTCTCTCTGATCAGTGATGGTGATTGGCTGCTGCTGCTGCCGCGAGTTCTGAAACTCAACATGCACTCAGTTTGCACGTTGCGATCGATTCAGCCTCGCAACATGACTGGGGCAGTGGCCTCAATTTCGTTGTGCTGGCGGTGTTTTTTTGCAAATTTAGCGCAAGTTTCGTTCACGGTACCGGCCAGGTGCCCATTGTTACGCTTGGGGGACGTCACACCGTGGCACCAGATCAAAAGGCGCTCCAAGCCTGGAGGACGGCGGATAGCTGGAGCGCGCGTTGTGTCGCGGCAGGACAGTCCACGAGCCAAATCCCGCAGGGATTGGAGCCCGGGAGATCAGAAGAAGAACTTGACCCCGGCTTCGATACCGTTCTGATCGATGTTGTAGGCATTTTCAGGGGTGGCCCCATTGGTGCCGCCCAGGTGCATGTAGCGCCAGGAAAGATTCAGCTGGGTGGAGTTCCCGATCGCATAGCCCACGCCCACCTGGGTGTTCCAGGAGTAGTCATCGGCATTGTTCACACCGAAGCCGCCGATGTCGCCGCGGGCGAAGAGCCTCAGGCGGGGTGAGAGAAACACCATCGCCTGGGTGCCGATCAGGGGTTGGACCACGGTGCCGCCGAACTCACCGGTGCGCACGATCGTTCGCGATGGCCGCTCGAAGGTAGCCGTGCCGCCAGGCCTTGTCGCCGAGACACTCTGGTTCGGTCCCTGCACCGTGGCCGTCACGGAAGGCCCCTGCACGCTGAGGGTCCGGGTCGGTGTCTCGCGCTCGAAGCCGAGGTTGAATCGCATGTCGACGAGCCGAACGCCCGCGTAGGGAATGATCGCGAAACTGCCGGCCTTGGCGGTCGCCGTTTCTCGATCTCCGAAGCGGTAACGCAGGGCGAAGTCGTAGATGCCCTGAATGTTCCCCACGCTGGCGGCCACGCTGCTTTCGCTCGAGCTGGCCTTGAGGCTGGGCCCACTGACGCCGACGGTGACGCCGCCGCGCGTGAACTCCCTGCCTGCAAAGGCCTTTTCAAACTCCCGGCCAGGGATTGTTCTCCCCTCTGCGCCCTTTAAAGACACATAGCTCAGGTCGGTGAGGAACCCGAGGCGGTTGTACTCGACGCTGCCGCGGATGGCGGCGATCCCGGTCAGGGGGCGCAACACCTGATCAAGGCTGAGATCCAGGTCGGCGGTGATGCCTTTCACCGTGGTGCTGCCCGTGGTGCGCAGGGGGGCAAAGCCGTAGAGCTCCACTGAGCCGGCCCAGGTGGAAGCCGGAGCGGGAGCCGTTACTGCAGCGGCTGGCGCAGCTTCGCCCTGCGGGGCCTGCGGAACCTGCTGGGCTGTGGCGTTCGGCGCGATCGCCAGCAGCGCCAGGATGCCGCCGGTTGCGCCCATCGCGGACGCTAAAGATGATCGAAAATCTCTTGAAGGCACTGGATTCTCAAAATTGTTGAGCCACCTTAGCAAAGGTAAAAGGGGTCACCAAACAGCGACGTTTCGACCTCAGGGGCTGCAGGAGACAAGGCCCTGGCCGATGGGCTGGTGGTGAACACCAAGTGCTGCCAGCGCCCATCAGTCCTGCGCGCCCCGCACTGGAAGCAGCTTCCCGCCGGTAGCCAGGGCAGCTTCGGAGAAACGCATCGCCACCACCTCTTCATTCATCGTCCAGAAGTGATGGGAGCGCTCCAGCTAACCTGAGCCAGCCTGGAGGCCGCTCCCTCATTGACGATCCCCACCCGCGCAAGGGCCCTGGTGCTGGCCGCTCTCTCCACCCTGCTGGTGGGACCGTCCCAGGCTGGATCCCCGTGGTTGAAGTGCAGCTTCAACGAGCCCACCGCCACGAACCCCGGCAACACTGTGAACTGGTTCATGATGAGCCAGGAAGCCAAGAAAAGCGTGGAGTTCATCAACTCCTCCAAAGAAAAATTCACCCTGAGTGCGCTTTATACCCCCAGTCAGATTGTGTTCATCTACCCTAAGTTGGTGAGCCGCGATATCAGCTATGAAGTGGAGTTCCGCCTCAACCGCAAGACCCTGGCGATCAGCAAACAGGTCAGCAATGAGCTCGATACTTCCAGCGGCAGTTGCGTCTTCACCTCCGCTCCATGAGCACCAGGCTCAGCCGCTGGATCTACGGGGTTCTGGGGGCTCTCGCCCTGGTGATGGTCCTGCTTCAACCGCTGAGCCATGCCGCTCCGCTGCTCGCCGCGGGCGATGGCACTCCATCGGCACCATCCCCGGCGGCTTCGGCCGGCAGCTACGAGGTGGCCAACGTGCACATCCTCGGCATCCCCGCCATCAGCGTCGCCTCGCCGGTGGTCACGTCCGGCAGGGCCGGCCCCAACGCCCTCCGCCGGGCGTCGGTGATTGAGGGAAATCTCTCCCTCCTCTACTTCCCCCAGGTGCTGTGCGGCAGCGCCCAGGCTCTGAGCGAAGAGCTGCTCGAACGCCTGGTGCTGAAAGGCTCCGACCGGGCCTGCAGGGGGGCTGGCTGGGGCCTTGGCGGCCACCCGGACGACCTGAAGATCGAGGTCGTTCGCGACGCCGACGGACTCAACGTGCTCGAGGCTCGGTTGCCGAATCACGCCGAACCCCTGCCGCTGCTGACGGTCACCGCGGCTGATTCTCGCTTCAACGGCATGAGCTCCGATGCCCTTGCCCGGCGCTGGAGAGGTCTGCTGGAACGGCGACTGCGCCACGCGCGCCGCATGCTGCAGGCCGACGCCCTGCAACAGCGACTGGGGATCACCGTGATCGCCGAGTTGTTGCTGGGGGCGGTTCTGGCCCTGACCCTGTGGCTTCTCTCCCAAAGCCGCCGGCTCTTCTCCCGTTGGCAGCTGATCGAGAGCACCAGTCTCAACCTGCGGCAGAGGCTGGCCCTGCAGCTGAGCAAGGGCGCCAACAGCTTGATGTTCCTGATCGTGCTTGCCCTGGTCACTGTGATGGTGGGCCTGGCGGTGATGGTGGTGCCGGGACAGATCCCCCTGGGACTGGCGCTGCTTCTTCAGCCGTTAAGCGCCTTGGTCAAAGTGTTGCTGGTGGGTCTGCTGGCGGTGCTGCTGCGGCTGCTCGCCGACTTTCTCCTGCACCACTGGTCCGCCAGCCTGCGGGTACCACTCGATCAGCGCGCCCGGCGGGAGCAGCGCTACCGCAGCCTGCTGCTGGTGTCCCATCGACTGATCGACCTGGGTTGCATCACCCTGGTGGCGGTGCTGATCCTGATCGGCATCCCCGGAGTGCAGGACGCCTCCGCCTCCGCGCTGGTGACCGGAGGGGCCCTGCTGGGTGGTCTGGCCTTCGTGTTCCAGAACCTGCTGCGGGATTTCGTCGCAGGTCTGCTGGTGCTGATCGAAGACCGCTATGCCATCGGCGACTTCGTGGAGATCGCTGGGCTGGGGGGAACCGTGGTGGATGTGGGTGTTCTGAGCACCTTGCTGCGCACCATGGATGAACGGGTGGTCGTGATCCAGAACGCCAGCCTGGATGTGGTCAGGGTGGTCAACCACACCAAGTTCCGCTCTGGCGTGGATGTGCGCCTGGTCCTGGCCCAACCACTGGACGACGTTGACCGGGCCCTGGCGGTCATCGCGGCGGCGGCAGCAGGCTTTGCCACCGATCCCGACTGGGCCAGCAAACTACTGAAGGCCCCCTGGTGTCGCGGGGTGGTGGCGATCATGCCCCTGGGGGTCGACGTATCGGTGATGCTGACCACCAGCGCCGGCGAGCAATGGCTCTGCGGCCGAGAACTGCGCCGTAGACTGCTCAAGGCCCTGGCGGAGGCCGATGTTCTGCTGGCTAGAAGCTCGCCGGCAATTGAACAGTGAAGCAGCTGCCCTCCCCGGGCTCGCTGGTGCCCTGAATGGCGCCGCCGTCGGGGCGGTCGCTGCGGGCGCGCCAGAAGCGATCGAACACCTGGGGCCGTATCCAGGGCGCACAACTCCGTGCCGCTGATCAGTACAAAGCCTCCAGCCCTTGCCAAGAGACATTCCTGTTCACCGCCTTGTGCCATCAATATCAGTCAAGCAAGCGAAGGCGAGAATTCGCGGTTGCTTGAAGCCATCGCGGCGCTCAGGATCAACACCGGAAAGAAGCTCAAAGCCCTCATCAAGGCTGCATGCCTAGGGCCGCAGGTTCAAGATGTTGGGAGACAGAGTTCACAGGACTTCCTTGAGAGCCTTACTGCGGAGCCAAGAACGTAAAAGGCTGGGCCTCCTTGAAGTTGGCCGTCTGGTCCCCGCCCAGACCGGGATTCGTGTGGAGGGAGAGCTTACGGACGCCTGAAACCGCCTTGAAATCGATCTGAGTGAGCTTGACCCATACAAGACTGGGGCTGGCCGTGTCTTCGAAGAAGTAGACCCTGTTCTTTTGGTCCGCGACCGTACGCCAAATGGTTGATGAGATGTTGGGTTGGCCCGGCGTACTGATACCGCGGGGGACGCTGACGTTACGCATCACGCTGAAGACGGAGGCGACCGCCTCGCGCGGATTGGCCGACTGCTGAGCTGCGTTGATGTAGAAGCTGGCGCGGGCAAAGCGATCGGCAGCGCGGTTCGTACCAGGCAGCATCACCGTGCCGCCGATTTGCTTCCAATATTCATTCAGGGCCAGCTGCTGGTCGTAAGCGGGAGAATTCGTCATCACTTGATACTTGCGACCATGGTGGATCACAAGCTTTCCACCGATATACTCAAAAATGGCCGAATCGCCAGAGGGATCTGAAATCGACAGGTGAATCTTGCCCTCGACTCCATTCGGGGCGATCACACTGATCGGGCGGAAAGCCTCCTTGCGCATTGCTGCGACGGCCTCGTCGACTGTTGCGAAGCGGTCGAGGACGTATTGCGTCCATGCGGCGATGGAAACCTGGGGACGGGTGTCGTTCTTGGCGCTTGGATATTCACTTTCCACCAGGAAGAGCAAATTAGCGACCAGCCCCTTTTCGTTCATGCCGTCGGCCGTACCCGCTTCATAGACGGATGCGATCACACTGCCGTAATGACTGACCCACTGAAGACCCTTAACTCCCATGCCGCCATCACGTTTCATCCCTCGAGGGAAGATCCACAGATTCGTCTGCATGTCTTCTAGCCAGTCCATACTTCTGCCGGTGACGGTCTGCCCCTCCTGTCCGAAGTAAACTGCGCGGCTACAGGCCGATGCGGGGTGAATGGGTAAGGCGATCAAAGAAGCGAACAGCATTGAGGCCCATGAATGCTTGAGCAAGCCCATCTGAGATATCCCGTTGTGGCATCAATTCATTGAGTCATCATTCCACTTGTTCGTTGCGCGTTCAACCAATTACCTTCGATTGTGACATCTTCCCTCGTCGCGCCAATCAAACAGCCTGGCGATTGCAGCGACTCTGCAGCCCAGCCACAGGCGCTTCTGATGTTCTTGCTCACTGCCGATCAGCCATCTACGCCGGGTACAGCTGAAAACGATCGAGGCCCGGCATCGGCCAATGACTTAAAGCCGCTCGCCCAGCAACCGCGCCTCCGATGACGCGGCAGCCGTGAGCTCCGACAGCTCCTGGCGCTGCTGCGTGGATGGATCGGGCAGGGCGGCCAACACCCGGTAGCGGCGCAGGGCCCACTGGGGCGCGATCAGCAGACCTGCCAGCAGCGCCAGCGCCGAGCCCAGGCTGTAGTCGATCCAGCGGTGGGGGATGTACCAGGCCACCAGGGGGCCATAGCCGATGAAGGCCACGCCGCTGGAAATCAGCGCCGTGCGCAGGTAGCCGGAGAGCCCCAGGGCGTTCACCAGGGACGCCGTGCCCCCCATCACCAAGCCCACCGCCAGCTCCGACATCCCAAAGCTGTTGAACACCAGCAGCGGCATCAGCACCCCGAGGCTCACGCCGATCAATCGGTCCTTCACCCTGGCGGCGGTGGCCCCCACGCTGTCGTCAAGCAGCAACACCACACCGAAGTAGAGGTATTTGGGGGTGACGGCTCCGATTCCCTCGCCGATCGCCAGGGCCAGGCTGGCCAGCACGAGCTTGCGCCAGAACCAGGGGGAGCGAAAGCCCCGGCCCAGACGCTGGGCCAGGGGGAGATCAGGGGGTGCTTCCGGTTTCACCTCCGCGATCACACCGTCAACCTTCCCGGCTCCAGCCGGGGCCAGCAGGGCCTGCACCAGGGAACCCACCACCAGACCCAGAACCACCCCCACCAACTGACGGGCCGTGGAATCCAGGGTGGGGCCCGCGCTGAGCAGGGGCAACACCGCCAGCACCGGCAGCAGCACCCCGAGCGGGGCGAGCTTGGCCGGGAAGGTGAGGCCGATCACCAGACTGCCGGCCGCCGCGATGGCGAACAGGAACACCTCAGGCGCGCCACTGAAAGCGGCGCTGATGCCCAGGCCGAAGAACAGCCCCAAGGCGGCCACGGCGGTCAGGGCCGGATAGAAAACCAAAGGCCAGGGCGTGAAGTCAGGTCGGATCACCAGGGCGGCGATCAGAGTGGCGTAGGCCACGGGATGGGAACCGAGAGCGAAGGCGTGGGCCACGGCGTTGGCCAGGGCCGCGGCGAGGCCAATGGTGAGCGCAAGCCTGAGTTGCCGCCCCAGGGGGAGGCTGCCGGCCGCCGCCGTCACAGCCGTGGGCCCCTGAGCGCCTGCACCCAGCCCACCAGCAACACGACCAGCAGCAGGGCACACCAGAACCAGAGCCGCGGCGCCACGCTGTGGGCGGCCACGACCAGCAGCAGCAGGGCAAGCCAGGGGGCCGGCGTCAACCAGGGGCTCAGCCAGCGCCGTAGCTGACGGCGGGTGTTGTTGATGCTCGCCATGGCTTAGACGCCCCCCAGCCAGCGCAGGAACGGCAGGACGAAGCTGAGCAGGGAGCGCCGTTCCACCGTCGCCGAGACCAACCCCGGCGCCCCGGCTTCAATCGGCAGGTTGGGCCCCTGGCCCCGGCTCCAGCGCAGGCCGCTGGGGGTGGGGGCCGTTTCCACCTCCACCCGGGCCAGCACCAACGGTGAGGTGGCCTTGTCTCCCAGCACCGCCAGGGGATCCCCCCCCTCCCCGAAGGCCTCCTGGCGCGTGCGCACCATCAGGCTGCTGGCCTCCTCGGCGCCCCCCACCGCCGCCGCCAGGGCCTCCAACCCCAGGGGGGCTGGGGAGAGGGACACGATCCGGCCCCGCACGGTTCCGTAGCGCTGCTCGGTGCCGCCGTACTGGGCGCGGGTCTGGAGCTGGGGCTCGAGTTCGATCTCGTCTCCCCGTCGCAGCCGCGCCGCGTCCGCTTCGGTGAACAGGGCCACGGCGATGCGCGGGCCCCGGGCCACCCGTTCACCAACACTGCCGATCCGCTGCCCTGGGGCAACGCTCTGGCCGGGATTGACCGCCAGCGAAAGCAGCTCGCCGCTACGGGGGGAGAGCACCACCTGGGCCGACTGACGGGACTTGATCTCGCTCCGGTTGGCGTCGAGCTGGGCCAGGGCTCCCTCAAGGGAGTGGATGCTGGCCGCATTGCGCAGGTAGAGATCCTGGGCACCGATCCAGAGGGGGCTGTAGCGGGGGATCACCTCCTCCCTGCGCAGGTCGTCGAGGGCACGAACCTGCTTCTCGATCGGTTGGTTGCTGGTCCGGATGGCGGCGATCTGGGCCCGCAGGGCTGCCTGCTGGAGATCGATGGCCTTGAGCTGCTCCTGCAGGGCGCCGAGATTGGGCCCCACGGCACCGCCGCCGGGAGCGGCCTCATCGATGCGATTGATCGTGGCGACGAGTTGGCCTTGTTCCACCGGATCGCCCACGGCGAGCGCCAGGCGTTGGATCTGGCCGGCTGAACGGGCATAGATCCCCACCCGGCTGTGGGGATCTAGGAACACCGCTGCCCCATGGACCACCACGGGAATGGTGGGGCCCGTGGCCCAGTGCACGGTCGCGGCGCTCACCAGCAGCATCGGCAGCAGGGCTGCCCCCCGCTCCAGGAAACCTGCGGGTGGAGGAGGCGCTGCGTTCAAAACAGTCCTGCGCTCGACACCTACCCTAGCGATGGTTCCGCTCCTCCAGAAGCCTTGCTGCGACGACACCTGACGGGGATCGTGCTGGGGCTGGGGAGCTGGGCAGGCGTGCTGGTGATCCTCCCCCTGACGCTGAGCTTCGGTTCGAGTGCCCGCGCGGACCAGGCTCCAGGCGCGTCCCAGCCCCTGGCCCTCAGCCTGCTCCAGGCCCGGGAGCTGGGGCTGAACCAATCCCTGGGGCGCCGCCAGAGCAGCCTTGGGGTGCGACAGGCCGAGGCGGCCCTGGCGATCACCGGCAGCCGCTTCCTGCCCCACCTGAACCTGGTCGGTCTGGGGAGCTACGCCCAGGTGGGGAGCAACGTCGGCTTCATTTCCAACCTGGCCACCGTCGGCGATCTCAACTTCTCCCTGGGACGCAATGGCTACACCGTGATCCGGAACAGCTTCGGCAACGTCGGACTGGCCCTCAATTACAGCCTGCTCGATTTCAGCCGGACGCCCCTGCGCCAGGTGGCCAGCGCCGAGTTGGGGGTGAGCCGGGCCGTCAACGCGGAACAGGAACGGCGCAGCCGCTTTGAGATCACCGCCGGGTATCTGAATCTCCAACTCGCCGATGCCCTGATTCCGGCGTGGCAGGCGGCCCTGACGCTCTCCAACCGGCTGCGCCGGGATGTGGACGCCATCCGGGCCAAGGGCCTGGCGGCCCGCATCGACAGCTTCCAGGCCGAGGCCCTGGTGGCCACCGATGAAGCTGGATTGGCCGAGGCCCGCGGCCAGCGGCGCATCGCTTCGATCAGCCTGGCGCGGGTGCTGAACCTGCCCGCCCAGCAGACGCTGGTGGCCAGCGATTTCCTGAGCCCCGTGGCCGCCTGGCCCCTGGATGAAGCGGCCAGCCTCGCCGCCGCCCTGCGCCAGCGGCCGGCCCTTGAGGCGATCGAGCTACAACGCCAGGCGGACCTGGCCAGGGCCCGGCTGGCCCGCTCCGCCCTGCTTCCCAGCCTCGGGGTGGTGCTGGGGGGCGGCATCAACGGCGACAAGCTGACGTTCGCCAACACAGGCAACCTCAACGCCTCCGCCGCCGTCGGATCGAAAGGGGTCGCTGGAAGCCTGCCGGTGGCCAGCAACGGCACCGCCTCCGGCTCCTTCTACGACTACGGCGTCCTGCTCACCCTGCGCCAGCCCCTGTTCGACGGCGGAGCCAGCCGTTCCAGCGCCGAGCTGGCCCAGCTGCTGGCGGAGAGCAAGGCGGTGGCGCGCCAGCAGGCCGAACAGCTGATCGTGCAGACCGTGCAGACCTGGCTCAGCTCCCAGCAGACCGCCGGCCTGCAGCTCGAAGCGGCCCGGCGGGCCGTTGCCGCCAACGAGCGGGCCGTGGGCGATGCCCAGCTGCGCTACCGGGGCTCCGTGGCACCGCTGACGGACGTGCTGATCGCCCAGCGTGATCTGCAGGTGGCCCGGGCGGCCCGGGCCACGGCGATCCACCGTTGGAACCTGGCCCAGGCGGGCCTGGAGCTGGAAACGGGGGAGCACGATGATCGTCCATGGGCCTTCCCACCTGCTGAGGTCCCAGCCCCACGCCAACAACGCCACCCATCTGCTGCAGCACGGCGGTAGCGGCATCAGGCCTGCGCTCTGAGCAACGCAAAACCCCGCCGCTGCTGAACCAACCAGTCGTCCGCCGTTCAGCCGCAAGCGCCGTCCCTACGCTGGACGTAGGGATGCTCCAAGGGTGACCATGCTGTCCGATTTCCACACGGCCCTGGCCGTCTCCAAGGGCACCGGACTGCTGCCCAGAGACAGCCAACCGGACGAGACCCACAGTGGACACACCGTGGATGGCTACGTGCTCCGCGATGCCCATGGGGCGGTGCTCTGCGAGGTGCCCCTGGAGGCGCTGCGCTCCTGGCTGCCATCGGATGGGATCGACCACCCCCTCAGCATCGAGGCCATCATCGGCGCCCCCACTGGTGAGCGCTGGGAGTATTGCTTTCTGCTGGTCGAATTCGCCCCGAAGGAGCGCGGTTCCGTGCTGGAGCGCGTACTGATTAACGGCCAGCCGATCTCCACCAGCACCAGCGACGGTCCGTTGCCCACGGCGCAGTTCCACGAGCTGCTCAACCTGATGGGCGACCGTGGCTGGGAGCTGGTGACCAGCGCCTTGCGCAACCTCGATGACCAGGGCTTCGGCCGCTCCTATTCGCTGATCTTCAAGCGCCGCCCCGTTGACTGAACGAGCAGACCCAACCTCGATCTACACCCACCCCTCATCCAGTGTGCACCCATGGGCCACCGACACGACAAGCACAAAGGAACCTTGGCGGAGAGCAGCGCTTCCGAGACTCCACAGAAGAAGCTCTCCCGCAAGAACTACGAGCGGGAACTCGAAGGGCTCCAGGTCGAACTGGTGCAGCTCCAGCAGTGGGTGGTGAAGACCGGCGCCAAGGTCTGCATCCTGTTTGAGGGGCGGGACGGCGCCGGCAAGGGGGGCGCGATCCGGCGGATCACCGAGCGGGTCAGCCCCCGCGTCTTTCGGGTGGTGGCCCTGCCGGCCCCCAGCGACCGGGAGAAGACCCAGATGTTCGTGCAGCGCTACCTACCCCATCTGCCCGCCGGCGGCGAAGTGGTGATCTTCGATCGCAGTTGGTACAACCGCGCCGGCGTGGAACGGGTGATGGGCTTCTGTTCACAAGAAGCCGTGGAGCGGTTCCTGCGCATGGCACCCAGCGTGGAAAAGGCGATCGTGGATTCAGGCGTGACGTTGCTGAAGTACTGGCTGGAGGTGGATCAGGAGGAGCAGACCCGGCGGCTGGAGGGGCGCATCCACGACGGCCGCAAGACCTGGAAGCTCACGCCGATGGATCTGGAGTCGTATAGCCGCTGGTACGACTACTCCCGCGCCCGCGATGCCATGTTCGCCGCCACCGACAGTGCCCATGCCCCCTGGTTCGTGGTTGATTCCAACGACAAGAAGTGCGCCCGGCTGAACATCATCCGCCACCTGCTCGATCAGATCCCCTACGAGCCCATCAAGGCCCCGTCGATCACGCTGCCAAAACGCCAGAAGCGCGGCGATTACGTCGACCCGAACAGCTCGCCCCAGCGGATCCCAGAGCCGTTCTGACCCCATCGATCTGCTCGGGGTTGGGGGCGTCGAAGTTGTCGAGATCGACGTGCATCGCCTTCACCGCCCGGGCGGTATCGCCGGTGTCCTGGCGGCGCACGGCCAGCTCGCGCTCCAGCCGCTGGGCGCCGCCCATGTAGGCGGTCATCTGCACCCGCCGGAGCGACGCCAGGGGCATGCCCAGTTCCATGGCCACCGAAGTGGCCGTGGCGTTGTGGCGGCCGTAGGGCCAGACGATCGCCCGCGGGCAGTACCCCCGCCGCTGCTCGATCAGTTGGCTGTTGCGCTCAAGATCAACCCCGAGGCGGCAGCGATAATCGACTTCGCTCTCGTACCCATGGCCCGGACTGGAGCGGCCAACTGCAGGCGGCATTGGAGGCCAGCCCCCGGGGCGAGGTGGAGGGAGGCACCGTGCTGGAGCGGCTCAACGAGCAATTCACCGGCCAGGAGGCGGAAGCGGTGTTCGACACCTTCATCAGCTGGACCCGCAGTTGCGGCCTGTTCCGCTACAGCCGCGAGCAGAACCGCTTCCAGCTGGCGGCAAACGAACCCCAAGGGGGCTGAGCCCCCATCGCTCAGGCCGGCTCAAGCGTCCAGCCGCCCCGGCCATCAAGCCGCAGCAGCGACTGGTGGAAGGCCCGCAGGCTGGGGCGATGCCCGACGCTGATCACGGCGACGCCCTGGCGCTCCAGCAGCCCATAGAGCTGTCGCTCGGCGTCGAGATCCAGGGCGCTGGTGGCCTCGTCGAGCAGCACGAAGGGGCGCTCCGCCAGCAGCAGGCGGGCGAAGCCGAGCCGTTGCTGCTCGCCGCCGGAGAGCAGCCGCGCCCAATCGTCTTCGACTCCCAGATCCGGATAGCGCTCCGCCAGGGAACCGAGTCCCGCCTCGACCATTGCCTCCCGCAGGGCGTCATCCGGCAACGGCGGCGCCTCCAGCGGCAGGCCGTAGAGGAGCTGCTCCCGCAGGCTGCCCAGGGTCATGTAGGGCGCCTGGGGCAGCACCATCCATTCAGACGGGGACGGCCCGCTGAAGGAACCGCCGGCGGCGGGGGCCAGCCCACAGAGCACCCGCAGCAGGCTGGTCTTGCCGCAGCCACTGGGGCCGGTGATCAGGAGCCGCCCCCCGCGCTGCAGGCGCAGATCAAGGCGCTCGATCAGGGGCGGGCCGCCCCCCGGATCGGAGACGCTGAGCTGGTGCAGCTCAAGCTCGGGCGAGTCGACGGCGCGCCTTGGTGCGGCCATCGAGACCGCCGGTTTGCGGGGGCGGGTCACCATGGCGCCGCGCAGTTCGCCGATCCGGTGCAGGCTGGCGAACAGGCTGGAAAAATCATCGGCGCGCACGATCAGAAACGACAATGCCGCCTGCACCTGGCCGAAGGCGATGCTTCCCACCGTGAGCTGACCGAGGCTGACGCGGCCACTGAAGTAGGCGCCCGAGAGCACCAGATAGGGCACGAACTGCATCAGGAAGCCGTAGAGCCCCGTGCCCTGCTCCACCAGCACCCGCCAGCGGATCACCCGTTCAAAGTTGAGGAGCACCCGGGCGAAACGGCCCCGCAGCCCCCGCGCTTCCCGGGCCTCGCCGCGCAGGAAGGCGATGCTTTCACCGTGGCTGCGCACGTGCATCAGGGCGAAGCGGAAATCGGCCTCGAGAGATTGCTGGCGAAACCCCAAAGCAGCCAGCCGCCGCACCAGCTGCACGATCACGCCGTTGCCCAGCACGGTGGCCACCAGCAGGGTCAGCACCAACAGTCCACTGATCTGGAACAGCACCAGCACGTAGGCCGCCAGGGACAGCAACGAGGTGCAGAAACCGAAGAACAGATCGGTGGAACTGAACACCGCCCGTTGGATGTCGTCGGCGATGCGCTGGTCGGGGTTGTCGATCCCCCCCACGCCTGCGGCTCGGGCCTCCAGGTGGTAGTAGTTCTGGCCACCCAGGTAGGCGTCAGAGAGCACCGTGGTGGTGCGATCGCGCCAGGCCAGGGCGAAACGCTGCTGGCCGTAGCTGTTGAGGTACTGCACCGGCAGGGTGACCAGATAGATCGCGCTCAACCCCGCCGCCGTTCCCCAGAAACGCTCGGCGCTGCGCACGTTGAGGGCCTCCATCACCGCCCCATTGCCCTCGGTGAAGGCCACATCCACCGCCGTGGCCACCACCAGCACCAGCACCAGAGCGGCCAGGGCCAGCCAGCGCCTCGCCAGCACCCGCCCCAGCCGTCGGGCCGCCACCAGGGCCCCGATCAACCCCGCCAGGGTCAGCCCCACGGCGATCAGGCGGATCTGAGCACTGCCGTAGAGGGTCAGGGCCGAGCGCAGGTAGGGGAAGGCCAGATCAAGGCGGGCCCGGCCGAGGGCGGCATCCAGCAGCTGGGCCGCGGCGCCGATCACCAGGGCGGAGAGCCCCAGGGCCAGGGTGGCCGCCACCAGCAGCAGGGCGGCGAAGGCCAGCAGCGGGCGCTGGCGCTGGCGATGGCGGGCCGGCAGCAGAAAATCCGCGGCCAGTTGACGAAACTCGGCGGCAAAGGTGACCAGCGTGGGGCTCACGCGTTCACCGTCTGCCGGTAGAACCAGCCCTTCGCCGCCTCAGCGGCCAGCACATAGGCCAGCAGGATCAGGGCCAGCAGCGCCAGGAAGCTGGCCGGCAGGGGCACAAAGCCGAAGGGGGCCGCCAGGGGGGAATAGGGCAACAGCAGCGTCAGCAGCACCACCACCAGGGTGGCCAGCATGAGGGGACGGGAGGGGCGGCTGCGCAGAAGCGGGCCCCGGGTGCGCACCACCAGCACGATCGAGGCCGCCGAGATCACCGATTCCACGAACCAGCCGGTGCGGAACTGGGCGGGATCCCCCCGCAGCACCCAGAGCAAGACGGCGAAGGTGAGGTAGTCGAACAGCGAACTCACCAACCCGAAGGTGAGCATGAAGCGCTGGATGAAGGGAATGCTCCAACGCCGGGGGCGCTCGATCCAGTCGCGATCCACCCGGTCGGTGGCGATCGTCATCTCCGGCAGATCGGTGAGCAGGTTGGTGAGCAGGATCTGCTTGGGCAGCAGCGGCAGAAACGGCAGCAGCAACGAGGCGCCGGCCATCGAAAACATGTTGCCGAAGTTGGCGCTGGTGGCCATGAACACGTACTTGAGCGTGTTGGCGAAGGTGGTGCGCCCCTCACGGATGCCATCGGCGAGCACCGCCAGATCCTGCTCCAGCAAAACGATGTCTGCAGCCTCCTTGGCCACGTCCACCGCGCCCTGCACCGACAGGCCCACATCGGCGGCATGGAGAGCCGGGGCGTCGTTGATGCCATCGCCCATGTAGCCCACCACGTGGCCCGCCCGGCGCAGGGCCGCGATCAACCGTTCCTTCTGGTTGGGCTCCACCTCGGCGAAGATGTCGCAGGCCTGGGCCCGCAGCGGCAGCGCCTGATCACTGATCGAGAGCAGCTGGGAGCCGGTGATCACCTCAGGCTCCAGCAGTCCGGCCTCCCGGCCGATGCGGGCCGCGATCAGGGCGTTGTCGCCGGTGATCAGCTTCAGCCGCACCCCCAGCCCCCGCAACTCAGCCACGGTGCTGGCGATGGCGGGCTTGAGCGGATCGCTCAGGGCCACCAGGCCCACGAAGCGCATCCCCCGCTCCGACTCCCGCGTCGCCACCGCGCCCGTGAGGTCCTCGCGAACGGCCACCCCCAGCTGCCGGTAGCCCTCGGCGCTGAGGCTGCGGTAGCGCTCCTGCAGGCCCTCGCGCACCGCCTCGATCGGCACCACCGAACCATCGCTGCGCTCGGCCGTGGTGCAGACCTCCAGCACCCTGTTCAGGGCCCCCTTGGTCACCAGCACGCTCTGGCCGCGGTGGGCGAGCAGCACACTCTGACGCTTGCGCAGGAAGTCGAAGGGCACCTCATCGAGCTTGCTCCAGCCCTCCAGATCCAGGGGTCCCCGCCCCTTGATCGCCGTGTCAATCGGGTTGACGTACCCGCTCTGGAACGTGGCGTTGGCGTAGGCCAGCAACAGGGTGCGGGCGCTGTCAGTGCCCTCGACCCCCCAGGCGAACTGAACCTGGGCCTCCCCTTCAGTGAGGGTGCCGGTCTTGTCGGAGCAGAGCACATCCATGCTGCCGAAGTTCTCGATCGAGGCCAGGCGCTTGACGATCACCTGGCGCCTGGCCATGCGCCGGGCGCCACTCGCCAGGTTGACGCTGATCACCGCCGGCAGCAGCTGGGGCGTCAGTCCCACCCCCAGGGCCAGGGAAAACAGGAACGAATCGATCACCGGGCGCTGCAGGTAGACGTTGAAGGCGAAGATGGCGACCACCAAGGTCAAGGTCACCTCCAACAGCAGGTAGCCGAAGCGACGCACACCGCGCTCGAACTCCGTCTCACTGCGGCGCAGTCGCATCCGCGCCGCGATCGCTCCGAAGGCGGTGCCCCGACCCGTCTGCACCACCACCGCCCGGCCGGTGCCGCTGACCACATGGGTGCCCAGGTGCAGCAGGTTCAGGCGGCCGCTCAGGGGGGTTGCGGCGGGGTACTCCCCCACCTGCTTGTTCACCGGAAAGCTCTCGCCGGTAAGGGCCGCCTCATCCACGCTCAGATCGCGCTCCTCGATCAGGCGGGCGTCGGCGGGAATGCTGGCTCCGGCCGAGAGCAGCACGATGTCACCCGGCACCACCGCCGTGCTCGGGATGATCAGCTCGGCTCCATCGCGCCAGACATTGGTGCGCAGTTCGACGGTGCGCAGCAACTCACGTACGGCCCCCTCGGCGCCATGTTCCTGGATGAACCCCAGCAGGCCACTGACCAGCACGATCACCAGGATGATCAGCCCGTCCACCGGGGAGTCGAGCAGAAACGAGAGCAGCGCGGCCGCGGCCAGGATCAGGATGATCGGGCTGGTGAACTGGCGCAGCAACAGCTCGGGGGCCCCGGAGCGCGTCGGTGCGGCCAGGCTGTTGGGGCCATGGCGCCGCAGGCGTTCGGCCGCCTGCTCTTGGCTGAGGCCCCGGGGCCCCACCTGCAGTGAGGCCAGCAGGTCGGCGAGGGGAACGCTCCAGTAGGGCTGCACGGCGGGATCGGCAGTGGATCCGCTTGGAAAGGATCCTTGCCGCCAGAATGGAGGATTCAACCGCCTTTGATGCTCAGCAAACGCACCGGTGGCGTGATGGCCGGCGTGGTGGCCCTGCTCGGGGTAGGCGCCTGGGCGATCAGCCATTGGGGCATCGAGAGCACCGACGACGCCCAGATCCAGGCGCACCTCTACCGGATGTCGAGCCGCCTGCCGGGCACCGTGGCCCAGGTGCTCGTGGAGGCCAACCAACCGGTGCGCAAGGGGCAGGTTCTGCTGCGCCTCGACGACTCCGACCAGCGGGCCGCCGTGGGCCGGGCGGAGGCCGATCTGGCCGCGGCCCTGGCCAAGGCCGAGGCCGCCCGGGTCACCGTGGGCGCCGACCGCAGTGAGGCCGACGCCAGCCGCCAGCAGGCGGACGGCGCCCAGTTGGAGGCGAAGGCCGAACTGGAGCGCACGCGCACCGATCTGGAGCGATTCCAGCGGCTCCACGCCGCCGGGGCCGCCTCCCAGCAGCAACTGGAGCTGGCCCGCAGCCAGTTTCTGCAGGCCGAGGGGCGCCTGAGTCGCAGCGCCGGCAGCCGCGCCACGGCCCAGAGTGATCAGGCGAAGATCTCGGTCGATCGCAGCAAGGCGGTGGCCGCCGCCTCCGAAGTGCTCCAGGCCCGTTCAGCCCTGGCCAGCGCCAGGCTGCAGCTGGGCTACACCACCGTGGTCGCTCCAGCCGATGCGGTGGTGGGCGCCCGCGAGGTGGAACCGGGCCAGTCGGTGCAACCCAGCCAGGGGCTGCTCAGCCTGGTGGGGCGCAGCCTGTGGGTGGAGGCCAACTTCAAGGAGACCCAGGTGGGGCAGATGCGCGCGCACAACCGGGCCGAGGTCCATGTCGACGCCCTGCCCGGGGTCAGCTTCCAAGGGCAGGTGAGCAGTCTCTCGCCGGCCTCCGGGGCCCGCTTCGCCCTGCTCCCCCCCGACAACGCGACCGGCAACTTCACCAAGGTGGTGCAGCGGGTGACCGTGCGCATCGACCTCGAGCCCGCCGCCCTGGAGCGCTGGCGGGCGCGGCTGAAACCGGGGCTCTCGGTGACGGCCCAGGTGCACACCTGAGATGGCCTCCTCCCTGGCCAACTCCCTGGCCGCCGCTCCCGGGAAAACCCCGCTGACGCCAGCGGTCTGGCTGATCATCGCCACCGCCTCACTCGGGGCGTTCCTGGAGGTGCTGGACACCAGCATCGTCAACGTGGCCCTGACCAGCATTCAGGCCAACCTGGGGGCCACCCTGGCGGAGGTGGGCTGGGTGGTGACCGGCTACGCGATCGCCAACGTGGTGATCCTCCCCCTCACCGCCTTCCTTGCCGATGGCTTCGGCCGGCGCAGCTACTTCGTGTTCTCCCTGGCGGGCTTCACCGCCGCCTCGGTGCTCTGCGGCCTGGCCCCCAACCTGCCGGTGCTGGTGGCGTCGCGGATTCTCCAGGGGCTGCTGGGGGGCGGCCTGCTGGCCAAGGCCCAGGCCATCTTGTTTGAGGCGGTTCCGAAGGACCGCCAGGGGTTCGCCCAGGCGATCTTCGGGCTGGGGATCATCACCGGCCCCGCCCTGGGTCCCACCTTCGGGGGTTACCTCACCGATCTGCTGGGCTGGCGCTGGATCTTTCTGATCAACCTGCCCTTCGGCATCCTGGCGGTGCTGATGGCCCTGCGCTCCCTGCCGGCAGATGAACCCAAACCGCCACCGGCCCTGGCCTCCGTCGACTGGATCGGCATCGCCCTGCTCACCGGCGTGATGGCTTCGCTCCAGGTGGTGCTGGAGCAGGGGGAGCAATACGCCTGGTTCGAAGACACAGGCATCGTCGCCCTGACGCTCACCTTTGTGATCGCCCTGCCGCTGTTCATCGCCTGGGAGCTGAGCCGCGAGCGGCCGGCGGTGGACCTGCGGGTGCTGCGCCACCGCAGCCTGGCGGTGGGCAGCCTGTTTTCGATGATCGTCGGCTTGGGGCTCTACGGCACCGTCTTTCTGATCCCGATCTATGCCCAGTCGGTGCTGCACATCACGGCCATCCAGACGGGTCTGCTGGTGCTGCCCGGGGCCCTGGCCTCCGGCGCCACGATGCTGGTGCTGAGCAAGAAGGTGCAACAGATTGACCCCCGCAAGGCGATCGCCGCCGGCAGCCTCATCACCAGCCTGGTGATGTTCGCCCTGGCCTCGATCAACCCCGGCACCGGCGAAGACGCCCTGTTCTGGCCGCTGATCTTCCGGGGCATCGGCACGGTGCTGATGTTCCTGCCCCTGAGCCTGGCGGCCCTGGGGGATCTGCCCCCCGAGGAGATCAACGCCGGCAGCGGCTTCTACAACCTCACCCGCCAGCTGGGGGGCAGCTTCGGCATCGCCCTGCTCACCTCCCAGCTGAGCCACCACGAGGCCCAGCACCGGGCCCGGCTCACCGAGGCCGCCGGCGCCCTCGACATCGGGCTGAGGGAACGCCTGGAGCAGCTGCAGCTGGTGCTCCAGCAGCAGGGGGTGGATCCGGAGCTGGCCGCCCGGCGCGCCCTGAAGCTGGTGGATACGAGCATCAACGGCCAGGCGGCCCTGCTGGCCTACGGCGATGTCTTCCACCTGTTGGCGCTGGTGTTCCTGGCGGCCATCCCCCTGGTGTTGCTGCTGCGCGCCCCCCGCCGCCTGCAGCCATGAACTCCCCTCAATCGGCGCCGGTGGTGATCGTGGGGGCGGGTCCGGCCGGCGCCAGCCTGGCCCTGCAACTGGCCCGCGCCGGCGTGCCCGTCACCTTGATCGAGGCTGCCAAGGAGTTCAGCCGTCAGTTCCGCGGCGAAGCGTTGATGCCCTCAGGCCTGGGCGCCCTCGCCGCCATGGGGCTGGAGGCGCTGCTGGCGGAGTTGCCGCAACGCACTCTGGAGGGCTGGAGTTTCAAGATCGAAGGCCGGGAGCTGTTCAGCGCCGATGAACCGCTCGGTTCGGCCCGCCCCTGCACCCTGGTGGCCCAGGGGCCCCTGCTGGAGGCCCTGGTGGAGCAGGCCCGTGCGCTGCCGGGCTTCACCTGGCTGCCGGGCACGGCCGTGGCCGATCTGATCGAGCATGGGGGTCGGATCAGCGGCGTGCGCCTGGCCGATGGCCGCTGCCTGGAGGCCGCCCTGGTGGTGGGCAGCGATGGGCGCCGCTCACTGGTGCGCCAACGGGCCGGCCTGGCCCTCGACGCCCTGGGCTCAGCGATCGATGTGCTCTGGTTCCGGCTGCCGAGTGCGCCTGAATTCGAGCGACCGAACCGGTTCACCACCCTGGTGGCCCAAGGGCAGATCTGCAGCCTGTTCGCCGGCACCACCCCGGGGGAGCTGCAGCTGGGCTGGGTGGTGAGCAAGGGCAAGGCGGCCGCGACCACGGACCAGCGAGGGCCCCAGGACTGGTGCGAAGCCTTTGCCCAACTGGCCCCCGAACCCCTGGCCCGACACCTGCGCCAGCAGGCCGGGGCCCTGGTGGGCCCGGTGCGGCTGAACGTGGAGGTGGGCCGCTGTCCCCTGTGGCAGCGGCGCGGGCTGCTGCTGCTGGGCGATGCGGCCCACCCGATGAGTCCGGTGCGTGCCCAGGGGCTGAACATGGCCCTGCGGGACAGCCTGGTGGCCGCCCGGTTGCTGACCCCGCTCTGGTCAGGCGGTGGGCCGGATCCGGCCGCCCTCGATGGGGTCCTGGAGAGCATCCAGGCGGCCCGGTTCCCTGAGATCAGTGGCGTTCAGGGTCTGCAGGCCCAGGAGGCGGCCCGGGGAGAGCTGCTGCGCTCCCAGGGCGCCCTGCGCTGCGCTCTCGCCTTGGGAGCGCCCCTGGCGGGAGTGCTGCTGAAACGCCACTGGATCCACCAGCAGCGTGTGCTCCGCGACGGTCTGCCGTTGCCCAGCTGCGTGGGATCCTGAACGCTCGGCCCAGCGCGTCGCCGATGACCTCCGACCCGGCTCTTGCGGCCTTCGGCTCCAGCTTCACCGCCATCACCCTGGCGGAACTGGGCGACAAGACCTTCTTCGTGGCCCTGCTGCTGGCGGCCCGCCACCGGGCCCGCTGGGTGTTCAGCGGAGCCTTCGCCGCCCTGGCGGTGGTGACCGTGATCTCCCTGGCCCTCGGCTACGGCCTGCGCAGCCTGCTGCCGCCTGCCCTGGTGCCCTGGCTGGCGGCGGCGCTGTTCGGGGGCTTCGGCCTCAAGCTGTTGATCGATGCCCAGGGCCTGGGGGCAAACGCGGCCGCCCAGGAGGCGGAGGAGGCCGAAGAACTGGTGGAGCAGGCCGAAGCCCGTCATCCCTCGGCCACGGCCTGGGGCGTGATCCGCGAGTCGTTTGCGCTGGTGTTCATCGCCGAACTGGGGGATCGCACCCAGTTCGCCACGATCTTTCTGGCCACAGGCCCCGGCTTCGGCTTCGCCGCCCTGCTGGCGGGCAGCCTGCTGGGCCACGCCCTGGTCACCGCCCTGGCGGTGGGGGCGGGCCGCTGGATCGGCCAGCGGATCAGCGAACGGCTGCTGTTCCAGCTCAGCGGTGGATTGTTCCTCGTCTTCGCGCTGGTGGCCCTGCGCCAAGCCCTCGCCTGAGCCCGCCGATGCCCCCCTCCCACACCCACGAGCACGAGCACGACAACAGCCATCCCGCCGTGGGGATCCAGCAGCAGCCCCACCCCCGCCAGCACGAGCACAAACCCGGTTCAGCGGCGGCCTTCCGCTGGAGCATCGTCCTCAACAGTGCCCTCTCGGGTCTGCAGCTGGCGATCGGCTTCGGCTTCGGCTCCCTCGCCCTGATCGGTGACGCCGTCCACAACCTCGGCGACGTGGCCGGGCTGCTGCTGGGCTGGGGGGCTGAGCGGCTGAGCGCCAGGCCCGCCAGCGCGCGCTTCACCTACGGCTACGGCCGCAGCACCCAGCTGGCCTCCCTGGTGAATGCGGTGCTGATCCTGATGGCCGCCGCGGTGGTGATCGTCGAAGCGCTGCAGCGGCTTGGGCGGCCAGTGGAGATGTCCACCGGGCCCGTGGCCTGGGCCGCCGCCGCCGGCATCGTCGTCAACCTGCTCTCGGCCCGCCTGTTCGGCCATGGGCACCAGCACGACCTCAACCGCCGCGCCGCCGTGGTGCACCTGCTCACCGATGCGGCCGTTTCGGCGGCGGTGCTGGGCAGCGTGCTGCTGGTGAGCCTGACCGGTTGGACGGTGCTCGATTCGATCACCGCGATCGGCGTGGGCGTGGCGGTGGCCTGGAGCGGCTGGTCACTGCTGAAGGAATCCCTGGCGGTGGCCCTCGACGGGGTGCCCCGGGAGATTGATCGCCAGACGGTGGAGGCGACCATGCTGGAGCTGCCGGGGGTGATCGAGGTGCACCACCTGCACATCTGGGGCATGAGCACCTCCCAGAACGCCCTCACCGCCCACATCATTCGCACGCCCGGCGCGGGCGACGACATGGCCTTGCTGCATGAGGCCAAACGCCGGCTGGCGGCCCTGGGGATCGCCCACAGCACCCTGCAGCTGGAGCCTCCCCCAAGCCTCCACCCAGCTGATCCACCCAGCTGATCCACCCAGCCAGCGACCGCCGGCCTTGATGAGGCCTTTAACAGCAATTATCCAGGTTTCAACATCATTCTTGGCTCAATCATTAAAGCAATCAGAAATAAAATCCCCTGGCAGCCGATTTTCCCGCGCCAAGCGTTAGACCCATCCCACTCAACCCATTGACAACGGGAGTGGGCCTTCCTCGACCCAAACCGTGACGGCAATGAAACCCTGTCTGCTGCTGATCGACGACGATCTCGATTTCTGCCAGCGGATGGTGGCCGAACTCAATGGGGCCGGGTTCGACACCCGCTACGCCCTCGACGGCATCCATGGGCAGGCCTTGGCACACCAACTGTGCCCCGATCTGATCATGCTCGATCTGATGCTGCCGAAGGTGGACGGCCTCACCCTCTGCATGCGGCTGAAACGGGATCCGCGCACCACCGCTGTGCCGCTGGTGATTCTCACCTCCCTGCGGGACATCAGCGACAAGGTGAGCGGTTTCAATGCCGGCGCCGATGACTACGTGATCAAACCCCACGACAGCGAGGAGCTGATTGCCCGGCTGCGGGCCCTGCTGCGCCGCAGCAGCGGGCAGTCCATGCCTTCGCTGCGGGGAGAGGTGCTCACCTACGGGCCGCTCACCCTGTTGCTGGATCGCATGGAGGCGATGTGGTTCGACCGGGCGATCCGCCTCACCCGCCTGGAGCTGGAGGTGCTCCACTGCCTGCTCCAGCGCCATGGTCAGGCCGTTCCCCCCGAGGAAATCCTCGCGGAGGTCTGGGGCTATGAGCCGGATGTGAACGGCATCGAATGCCTGCGGGTGCAGATCCGCCACCTGCGCGGCAAGCTCGAACCCGACCCCCACCGGCCCACCTATCTCAAGACCATGTACGGCGTGGGCTACTGCCTGGATCTGCCCATGGAGCAGCAGCGCTTCGGCTGAGCCACGGGCGGCTCACTCTCCCCACATCCGCAGCAGGTTGCTGTAGCTGCGGCAGAGCAGGTCGAACACCTCGCCCTTGCCGCCGCCCGCGAACAGGGTCCGCCGGGCCGTATCGAGCTCGAACAGCAGCTCCCGTTGCTCGGCGCTGCGCACCCGGCTCTGGATCCAGCCCACCGCCACCAGCCGCTCACCGGCGCTCACCGGCTCCACCCGGTGCAGCAGGGTGCTGGGATACACAAGGGCATGGCCCGCCGGCAGCCGGAACGCCTCCTCTCCGTGGGGTTGCTCCAGCACCAGCGCACCGCCTTCGTAGTGGTCGGGAGCGGAGAGAAACAGCGTGAACGAGAGATCGGAGCGGCCCCCCTCCATGAAGGCGTTGTCCACGTGGCGGCCGTAGCCGTCAGCGGGGCCGCTGCGGCTGAACAGCAACCCATGGACCCGCACCGGCAAAGCCGCCGACTGCAGCAGCGGCTGGGCCAGCAAGGCTGCGCTCACCTGATTCGCCAGGGACCGGTGCAGGGCGCTGGCCCGATCCAGCTGCCGGTTGCGCTTCACCTGGCGGGCGTGCCAGCCGGCGGTGGCGCTCCCCGCCAACCAGGCCCCTTGCTCGGCCTGCAACGCCGCCAGCAGCGTGGAGGCCGCCTCGGGGCTCAGCAGGGCTTCGAGCTCAAAACGCATCGCGGCTGATCAGCCCCTCAGCCACAGCACCGTTTGGTAGAACACGAAGCTGCTCAACCAGGCCAGCAGCAGCGACCAGAACACCGCAAAGGCCGTGAACCGCCAGTTCTTCGATTCGCTGCGGATCACCGCCACCGTCGACAGGCACGGGGTGTAGAGCAGGGTGAAGATCATGAAGCTATAGGCCTGGGCCCAGTCGAGGTCCAGGGCCAGGGCCTGACCCAGCCGCACCGGGTCGGCCTGGGTGTAGATCACCGCCAGCCCCCCGAGCACGATCTCCTTGGCGATGAAGCCGAACAGCAGCGCCACGGTGAGCTTGGGGTTGATGCCGATCGGGGCCAGCACCGGTTGCAGTGCCTGGCCGAGCATCCCCGAGAGGGTGCCGGCACTGGCGGGGGGAACCCCCACGGGCAGGTTGTTCATCAACCAGATCGCCACCACCCCGAAGATGATGAACCGCCGCGACCAGATCCAGAAATGGCGCACTTCGCACCAGGCCCGGTTGAGCATCTGGGCCGCGGTGGGGAAGCGATAGGGCGGTAGTTCCAGGATCAGCGGCTCATCGCTGCTGAAGCTGCCTTTGAACAGGGCCGCCGTGACGATCATCGCCACGAAACTGAGCAGGTAGAGGCTGAAGATCACCAGGGCTCCCTGGCTCGGGGCAAAGAGGGCCGCGCTCATGAACAGGAACACATTCAGGCGCGCCGAGCACAGCGAGAACGGAATCACCAGCATCGAGAGCAGGCGCAGGCCACTGGAGCGCATCACCCGGGTACCGAGCAGTGCCGGCACATTGCAGCCGAAGCCCATCAGGGAGAGCACGAAGGAGCGGCCATCGAGCCCGAGGCGCTCCATCAGGCCGTCCATCAGGAAGGCCGCCCGCGAGAGGTAGCCGCTGTCTTCCACCACTCCCATGGCCAGGAAGAACAGGAAGATCACCGGCAGGAACGCCGCCACCGTGCCGATGCCCTGGTAAAGGCCATCGATCAGGAAGCCGCTCAGGAAGGGGGGAAGGCCGCCCAGCAAGGGCCGCAGCAGCTGGGCGCCAAGGCCGTTGAGCACGGTGGCGAGCCCCGTCTGCAGCGGCACCCCCAGGGCGTAGATGCCCTGGAACATCAGGAACATCGCCCCAAAAAACAGAGGCAGCCCCAGCAGCGGATGCAGCAGCAGCGCGTCCAGGCGGCGGGTGGTGGCGTCCTTGAGGCGATCGGGCAGCCGCACGGCGGCCTCCAGCAGGGGCGCCAGGGCGGCATCGAGTGCCGGATCATCGAGCAGGAAGCGGCCGGGATCGAGGCAGCACACCGGCGGGTCCCCCACCGTCAGCCGGGCCTCGAGCGCCGCTCGGACGGCGGCGAATCCCGTGCCGTACTTGGCGCTGATCGGGAACACCGGCAGGCCCAGCTCCCTGCTCAGGGCGCCATCGTCAATCGTGAGGCCAAAGCGGCGGGCCTCATCGACCATGTTCAGCAGCACCAACACCGGCAGCCCCAGGCTGCGGGCCTGGAGCACAAGCTGCAGCTGTCGGTCGATCTGGCTGGCGTTGAGGATCACCAGCACCAGATCCAGCGGGGTGCGCTCCAGGAACCCCCGAACCAGCAGCTCGTCTTCGGAGTAGCCGCGCAGGTCGTAGATCCCCGGCAGATCCACCACCCGCACCATCTGGCCGCCCAGCTCCAGCTGGGCCTGCATCAGATCGACCGTGAGCCCGGGCCAATTGCCGATCTGGGCATGGGCGCCGGTGAGCCGGGTGAAGAAGGTGGATTTGCCCGTGTTGGGCATCCCCAGCAGGGCCACACAGGGGCGGCGATCGGCTCCCTGGGGCTCGGAACCCTGGGGGATCGCCGTCGATTCAGGGCCTGGCCCGGAAGCACGGGGGGCAGCAGGTGGCGAGGCGGGTGGCGATGTGGTGGCGGGGCCCATGGCGCGCCGGCTCATGCTCCATTCTCGCAAGTTTCCATGCGGATGCACTCGGCGTCGCAGCGGCGCAGCATCAGCTCGGTCATGCCGACGCGCACATGCAGCGGACCGGACCACCAGGCCCGCCGCAGCACCTGCACCGTGCGGCCCTTGCAGAGCCCGAGGGCACTCAGCCGCTGCGACAAGCCCGCTTCAGCCGCCACCGCAAGGATCCGTCCCGACCGTCCCACCGCCAGACGGGCGAGGGACAGGGCTTGGCCCGCTGGAGGGAGGCCCATGGGCGGGCTTATTGCAACTGAATCTCAGTATCGTAGCGCCGTCGCCGCCCGGGGCAGATGGGTGATCACCAGATGCCGTTGGGCATCGATGCTGAGCCAGCCCTCATCCCGCAGCAGCCCGATCACCCGGGTCACCGTCACCCGGGTGGTGCTCAGGGCGCTGGCCAGTTCCTGGTGGGTGAGCCGCAGGTTGAGGCGCAGGCCGGTGTCGCAGGGCTGGCCGTACTCCTGGGCCAGCAGTTCCAGGAACCCCCGCACCCGCTCCTCCACCCGACGCAGACCGAGCAGCGCCAGCAGCACTTCGGCCTGGCGGTAACGGCTGGAGACCGCCTGCATCAGCGCCATCGCCAGATGGGGGCTCTGCTCGATCTCGGCGCAGGAGAGGCAGAGCAGATCGGTCTCACAGAGGGTGATCGCCTCGTAGGCCTCCACATTGGTGAGCGGATCACCGAAGGGCTCATTCGGCCCCGCCAGACCGAGAAGCAGTTCATCGCCATGGATGGAGACGGCCCCCAGCTTCACCATGCCCCGCACCACCAGCCAGATGGTGTTCTTGAGCAGTGGCACGGAACTGCCGGTGCTCAGATGAACAAGATTGCGCTTCTGGTAACTGGATTCGAGAACCTCGCGCAGGCCATCACTGCGGCCCGCATCACGGGGCGGTGTCGCAACCATCGGAGTGACCAAAAGGAACCTGCCCAGCGTATGGAGGAGCACATGGAAACGGGCAAAGCTTTGTTAGCCAGAAGGTTAAGTTCTGGCTAAGGCTCACCCACGGATCCAGAAAGAAACCTGGCCCATCAAAAAGGGTCCCCAGGGACCCTTTGGAAAACCTTGAGATCACAGCACGATCGAAAAGAATCGAGCTGCGATCAACAGAGCAATCAGTCCTCAGGAACCGATGCTGCCGACGGCGGCCTTGGCCTTCTTCAAGATGCTGTCGCGCAGGGGCACGTAGCCCAGATCATCGGCCAGACCCTGGGGTTTGGGGCTGAGGGTGTAAAGGAAGGCCTCGCGAAGGGCGGCAGCCTTGGCGCCGTTACCGCTCTTGTAGGCCAGGATCCAGGTGAGGGTGGTGATCGGGTAGGCCTGGGCGCCGGCGGGATTGGGATCTTCACCGGCCAGGTTGGCATCCAGGGTGATGCTGTTGAGGGCGGCCGTTCCACCTTTGAGGTCGGGCTTGATGAAGTTGCCGGCCTTGTTCTGAACGGCGGCCGCCTGGATCTTGCCCTTGACGAAGGCGCGGCTGACATAGCCGATCGAACCGGGGGTGTTGGTGAGCACCCCGGCCACACCCTCATTGCCCTTGCCGCCCACCCCCACGGGCCAGTTCACGCTCTTGCCTTCGCCCACCTTGCTCTTCCACTCAGGGGAGAAGCTGGAGAGGGAGTTGGTGAACGAGAAGGTGGTGCCGGAGCCATCGGAGCGGTGGGCCACGGCAATCTTGCCCGGGGCGCACTTGAGCTCCTTCCAGTCCTTGATGGTGCCCATGAAGATGCCAGCGACCTGCTTCTGGGTGAGCTTCAGGCTGCAGCCTGGCTTGTTGTAGGCGATGGCGATCGTGCCGCCGGCGGCGGGGAACTGCACCACGCCGCGCTTCACCTTGGCGGCGTCAGAGGCCTTGATCGGCTCATCGGTGGCGCCGAAATCGACGGTGCCGGCAATGAACTGACGCACACCAGCGCCGGAGCCCACCGACTGATAGTTGACCTGAATGTCCTTGGCCTTGGCCAGATCGGCGAACCAGCGCTGGTAGAGCGGCGCGGGGAAGGTGGCACCGGCGCCGTTGAGGTTGGGGCCCGCTGAAGCGGAGGCACCAACGCCGAGGGCGGCGAGGGTGGAGAGAGTCAGGGCCTTCTTGGCGAAGGTCATCAGATCAGCCATGGCGGGTGCCCACAAGATCTAGCCGCTGGACCCCCCGGCATCGTTATGGGCTGGTTAACCCGCGCTCAAGATTTGATTGAGCTTTCGCCGCTCCTTGGGATCGAGGGCCTCCTGGGCCAGGAGCCTCCAGCGGCCCCAGTTGAGCCCCTCGCGCCGCTCCAGCTCAACGGCCAGGCTCGGCAGCACCTCGGCCAGGGGCCTTTCAAGTTGCTCACCCAGGGCTGCTCGCAACACCTGCAGATCCTGGAGATCCCCCAGGCAGCCCTGAACGGCCTTGAAGCGCTCGATCCAACCGCTGGGGCGCCCCCCGAGCAGCGGTGCCAGGTTCTCCAGGCCGTAGCGGGCCCCCTTGACCCGTTTGCGCAGATCGTGGAGCACCGTGGCGTCCCGGTGGGGATCGGCGGCCCACCAGCCCGGATGGGTCATCAAGCCGCTGAGGCAGGGCGCCGGCCATTCCCCCAGCCAGTCGATGGCGGGCTCCTGCCCCAGGGGGGTGAAGCGCGGTTGGCGCAACCAGCCCTGGAGGGCCCCGAGCATCGCCAGGTAGCGGCCGCGCTTGAGCTGGTGCTCAAGATCGAGGAAGGCCAGCCGGCGGTCGCGGCGCAGGCGCTTGAGGATCGGCTTGAAGCGTTCCCGCTCCGGCGCGCTCAGCAACGGTTGCAGGTCGTGATCGAGGCGATCGCGGAGCACATCGAGATCCCGCGCCACCCCCAGCCGGCGGGCCACCCGGGCGATCCGCTCCTCACTGACGGCCTCGGGCAGCACCAGGGCCCGCTCGAACTGCACCAGGACCGTGCGCAGCCGGCGCATGGTCACGCGCAATTGATGCAGGGGTTCAGGGTCCTCATCGGCGAGCACCTCGGCGTGGAGGGCGACGATGCGCTTGAGGGCTACGGCGAGGCGATCGGCGGCATAGGCACCGGCGCTCAGGTGGCGATCGATCGCCGCCGGCTCAGGAGCTGCTGGGGCACTCATCGCCGCCGCCCCGCCTGGGGGGAGCGCCGAGTGGAGCGGCTCGCCGTCCAGTTCTCGAACCAGCCGCGGCGCCAGAGCACATAGGCCTGCAGGCCGGCCACGAAGGCCATCGCCAGCAAGCTGACGTAGTAGCCGTATTTCCAGTTGAGATCAGGCATGTTCTGGAAGTTCATGCCGTAGATGCCCGCAATCAAGGTGAGTGGCGCGAAGATGCTGGTGATGATCGCCAGGGTCTTCATCACCTGGTTCATGCGATTGCCGGTGCTGGCCATGTAGGCATCGGTCACCGCATCGCAGTGGTAGCGCATCAATTCACAGCTGCCGAACAGCATCTCCACGTGCTGACTCATGTCGGTGAAGCCCTGCAGCGCCTGCTCCCCCAGCACCCGGTGGTTCTGGCGCAGCATCGACTGGATCTCGGTGCGCAGCGGCCAGATCTGCCGCCGGATCACCCGCAGGTTGGCGCGCACCTCATAGGCGCGGTTGATCACCGCGGGGGTGGGCTCCCGCAGGGCCCGCTCCTCGAGATCGTCGAGGCGCAGGGCGAACTGCTCAAGCAAGGGAGCGATCCCATCGAGCAGTTCATCGATCACGTAATGGAGCACGTCGTCGAGATCGGCCGCGCCGGACGACCCATGGCCCACCAGCCAGTCGCTGAGAGCAGGAAAGGGCTCCCCACTGGGCACCTCCTCCACCGACACCAGCAGGTGATCGAGCAGCAGCAGCCCCAGCTGCTCGCTCACCACCGTGAGGCTGCCTGGCGCGAAGGACATGCGGTGCAACACCACCACCAGGCCATCGCCAAAGGAATCCACCCGGGTGCGCTGGGGCTGCTCCAGCAGCGGGCTGTGAAAGGCCATCGGCACATCAAGCACCCGCAGGGCCTCGGTGATCCGCCCGATCTCCGCGAGACCCTGAATCCGCAGCCACAGGGGCCGCCCCAGGGCCGCCAGGGGCTCAAGATCAGCAACGCTGCGCAGCCTGTGGCTCTGGACCCCCCACTCGCCGAACACGATCACCGACAACTCGGTGGGGGCCGGGCCGTCGTAGCGGGCGAGGGCGGCGGGCAGGTCACCGGGGCGGGCCTCCAGGCGCCGGGTCTCCCGGGCGCCGGGGGTCAGGCGGATGCCATGCGACTCCAACATCGTCGCCGAATCCAGTGGACGTCTGAGGCTAGTTCGATCGACCGGTGTGATCCACCGCACATGAACCCACCGCTTGAACGCTGAGATTGGATGATTCCACTAGCGTCAGCGCGACGCGGTTGAACCTGTGACGGCCTCCGACGACGACGCCTTGGACATGGATCTGCTCGCCAACGGCGGAACCCAATCACCCCTGGAAGGCCACAGCGGTTACCGCGGTGACGACTGGAGCCCGGAACGACTGGCCTTTCACCAGAACCTCGAGCAGTTCGCCGAAAGGGTGGGGCTGATCGTGGGCCTTCAGGGCAACGGCAAGGTGAGCCAGGAGCAGGCCTACGCCGAAATCAAGGCGATCTGGAACTCCCTCAAGGAGAGCAAGAACGCCCTGCTGCAGTCGGACGCGAAGCGCTGAAACCGAACCGAAGCGCTGAATGAACTCCGGCAGCGCCAGCGGCGCGCTTATCGGGGGCGGCCAGGAAAGCGGGTGGCTCGGCGTTCTGGGCAGGGCGTGCGCCTACCGTCTGGCCGATCACACCCGGGAAACCTGCTCGCTCTCCGGCAGGGCCCCTGCTCCGCAGCGCCCCGCTCGCCGATCACAGAGGCCCTGCAGGTCGCCCCGGCCGGTGAGCCGCAGCCGCCAGCGGGCCCAGAGGGCATAGAGCGCATCCACCAGCGGAGCGATCAGCGGCCAGGCGGTGGGGGCGTAGATCCAGCCCAGCCCCACCAGCCGGTAGGCCTCCCGGAAGACGGCTACATCCTTGATCACGCGGCCATCGGCGGCGAGCCCACGCATGCTCCCCATCGCCTCGCCGTAGCTGATGCCGCCATGGGCCGAGGGGTCGTAGTCGGCTGCGTCGATGTCGACGAAGCGAATCAGCCCCCGGCCCCGATCGCGGCCCCGCAGGGTGTCCACCTCCCGGCGGCAGAGGGGACAGGCCCCGTCGAAGAGAAGGATGAGCGCAGGTTGGTCAGCCATGGCCTGGATCCTGGCGCAACGCGAGGCGTCAGCGCGTCAGCTCGCCTGGAGCAGCCGCAGCTGCTGCTCCAGCTTTTGCTTGAGATGCCCCTGGACCAGGTTGCAGAGCTCATGCACCAGCGGGTCGGCGACTTCATAGGTGAGGCGTGTGCCCTCGCGCACGGAACGCACTAGGCCGGCGCGCTGCAACTGACCTAGTTGACGGCTGATGTGGGACTGACTGAAACCCGTGGCCTCGATCAGCGCCGCCACATCCATGGGCCCTTGGTGCTTGAGCTGGCAGAGCAGCTGCAGCCGGGCCGGCTCGCTCAGCAGCCGGAAGAACTGACTGAGCTCCTCAAGGAGCTGGGGGCTCGGTGGGGCGCCCGCGGCGGAACGGCGCATTGGAAGGTTTTATGACGTTAGAAGCATTATGCATTCCCCATGCGATCGGTGACGACTTGCGTTAATAGCCTTTATGCGGTTAACGTCATAACAGTTGCCCAGGGTCGCCCTCTCGCGCTGATGTCCCATTCACCGCCTGCCATGACCACCACCCCCACCCGCCTCTCCGCCCACGACCTGGCTGATCAGCTCGCCGCAGGCGAGGTAACGGTGGTTGATGTGCGCGAACCGATGGAGTACGCCTCCGGCCACATCAGCGGCAGCCTCAACATCCCGCTCGCGCGCCTCCCCCAGGCCGATCTGCCCCACGGCCCCCTGGTGCTGGTCTGCCAGAGCGGCAACCGCAGCGCCAAAGGCCTGAGCCAGCTTCTCCGCCAGGGTCATCCCCACCCGGTGGCTGACCTGCTCGGTGGCGTGCCCGCCTGGCAGCAGGCCGGGTTCTCCGTGCGCAAGCTCAAAGGCGCCCCCCTGCCCCTGATGCGCCAGGTGCAGATCGCCGCTGGCTCCCTGGTGCTGCTCGGGGTGATCCTCAGCCAGGCCGTCGCCCCGGGCTGGATCTGGCTGAGTGGCTTCGTGGGGGCGGGCCTGGTGTTCGCCGGCGTCAGCGGCTTCTGCGGGATGGCCCGGCTGCTGGCCGCCATGCCCTGGAACAGGGTGTCCATGTGATCAGCCCGGTGCTGCTGCTCCTGGCCGCCGGCGGGGCCCTGATCGGTTTCCTGCTCGCCGTGCTCGGCGCCGGCGGCTCGATCCTGCTGATGCCGCTGCTGATCAGTGGTGCGGCCCTGCCGACTCGGGAGGCGGTGCCCCTGTCCTTGCTGGTGGTCACGTTGATGGCCCTGGGCAATGTGGGGCCCTATCTGCGCCGCCGCCAGGTGGCCCCGAAACCGGCCCTGATCCTCGGCCTGCCGGCCCTGGCGGGCAGCTGGATCGGCGGCAGCTTCGTCAAGGCCGGCCTGGTGAGTGAGCCGGTGCAGCTGGGGGTGTTCGCCGCCGCGGCGCTGCTGGCCGCCTGGTTGCTCACCCGGCGCCGGGCCGCCGCTGGGGCGGCGGAGCCGAGCCCGGCGGGTTCTGCGCTGGTTCTGGCCAGCCAGGGCGTGTTGATCGGTCTGCTCACGGGCATCGCCGGGGTGGGCGGTGGTTTTGCGATCGTGCCCGCCCTGGTGCTGCTGGCCGGCCTGCCGATGCAGATCGCCAGCGGCACCAGCCTGCTGCTGATCGCCCTCAACAGCGTGGTGGCCATGGCCGCCCTGGGGCACTGGCCCGCCGCCAGCCTGCCCCTGCTGCAGCCCCTGCTGCTGGGCGGCTTCGCCGGGGCGGTGATCGGCCAACGGCTGGCACCGCACCTCCCCGACCGTCAGCTGCGGCGCGGCTTTGCCGCCCTGCTGCTGGGCTCGGCCCTGCTCACCGGCGGCGAAGCCTGGCAACGGCAACACAGGGTCGCCAGCCTGCGGCCCATGCCGACCGCCACAGCCTCCTTCCGCGTTCCACACCCTCTGCGTTGATCTCCCCCCATGAATCCCTTTTTCCAGAGCGACACAGACAAATCCTTCGAGGCGGCCTGCGCGGCCCTGGAGGCGGCCATCCCCGCCCACGGCTTCGGGCTGCTCGCGGTGCACGACCTGGGGGAAACGCTGCGCTCCAAGGGTCTCGACTTCCCGGAGCAGTGCCGGGTGTTCGAGGTCTGCAACCCCCAGCAGGCCGCCAAGGTGCTGCGGGCCGACATCAATCTGGCCACGGCTCTCCCCTGCCGGATCAGCGTGAGCCGCCAGGACGGCCGGACCCGGATCGCCATGGTCCGCCCCGCCGTGATGCTCAGCGCCCTCTCCAGTGATCCCGAGCTGGCCGAGGTGGCGCGGCAGGTGGAAGCCACCACGATCGCGATCATCGAAGCGGCGGCCTGAGCCGCCCCGCTGCACGCCCCAGGCGCGGCCCGTCAGGCGCGGCCCAGGAAGCCGCTGAGCAGGCACCCCAGGCCGATCACCAGAAACAGCCAGGGGGAGAAGCCCACGGCGGGGCCCAGGACCACGCCGGCCACGATCACCAGCCAGGGGCAGCAGCGGGGCCAGGGGGCCCAGAGCCCTGAACCCCCTGAGAGGGATTCCGAGCGCTGCCCGCCGGGGTTGACGACCAGGAACAAACGTCGCATCACTCAGCGCGCACCGCCTTCTTGTCCTGCTCCAGCAGGTGCTCCAGGAGCAGCTTGAGCAGCAGCGACACGATCGCCACACCACCGAGGATCAGGGCCGCACCGTAGGCCAGTTCGGTGTGATATTGCTTGTAGGCGTCCTCCACGAACAACGGCAACGTCTGGGTCTTGCCGGCGATGTTGCCGCTCACCACCGCGACGGCGCCGAACTCCCCGAGGCAGCGGGCCGTGGTGAGGATCAACCCATAGAGGGCCGCCCAGCGCACCGAAGGCAGGGTGACCTTCCAGAACACCTGCCAATCCGTGGCGCCGAGGGTGCGGGCGGCTTCCTCCTGATCCCAGCCCTCCTCCTCGAGGGTGGGGATCACCTCCCGGGCCATGAACGGAAAACTGACGATGATCGTCGCCATGACGATGCCGGGCCAGGAGAACAGGATCTTGAAGCCACTCGATTCCACCAGCCCCCCGAACAGGCCATGGGTGGGGCTGTAGAGCAGCACCAGCATCAGGCCCACCACCACCGGTGAGATCGAAAACGGCAGATCGATGATCGTGAGCAGCAGCGCCTTGCCGCGAAAATTCCGGCGGGCGATCGCGGTGGCGGCCGCCAGCCCGAAAAGGGCGTTGGCGGGCACGGCGATCGCCGCCACGATCACGGTGAGCCGCAGGGCACTGAGCAGGTCGGGATCACTCAGGTTGGCCAGGAAGGCGCCCACCCCCTTGGAGAGGGCTCCCACCACCACGTTCAACGCCGGCATCAAAATCACCACCCCCACATAGAGGCAGGCGATCAGCGGGATCAACAGGCCCGCCCATGGGGGGCCCTTGGCCCCGGGGCGCCTGGGGGCGGGAGCGGGGACGCTCTGGGGCTGGAGGCGGAGATCCGTGGAAACAATCATGACGGTTGGAGGCAAGGGGACGGAGGCTCAGCCGGCCGAGTTCAGCTCACCGGAATAGCGCTGCCCCCAGATCTGGATGAAGTTGATCACCAGCAAGCTCAGAAGTGAGAACATCAGCATCACCGTGCCGATCACGGTGGCCGAAGCAATGTCGTATTCCTCCAGTTTCTGCACGATCAAGGTGGGCGTGATCAGGTCCTTGAAGGGCACGTTGCTGGAAATCATCACCACCGAGCCGTATTCCCCCACCGCCCGGCTGTAGCCCTGGGCCACGCCGGCAAGGATGGCCGGGAACAGCTGGGGCAACACGACTCGAACGATCGTCTGGAGCGGGGAGGCCCCCAGGCTCCAGGCGGCCTCCTCCTGCTCCTTCTCCAGCGCCCGCAGCACCGGCTCAACCGTGCGCACCACGAAGGGCAGCGAGATGAACAGCATCGCCACCCCGACACCCACCCAGGTGAACGACACCTTGAGGCCGAACAGCTGCATCAGGGGTGCCCCCAGCCAACCGTTGGTGCTGTAGACCGCCGTCAGCGCCAGGCCGGCCACGGCCGTGGGCAGTGCGAAGGGCAGATCGATCAGGGCATCCAGCAGCCGTTTGCCGGGAAAACTGGTGCGCACCAGGGCCCAGGCGATGACCAGGCCGAACACCCCATTGATCAGGCTGCAGGCCAGGGCCAGACCGAAGCTGATCTTGTAGGTGGCCACGGCCTCAGGCGCGGTGGCCGCCTCCCAGAAGTCGGCGGGGCCGATCCCGGAGGCCTTGAGCAGCAGTCCGCCGATCGGCAGAAACAGCACCAGCCCCAGATACAGCCAGGTGATCCGCCAGGGCCAGCTGGGCAGCTTGATGGCCGGCAGCAACCGGCGCTTGATCGAGGCGAGTGCCATCCCTTCTGGCCTGACGGGTGATGGGCCGGACCGTACCATCGCCCAGGCCAGGATTCAACGGTTCACCGGTGGGGAACAGGCTAAAATCCCGCGTCCCCTGCCATCGGCATGGGCGAAACCAGTTGCTTGGCCTCTGACCCATGGGCATCCGCGTCGCCGACGTCACCAAGTGCTTCGGCGATTTCATGGCCGTTCACGATGTGAGCCTCGATGTGGAGACCGGCTCGCTCGTGGCGTTGCTGGGTCCTTCAGGCTCGGGCAAGAGCACCCTGCTGCGGCTGATCGCGGGCCTGGAAACCCCCGACGTCGGGCGCATCTGGATCACCGGCGAAGAAGCCACCGAACGCTCGGTTCAGGACCGCAACATCGGCTTCGTCTTTCAGCACTTCGCCCTGTTCAAGCACCGCAGCGTGCGCCAGAACGTGGCCTTCGGTCTGGAGCTGCGGGGCTGGAAGCGCGAAGCGATCCGCCGCCGGGTGGATGAACTGCTGGAGCTGGTGCAGCTCCAGGGCTACGGCGGCCGCTACCCCTCCCAGCTCTCCGGCGGCCAGCGGCAGCGCGTCGCCCTGGCCCGGGCCCTGGCCGTGCAGCCGAGGGTGCTGCTGCTCGATGAACCGTTCAGCGCCCTCGATTACAAGGTGCGCAAGGAGCTGCGCGCCTGGCTGCGCAGCCTCCACGACGAGATGCACGTGACCACGGTGATCGTCACCCACGACCAGGAGGAAGCGATGGAGGTGGCCGATCGCATCGTGGTGATGAACCAGGGCCGGATCGAGCAGATCGGCACCCCAGCCGAGATCTACGACCACCCCGAGACCCCCTTCGTGATGAGCTTCGTGGGGGAGGTGAACATCCTGCCCAGGGGCCTGCTCTCCGATCAGGGGGTGCCGCCTTCCACCGATGCGCCGCCGGGTTCCCCCCTGTTCGTCCGGCCCCACGACGTGGAGGTGTTCACCCAGGCGGTCGCCGGCGCGATCCCGGCGCGGCTGCGGCGGCTCAGCCACATGGGCCGGGATCTGCAGGCGGAGCTCGTGCTGGTCGATGGCCAGACGGTCCTGGCCCAGATCCCGCGCGATCAGCTGGATCCCAGGGCCCTGACCGTGGGCGACACCCTGCACATCCGCAGCCGTCAGGCCCGGACCTTCGAGCCTGATTACTCGATCTGAGCGGGGCACTTCAGATGAAATACATCGCCTGGGCCTGCAGCAGCCCGTCACGCTGGTCCAGAAGTTGCTGCAGGTTGGCGCCCTCCAACAGGGCCAGGCGCGCCTGCTCCAGCCGGGCCGCCAGGCTGTCCAGCACCTCGAACTCGGGGGTCTGGCGGCCGGTGGCCTCGCGGGGAGGGTTCTCTCCCTCCAGGCAATGAACAACCTCCGACACCCGAACCTCAGCCGGCGGACGCATGAGTTGGTAGCCCCCCTTGGGGCCACGGATGCTGCGCAGGATGCCGCCCCGGCGCAGGCTGGTGAGCATCTGCTCCAGGTAGCGGTCCGGGATGTTCTGGCGGGCGGCGATCTCGGCCACCTGCAGCACCCCGCCGCTGGCGTGGATGCTGGCCAGCTCGATCAGTGCCACCAGCCCGTACTCGGTCTTCGCACTGAACGCCAAGGCGACCTCAAAGAGCTACGCACCAGCCGGATCATGCCAGCAACCGCAGCCCGGGATCGATGCCATCCAGGCTCCGAACGATGGTGCCCGGACCACAGGGCGGGTCCACCCAGGCCCTAGATTGTCTTTGTACCCAATCGGACTACCGTGGTTCAATCGTTTTCCGTCCTCGGGCGGCGCGCTGCCCTTGGCCTGGGCGTGGCCGTGATCGCCGGCCTGCCCCTGGCCGCCAGCTCCTCCTTCTCCCTATTCGGCGCGCCCGCCCAGGCTCAGCAAAAGAAAGAACTCCTGCTGGTCAGCTACGCCGTCACCAAGTCGGCCTACGACAGGATCATTCCCCTGTTCCAGGCCGACTACAGGAAACAAACCGGTCAGATCGTGAGCGTCAAAACCAGCTATGGCAGCTCCGGCTCCCAGACCCGGGCCGTGATCGATGGCCTGGAGGCCGATGTGGTGGGGCTGGCCCTGGCTGGCGACATCCTCAAGATTGAGGAAGCCGGCCTGATCAAGCCAGGCTGGGAGAAGGAGAACCCCAATAACTCGATCATCACCAACTCGCTGGTGGTCTTCTTCACCCGTGCGGGCAACCCCAAGAAGATCACCTCCTGGAAAGACCTCGACAACAAGAACGTCGACGTGGTGACCGCCAATCCCAAAACCTCCGGCGGCGCCCGCTGGAACTTCCTGGGTCTCTGGGGCTCAATCACCCAGACCGGCGGATCCGAAACCCAGGCCCGCAACTTCGTGACCACGGTCTACAAGAACGTGGAGGTGCTGCCCAAGGATGCCCGGGAAGCCACCGACATCTTCGTGAAGCGCAAGCAGGGCGATGTGCTGCTGAACTACGAAAACGAGGCGATCCTCGCCAAAAAGACCGGCGAATGGACCGTTCCCTACAAGATCCCCAGCCCCAACATCCTGATCGAGGGTCCGATCGCCGTGGTCGACAAGAACGTCGACAAGAAGGGCACGCGCAAGGTCGCTGAGGCCTTCACCAGGTTCCTCTACACCCCGGCGGCCCAGAAAGTCTTCTCCGAAAACGGCTTCCGCCCGGTGACGGCGCAAGGCAAAGCGGCCGCCAAGGGCAGGTTCCAGTCGGTGCCGACCTACACCGCAAGCGAGTTCGGTGGCTGGAGGGCGATCAACGCCAAGATCTTCGGCAAACGAGGCCTCTGGGATTCGATCTTCGCCAGGAGCCGCTGATCAGCTCGCCGCCAGCCACTCCGGGCCCTGCCGCACGGGTTGAAGGCCGCACGGGTGGAGGGTCACGCAGAATGAAGGCCTGCTCCCGCTTGATCGAGTCGGCGTCAGACCCTCACCCATGTGTGAACTGCTGGCCCTGAGCGCCAACACCCCCACCGACATGACCTTCTCCTTCCGGGGTCTGGCCCGGCGCGGTGGTGCCACGGGCGACCACGGCGATGGCTGGGGTCTGGCCAGCTTCGATCCCAGTGGAGGCGGGGTGAGCATCTACCGGGAAAAGGAAGCGGCGGCCTTCTGTCCCCTCGCCGCCCAGGTGGCGGACCTCAACCTCAAGGCCCATTGCTCGATCGCCCACATCCGCAAGGCCACCAAGGGCGAGGTCGCCCTGGAGAACTGCCACCCCTTCCACCGCCGCTGGGGCGGCCAGGATTGGGTGTTCGCCCACAACGGCGACATCCATGAATCGCTTCCCCCCGGCAGCACCTACCTCCCCCTGGGCAGCACCGACAGTGAGGCGGCCTTCTGCTGGATTCTCGAAACCCTCAGCGCCGCCGGCCTCAGCCCCAACAATGAACAGGGCCTGTTCGAGCAGCTGGTGCGTTGCTCCGATGAGTTGGCGGCCATGGGCATCTTCAACTGCCTGATCAGCAACGGCGCCTGGCTGTTCGCCTACGCCAGCACCAAGCTGCACACGCTCACCCGCCGGGCCCCCTTCACCACCGCCACCCTGGCCGATGACGACCTCACGCTGGATTTTTCCCAGCTGACCACCCCCGACGACGTGGTCACGATCGTGAGCACCGCGCCGCTCACCACCAACGAGCACTGGCGCGCCCTGGAGCCCGGTGAGGCGCTGCTGCTGAACGCCGGCGAGGTGATCCGCCAGCACCGGGGCCGTTAGATCCCCGCCCCGCCATCGAAGGTGTCCTGGCTGGCCTTGGCCTGGCTCACGAAGCTGCCCGGGGGCACGCTCTTGGTGACCCAGACGTTGCCGCCGATGGTGGAGCCGGCGCCAATGGTGATGCGCCCGAGCACCGTGGCACCGGCGTAGATCACCACGTCGTCTTCGACGATCGGATGGCGGGGCTGACCCTTGATCAGGGCGCCGCTTTCGTCGCGGGGGAAGCTGCGCGCCCCCAGGGTGACCGCCTGGTAGAGCCTCACGCGCTCGCCGATGATGCAGGTCTCGCCGATCACCACGCCGGTGCCGTGGTCGATGAAGAACTCACCGCCGATCGAGGCCCCGGGATGGATGTCGACGCCGGTTTCGGAGTGGCCCAGCTCCGAGATGATCCGCGCGATCAGGGGCAGGCCGAGCCGGTAGAGCTCATGGGCGATGCGATGGGTGGTGATCGCCCGGATACCCGGATAGCAGAACAGCACCTCGTCGAGGTTCTTGGCGGCGGGATCCCCCAGGTGAGCCGCCAGGAGATCCCCCTCCAGCAGGCGCCGGATCACGGGCAACTGGGCGGCGAAGCGCCCCGTCAACTCGTTCGCCTGGCGCTGCAGGGCGCCCAGATCAAGGTGAAGCGCGCTGCCGCTGAGCCACAACTCCCGCTTCACCTGCTCGGCCAGCTGCTGCAGGGTGTGATCGAGGGTGTGGCCGATGAAGCTGCTCAGGTCCGCCCCGGAGCGGTCAGAAGCACCGAAATGGTGGGGGAAGAGCACCGAGCGCAACCCCGTGAACACCCGTTGGAGCAGCTCCGGTGAGGGCAGAGGGAAGGGCTGGTGACGGGCCCAGTCGAGACCGGAGTTGTTGGTGGGATGGGCCAGAGCCTCGACGATGTCGCTCAGATCCCAGGCGGCCTGGCCGCCATCGACCCCGACGCGGGAACGATCGGCCTTGACGATCCGCATCGGGATGGGGGGCTCGGGGGGAACCATGGCGATCGAAGCGAACCCCGCATCGGAACGTCCAGGGCTGAATTGATCCTGCCACGCCCCCAGGGGGGAAGAACCGGCCCAGCCATCACAGACGTAGCCAGGGCCACACGGGCGGCCACGGGCGCTGCGGTTAGCTGAGCCCAAAGCATCCCTCCCTTGAGTCGCAGCGTTTCCTTTGGCGAGGCCTCGCGTTTCTGGCTGCAGCTGGGTCTGATCAGCTTCGGCGGTCCCGCCGGCCAGGTGGCGCTGATGCACAGCGAACTGGTGGACCGCCGGCGCTGGCTCTCGGAGCGCCGCTTTCTGCATGCGCTCAACTACGCGATGGTGCTCCCCGGGCCGGAGGCCCAGCAGCTGGCCACCTACATCGGCTGGCTCAACCACGGGGTGGCCGGAGGCCTGGTGGCGGGCAGCCTGTTCATCCTGCCCTCGCTGCTGCTGCTGATCGCCCTCTCCACGGTCTACGTGGTCTGGGGTCAGCTGCCGGCGCTGGCGGCGGTGTTCTGGGCGCTCAAGCCCACGGTCACGGCGATCGTGCTGCAGGCGGCCTGGCGGGTGGGCCAGCGCACCCTCCACAACGCCGTGCTCGGGGCGATCGCCGTGGCGGCCTTCATCGCCCTCACGCTGCTGAAGCTGCCGTTTCCGGCCCTGATCGCCGGCGCCGCCCTGATCGGCTGGATCGGTGGCCGGCTCCGCCCCGAGCTGTTCCGGGGTGGGGGGCGCCATGGCGCCGCCAGCGGCGGGGCGGTCCAGGAATCGAACCTGGAGATTCTCCATGGCGATGACTCGCCCACACCGGAGCACGCCCGTTTCAGCCAGCGGCGGTTGGCGCTCACCCTGCTGGCGGCGGCTCTGGCCCTGGGTCTGCCCCTGGCCTGGCTCACGGCGATCCAGGGCTGGAATGGAGGCCTGGTGACCATGGCGCGCTTCTTCACCCAGGTGGCCCTGGTCAGCTTCGGCGGCGCCTATGCGGTGCTCCCCTACGTGAGCGAGGCGGCGGTCAACCAGTTCCACTGGCTCTCCGCCAGCCAGATGATCGACGGCCTGGCCCTGGGGGAGACCACCCCCGGGCCGCTGATCATGGTGGTCAGCTTCGTGGGCTTCATGGGCGGCTGGAACACCCCGCTGTTCGGTGAAACCCAGGTGTGGAGCTCGGCAGTCGCGGCGGCGCTCACCGTCACCTGGTTCACCTTCCTGCCCTCGTTCGTGTTCATCCTCGCGGGCGGGCCGCTGGTGGAGGCCAGCCGCGAGGACCTGCGCCTCGGTGGTGTGCTCACGGCGATCACCGCCGCCGTGGTGGGGGTGATCGTCAACCTGGCGGTGTTTTTCGCCGGCCACGTGCTCTGGCCCGAGGGCGCAGGCGGGGCCTTTGATGCACCGGCCCTGGCGCTGATGCTGGCGGCCGGTTGGGCGTTGCTGGCCTGGCGCTGGTCGGTGCTGAAGGTGATCGGGGTGGCCGCCCTGGTCGGCCTGCTGAGACTGCTGCTGGAATCGCTGGGCTAGAGGATCTGGGCCAGGAACTGGCGGCTGCGCTCGTGGCTGGGGTTGGTGAAGAAGGTGGCTGGATCGGCCTCCTCCACCACCTGGCCTTCGGCCATCAACACCACCCGGTGGGCCACCTCACGGGCAAAGCCCACCTCATGGGTGACCACCACCATGGTCATGCCGTCGGCGGCCAGGTTGCGCATCACCTCCAGCACCTCGCGCACCATCTCCGGATCGAGCGAGCTGGTGGGTTCATCGAACAGCAGGATGCGCGGCTCCATGCACAGGGAACGGGCGATCGCCACCCGCTGCTGCTGGCCACCGGAGAGCTGACCGGGGTACTTATCGGCCTGCTCGCGGATGCCGACCCGCTCCAGCAGGGCGTAGGCCTGCGCCTCCACTTCCGCCTTCGGGCGCTTGCGCACCTGGATCGGCGCCAGGGTGAGGTTCTCAAGCACGCTCAGGTGCGGGAAGAGGTTGAACTGCTGGAACACCATCCCCACCTCACGGCGGATGGCGTCGATGTCGCGCAGGTCGTTGGAGAGCGCCCGGCCATCGACGGTGATGCTGCCCTGCTGGAAATCCTCCAGGGCGTTGAAGGTGCGGATGAAGGTGCTCTTGCCCGAACCCGAGGGGCCCATCACCACGACCACCTCGCCCCGGTGCACCGTGAGATCCACGCCGCGCAGGGCATGGAACCCGTTCGGGTACCACTTCTGGACCCCACGGGCCTCGATCATGCATTCGGCGGAGGGCTGGCTCATGGTTCAGGCAGGGCGGGTGGTGTCGAGGCGGCGTTCCAGGGCACGGCTGCCCAGGCCCAGGGCAGCGCAGCAGCACCAGAACAACACCGCCAAGGTGAGGTAGACCTCGGCGTTCTTGCCCAGGTAGGCCGGGTTGGCCATCACCGAGCGCGCCATGCCGAGCAGATCAAGCAGGCCGATCAGTGAGAGCAGGGTGGTGTCCTGCAGCAGGGAGATGAACTGCCCCACCATGGTGGGCAGGGCGGTGCGCAGGGCCTGGGGCAGCACCACGGCGCTGAGGGTCTGGAGCACGGAAAGCCCCAGGGATCGGGCCGCCTCCACCTGGCCCCGGGGCACCGCCGCCAGACCGGAGCGCACCGCTTCGGCCAGGTAGGCGGCACAGAACAACGTGAGCACCGCCGCGGCCCGCCAGACCCGATCGGGGGCGAGGCCCCCCGGCAGGAGAAAACCGAGGATGTTCTGGCCCAGGAACAACAGGGTGATCAGCGGCGCGCCGCGGATGAACTCGATGTAGAGCACCGAACCCCAGCGCAGCAGCGGCAGTTCGCTGCGCCGCCCCAACGCGAGCAGCACCCCCAGCGGGAAGCTCAGCAGCATCGCCAGGCTGGCCAAAAGGAGCGTCAACAGCAGACCGCCCCACTCGGAGGGGGCCACGCTGCCCAGCCCCAGGCCGCCGGCAATCAGCCAGAGGCCCACCACATAAAGCAGGGGCCAGCCCAGGGGCAGCAGACGCCGCTGGGCTGCGGGCAAGCGCTGCAGCCAGGCGGTCCCCCAACGGCCGAAGGCCCAGCGCAGGGCCAGCAGCAGGGCGGTGATCGCCCACCAGCGCAGTTGCAGGGGCAGGCTGAGCGCCAGGGCGGCGGGGGCCCAGAGGCCGAGGGCCACGAGCAGACCGGCGGCCAGCCTGTCGTTGAAGGGCCAGCGGCGGCCCCGCAGCAGCCCCCAGCCCAGGCCGGTGGCGGCCGCCAGCAGGCCCACCAGCAGCCACAGGCGCCACTGCTGCTCGATCGGGTAGCGGCCCACCGCCAGCAGGGTGCTGTTGGCCTGGATCACCAGCCATTGGGCCCGACCGAAGGCCCAGCGCCCGAAGGCCAAGGCCGCGGCCACGATCGCCACGATCAGCACCGCACTCACCGCCCCATCGAGGGGGGTGGCCATCAGTTCCCGGCGCAGGCGTTGGGGAAGGGAGCGGGTCATCAGCGTTCGCGGATCTGTACCAGGCCGTTGAGCCCGTTCATCAGCGCCGAGATCAGCAGATCGAGCACCAGGTAGGAGCCCAGCAGCAGCAGGATCACCTCCACCGCGCGACCGGTCTGGTTGAGGGTGGTTTCAGCCACCGAATAGAGGTCGGCGTAGCCCACGGCCACCGCCAGGGAGGAATTCTTGGCCAGGGAGATGTATTGGCTGTTGAGGCCCGGGATGATCACCCGCAGGGCCTGGGGCAGCACCACCCGGCGCAGGGTGGTGGCCCAGTGCAGCCCCAGGGAGGCGGCGGCCTCCCACTGCCCCTTGGGCACCGCGGCGATGCCGCCGCGCACCACCTCGGCGATGAAGGCGCCGGTATAGGCGATCAGTCCGGTGAGCAGCGCCGTGAACTCCACCGAAAGCCGCAGGGGGGCGTGCCAGACCCCATTGATCAGCTCCGGACCCTGCCAGAGCCAGCCGGCTTCGAATCCAGCGCCGTAGAGCCCCGATTTGGCCAACACCAGGCCCGGCAGCTGCAGGGCGCCGGTGCCGTTGGGCAAGGAGAGAAACACGACGAAATACCAGAACACCAGTTGCAGCAGCAACGGGATGTTGCGGATCACCTCCACGTACACGGCCGCCAGGCGCCACAGCAGACCATTGCTGCTGAAGGAGGCCATGCCCAGCAGGGTGCCCAGCAGGGTGGAGCCCACCAGGCCCAGGAGCACCGCCCGCAGGGTGTTCGCCAGGCCGGCCAGCAGCGCGCGCCAGTAGGGCAACTCGGCGTTGAAGGGCAGCACCGACTCGGAGAGATCAAAGCCGGCCGGCTGCCCCAGCCAGCGCCAGCTCAAAAGCAGGCCAGCGGCGCTGAGATTGCGCACCAGGTTGCCGAGCAGAAAGGCGATCACCACCAGGATCAGCAGACCCACCAGGGCCTGCACCAGCCAGGGAATCACGCGCCGGTCCCGCCACCAGGGGGGCCTGGGCGCCGCCGCGGGAAGAGGGGTCTGGCTCAACGGAAGGGAGGCGAGTAGATCAGGCCGCCTTCTTTCCACTGGCGGTTCAGACCGCGCTCCAGCTTGAGCTTGGAGTTCTGCCCCACGTTGCGCTCGAAGATCTCGCCGTAGTTGCCCACGGCGCTCACCGCCTTGACCACGAAATCGGGCGGCAGGCCCAGCTGCTTGCCGAAGTCTCCCTCCACCCCCAGGAAGCGGCGCAGGTCGGCCAGGTTGGGATTGGCCTTGGCCTCGGCCACCTTGGCGGCCACGTTGGCCTGGGTGATGCCCAGCTCTTCGGCCTGCATCAGGCCGTAGATGGTCCAGCGCACCGCATCGGCCCAGGCCGGATCGGCGTTCACCGTGGCCGGGGTGAGGGGCTCCTTGCTGAGCACCTCCGTGAGCAGCTCGTGGGCCTTGGGATCGGGGAAGCCGGTGCGCTTGGCCGCCAGCTGGGAGCGGTCACTGGTGACCGCCAGACAGCGTCCGCCGAGGTAGGCGGTGTAGGTCTGGTCGCCGGTCTGGAACTTCAGCGGGTTGTAGGCCACCTTGAGCTCGCGCATGCGGTCGGCGAGGTTGAGCTCGGTGGTGGTGCCGCTTTCCACGCAGATCGGCTTGCCGGCCAGATCCTTGAGGGTCTTGACACCGCTGGCCACGGGCACCATCACCCCCTGACCGTCGTAGAAGGTGGTGGGCGCGAAGCTCAGGCCATTGCCGCCGGCGGCGTCGCGGCTGAGGGTCTCGGTGGTGTTGCGCGAGAGCAGATCGATTTCACCACTGGCCAGGGCGGCGAAGCGCTCGCTGGAGTTGAGGTCGCGGTATTCGATCTTGTCGGGATCATTGACCACCGCGGCCGACACCGCCTTGCAGATGTCCACATCAAGGCCGCTGTAGCGGCCATCGGATTCCACAAAGCTGAAGCCAGGAAGCTTGCCATCCACGCCGCAGAGGAGCTTGCCGCGGCTGCGGATGGTGCTGAGCTTCTCGCTCTGAACCCCATTGCCGCCGCTGTCATTGGCGCAGCCGCCCAGCACCAGGGCCAGCAGCAGGGGGGCGGCGAGGAAGCGGCGATGCAGAGGAGCCATCAGGGCCAGGGAAACGTGCCAGCAGTGTGCCAGCGGCAGCGGACCGCTCCAGTAACCATGCCGACAGGGCCGGCCTCAGGCCAGGGCGACCCTCAGGCCAAAGCAGTCCCCATCTGAAGCAACCCTTCAACCCCCTGCCAACCGAGGTAGGCCGCCAGCAGCAGCGCCAGCACGCCCACCAGCGGTTCGGCCCGGTGCACCAGCCAGTCCTTGATACGGGAGAGCGGCGCTTCCAGCCGGCCACCGCTGAGAATCCAGATCAGGGGCGGCAGCAGCAGCAGCGAGCTGGCCATCAGCACAAACACCGAACCGATCTCCAGGTCGGTGATCAGGCCGGGACGGTTGGTGAGCACCAGGCCCGCCTCCTTCACATAGAACACGAAGTTCTCCGGGCTGATCAGGGCGCAGCCCATGCCCAGGCCCAGCAGCGGCGCCAGATCCAGATCGGGGAGGCGTTGCATCAACTGCATCGCCCAGCCTTCCTCACCGATGCTCACCGCCGGGGTGAGCTGGAACAGGCCCAGCCCCAGCAGGGCCCCGGCGCCGATCAGATCCACCAGCACCTGGCCGCGGCCGCCCTGGTGCAGCAGGTGGGTGAAGCGCTGGCCGAAGACCACGAAGGCCCACAGGGCGCCGCCGTTGGCCAGGGCCCAGCCGGTCAGGAAGCTGCCGCTGCGCAGCAGGGGCTGCTGGCCCAGCAGCAGCAGCGCCACCAGGGCGATGGTGATCGGCGAAAAGGCCACCCCCAGGCCGAGCATCGTGGTCTGGGCGAACCAATGGAAGGGGTGCATGCCGAAGCCTGTCGTCGCTCGATTCTGATGATCGGGCCGCTGCGCTGCGACGGCGGCGGCCCAGCGAGCAACACTGCGTGGGCTTTGCCTTCCGAGCGGGATCAACCGCCATACATTGCAGAAAGAGACAGGCGTGCCGCCATGAAAGCCCACCAACTCCAGACCCTGCGTGCCCTGTTCGCCCACCCCGTCAGCCACGGGATCAGGCTCAGCGAAGCCGAGGCGCTCTGCCATGCCCTGGGCGCCGAGGTGGATCAGCACGGCGGGCGGCTGCAGATCCGGCTGGAGGCGGGGCCTGAAACCTGGCTGCACTGCGGTGGGCACCACCGCACAACCCTCGATCCGGAGGCGGTGCTGCGGCTGCGCCATTTCCTTGAGGAGGCGGGCGTCAGTCCAGAGCATCCCGAAACCGAAGCCGATACTCCCCGGGGCGACCAGGGCCACCGCCTGGTGCTGCACCTGAGCCATCAGCACACCGACGCCTTCCAGCTGGAGGGCGAAGCGGTGGAGCATGCCGTGCTTCGCCCCGAAGGGATCTGGGGCTCAGGCCAGAGCCTCACCCATCGCCACGACCGTGACGTCGCCGGCCAGCGGGCTCCCCTCGACCACGACTACCTCAGCCGGATCACCGCGGCGATCGCCGCTGCCGATGCCGTGCTGCTGCTGGGCCATGGCACCGGTGAGAGCGACCTGCGCCAGGTGATGCTGCGCCATCTCAAGACCCACCGCCGCGATCTGCTGGAGCGGATCGTCGGGGTGGTGACCCTCAACGACGCCGACCTCGGTGAGGGGGAACTGCTGGCGATCGCCCGCGAGCAGTTCGGCAACCTCCCCCACCGCCAACTGCTGCGGGTGCCGGGGCAGGAGCTGAGGGAAGCCTGAGGCCAGGGGCGAGCGAACGGGCCAGGACTCGGCCAGGCCTTGGGAGTCGCCGGATCAAGGCAGCCCCTGCCTAAGGTCCCCCGATGGCGCCTTCCCGGAACACTCCCCGCAAGCGTTTCGAGCAGCGCTTCGAGCGCTGGCTCTGGCGCGTCCGCCTGATGGCGATCGTGCCGGTGGTGATGAGCCTGGTGAGCACCGCCGCCTCCTTTGTGCTGGGTACGCGGGAGATCTTCAAGGCGCTGTTCAAGATTTTCGGCGGCCAGTTCGAGCCCAAGGGCGAGGCCAAGCTGCTGGCGGAACTGGTGTCGGGGGTGGATCTCTACCTGATCGGCATCGCCCTGCTGATTTTTGGCTACGGGGTCTATGAACTGCTGATCTCCGACATCGAGGCGGCCAAGGGCCACGACCAGAACAGCAGCGGATTGCTGGACATCCGCAGCCTCGACGGGCTGAAGGAGAAACTGGTCAAGGTGATTGTGGTGGCCCTGATCGTGGCCGCCTTCAAGGCGATGCTGAGCTTCCCGATCACCGATGGCACCTCGCTGGTCTTCTTCTGCGCCAGCGTGCTGCTGCTGGCCGTGAGCGGTTACCTGGTGACGGGCGGCCCGCCGGGCTCCCGGGGCCCGAAATGAGCGGACTCCCGCTCCAGGCCACGGACCCAGGCACGCTGCGCCTGAGGCGCCCCGACGACTGGCATGTGCACCTGCGCGAGGGGGCTCTGCTGCAGGCGGTCGTGGGGGCAACGGCCCGGGTTTTCGCCCGGGCGATCGTGATGCCCAACCTCAGCCCACCGATCACCACCGTGGCGGCGGCGACGGCCTACCGGGACCAGATCCTGGCGGCGCTTCCCAAGGCGGCCGCGTTCACGCCGCTGATGACCGCCTACCTCACCGACGCGAGCGAACCAGACGAACTGGAGCGGGGGTTCCGCGCCGGGGTGTTCACGGCCTGCAAGCTCTACCCCGCCCACGCCACCACCAACTCCGCCGCAGGGGTGAGCGAGCTGGCCCGCATCACTCCGGTGCTGGAGCGCTTGCAGGCGATCGGCATGCCCCTGTTGATCCACGGGGAGGTCACCGATTCGGAGGTGGACATCTTCGATCGCGAGCGGGTGTTCATCGAACGGCATCTGGAGCCGCTGCTGGGCCGATTCCCCGCCCTGAAGGTGGTGCTGGAGCACATCACCACCACCGAGGCGGTGGATTTTGTGGCCGCCGCCGGCCCGCAGTTGGCCGCCACGATCACCCCCCATCACCTGCAGATCAACCGCAACGCGATGTTCCACCGCGGGCTGCGCCCGGATTTCTACTGCCTGCCGGTGGCCAAGCGGGAACTGCACCGGCTGGCCCTGCGCCAGGCCGCCACCTCCGGCAACCCCAAGTTCTTCCTGGGCACCGATTCAGCCCCCCACCCCCGGGGCGCCAAGGAATCGGCCTGCGGCTGCGCCGGGATCTACAACGCGCCGGTCGCGATCGAGAGCTACGCCCAGGTGTTCGAGCAGGAGGGAGCCCTGGGTCGCCTTGAAGCCTTCGCCTCGGAATTCGGACCGCGCTTCTACGGCCTGCCGCTGAACGATGGAACGATCGAACTGCAACGGCAAGCGCAGGTGGTGCCGATGCTGCAGGAGTTCGAGAACGGGAGTGCGCTGCCGGCCGACCGGGAGCCTCTGGCCCTGGTGCCGTTCCACGCCGGAGACACCATGCCCTGGAGGCTGAACACCAACAAGTGACAACGGTGACAGTCAGCAGCTGTCACAGGCTCCATGCTGTTGCTGTGTCGATGCGCAGCAAGACGATGGTTGTCTCTCCTCTAGCCCCCAGCCGCACCCGGGCCTACCGCCTGGTGGATCAGCACGGATGCCCCCACCCCGTCCTCGACGACCTCTATGACTCCCCCGACGCGGCCTGGGGCGACGCGGTGCAGTGGTGGAGTGAGCAGGGGTTGGGCAGCCTCGAGTCGATCGGCATCGGCGTGGAAGTGAGCACCGCTTGTGGTGACTGGCGCACCCTGCGCCATCCTGGGGCCTGAGTTTTCTGAGCACCACGGCCCAGCTCCCCAGGTCCATCGGTACGCGCCTGCGGGGCGCTGAACTCCTTTCCCATCCAGGCCTCAACAAGGGCACCGCCTTCAGCCGCGGCGAGCGCCTGGCCCTGGGCCTCGAAGCCCTGCTGCCCTACCAGGTGGAAAGCCTGGAGCAGCAGGTGCAGCGGGTCTGGGCCCAGTTCCAGGAGCTGGCCGATCCGCTGCAGCGCTTCACCTTCGCGTCGGCCCTGCGCCAGAACAACCTCACCCTTTTCCACCGCTTCCTCGAAGAGCACATCGAGGCGGTGCTGCCGATCGTCTACACACCGACGGTGGGTGCGGCGATCCAACGCTTCAGCGCCACCTACCGCACCCCTTCACAGGGGATCTACCTGGCGGCACCCGATCAGGAGCGCCTGGCTGAACTGCTGGCCCAGGGCATGGTCCAGACCGGGCTCCACCCAGCGGAGCTGCTGCTGGTCACCGACTCCGAAGGCATCCTCGGCATCGGCGACCAGGGCATCGGCGGCATCCACATCTGCCAGGGCAAGCTCGCGGTCTACACCCTCTGCGCCGGGCTCGATCCCGAACGCGCGCTGCCGGTGGTGCTCGATGTGGGCACCGACCGCGCCGACCTGCTCGCCGATCCCCTCTACCCCGGCTGGCGCCAGCCGCGCCTGCGTGGAGCGGCCTACGAAGACTTCATCGCCACCTTCGTGGCCGCCGTGGAGCAGCTGGCACCCCACGCCTTCCTGCACTGGGAAGACTTCGGCACCGCCAATGCCCGCCGCAACCTGGAGTCCTACCGGCACCGGCTCGCCAGCTTTAATGACGACATCCAGGGCACCAGCGGCGTGGCCAGCGCCGCCGTGCTCGCCGCCGCCCGGGGTCTGGGCCAGACCCTGGCGGAGCAGCGCATCGTGATCTTCGGCGCCGGCACCGCCGGCTTCGGCATCGCCGAGCGGCTGGCGCGGCTGCTCGAGCGCGGCGGCATGGGGCCCAAGGAGGCACGGCGGCGGATCTGGCTGATCGATCGCCAGGGGCTGCTGCGCAGCGACCACTACGATCTCCCCCCCAGCCTCCGGGCCTTCGCCAGGCCGCTGGAGGAGCTGACGTCCTTCCCCCGGGACGCCCATGGCGCCATCAACCTGCAGACGGTGCTGGAGCAGGTGCGGCCCAGCGTGCTGATCGGCACCTCGACGGTGGCCGGGGCCTTCAACCGCGCCGCGGTCGAGACGATGGCCGCCGGGGTGGAGCGGCCGATCATCCTGCCGCTCTCGAACCCCACCGCCCTGGCGGAGGCCCAGCCCGCCGACCTGCTGGCCTGGACGGGCGGACGGGCCCTGGTGGCCACCGGCAGCCCCTTCGAGCCGGTGAGCGTGGCGGCGGGCCTGCGGGTGATCGGGCAGTGCAACAACTGTTTTCTGTTCCCGGGTCTGGGACTGGCCTCCGTGGCCGTGGGGGCGCGGGAGGTGAGCGAGGAGATGATCGATGCGGCCCTGGAGGCCCTGGCCCTGGCGATCCCCGCCACCCACGATCCGCAGGCTCCGTTGATGCCGCCCCTGACGGCCGTTCAGGCGGTGTCGCGGGCGGTGGCCGAGGCCGTGGCCTTCGCGGCGGTGGACCAGGGCCTGGCCCGGCTGGCCCGCAGCCACCACGAGGCGATCGAGCGGCTGAACGCTGCCACCTGGAGTGCCCGCTACCGTTTGATCGAGGCGCTCTGAGCCCACCCATCGCCGAGCAGTCCATGGCCGCCCGCCTCGCCATCGGAGCGATCCACGTCAGGCCGGAGGTGATGGAGTGGATCGGCCAGGAAACCCTCGATCGGCTGTTGATGCGCCACCGGCGCGGCGACTGGGGGCTCGTCGATGGCCGGGACGCCCGGGCCAACACCCTGGCCGCCTACCACCAGCAGGGGGGCCTGCGCAGTGTGTACGACGTGGGCGGCGAGATTCAGGTGTGGATCATCACCGGCGATCTGGGTCTCGACAGCCTGCACACCACGGTGCTGATTCCCAGCGATGAATGAACCGGCCAGCTCAGCGGCGGTTCACGGCTGACCAGCCGGCGGCCTGCCGTAACTTCAACGGGCCCCACCCATCGGCCCCATGACCCAGCGCCTGACGATCCGCTGCGCCCGTTCGCTCCAGCGCCTGGCCCAGGCGAGTCTCCCGGCTGTGGTTGCCCTGGCCGGCTTGGGTGCCGCCGCCCAGGCCGCGCCGGTGTGCACCTTCCTGGCGCCGATCGGTGGCAACGGGACGAGCCCGATCATTTCCAAGTCGGTGGGGCGCGGTAAGGCGATCGGCAAGACCAACTGGAACACCGACTTCGTGGTCAACCAGCCCTACACCAGCTTCAAGTTCTTCTTCACCGCCAATTCCTCCGACGCCGGTGCCAAGTACCCGGTGGAGGGGTTCATGAAGTTCAGCGATGGCTCCAACTTAAAAGTGATCAACGAGACCATGAACCCGCCGATCGGCACCGGGCGGATGTTCGGCCCGTTCCCCGCCATCCCCGGCAAGCAGGCCAGCCAGATGAACTTCAAGGTGGGCGCCAGCAGTGACCCCGGAGCCCTGGGCTTCAGCTACCGGATTTCAGTGCAGGGCTGCAACTAGGGCGTCCTGGGCGATGGGGGCAGGGGGACTTGAACCCCCACAACGTTGCCGTCTGCGGATTTTAAGTCCGCTGCGTCTACCAATTTCGCCATGCCCCCGGCCTGCGCATCCTAGATTTCCCTCACACAGCATCCTGGTTCCGTGGCCTTGCCTGGTGTCCTCAGCTCGATGTCCACTGAGACCCTTCTGGTGCTCGGGGCCTATGGCGCCATCGGCGCCGCCTACCTAGTGGTGGTGCCCCTGGCCCTCTACTGGTGGATGAACCGCCGCTGGACCGCCATGGGCAAGATCGAACGCACCGCCGTCTACGGGCTTGTGTTCCTGTTCTTCCCGGGTCTGATTCTGTTCGCCCCCTTCCTCAACCTGCGACTCTCCGGCCAGGGCGAGGTCTGAGCCATGACCCGCGGCATGGCGATCCTGCTCGGGCTCGGAGTGTTCGGCCTCGGCGGCCTCGGCTACCTGGGGTTCCAGGCGGCGGGCTTTGAGGGCTTCTCCGCCGGCATCGCCGCCGAGGCGCTGCTGATCGTGCTGGTGCTGGGCTGGACCGGCAGCTACCTGTTCCGGGTGGTCACGGGAAACATGACCTACATGCAGCAGCGCCGCCGCTACCGCGCCGCCTACGACGCCGAAACCGACGAAGATCTGCAACGCCAGTTCGATGCTCTCTCCCCCGCGGAGCAGGAGAAGCTGCTCAAAGAGGTCGGGCAGCTCAAGGCCGACTCCGAGCTCTGAACTCCAACCCATAGGCTCACTGGCAACTCCGAGCGCCAACGGCCGATGGGCGGCACCCTCCTCCAGCAACGGTTCCAGCTGCTCCAGCAGCAGCAGCGCTGCGCCCTGATGCCGTTCCTGGTCGCCGGCGACCCCGACCTGGCCACCACCCGAGCCGCCCTGCTGGGGCTCCAGGGGGCCGGCGCCGATGTGATCGAGCTGGGAATCCCCTACAGCGACCCCCTGGCGGATGGTCCGGTGATCCAGGCCGCCGCCGGCCGGGCCCTGGCCGCCGGCACCACCCCGGGGGCGGTGCTGGAGCTGCTGGGCGGCCTGCGGGGGGAGCTGACCATTCCGGTGGTGCTGTTCACCTACAGCAACCCCCTGCTCAACCGCGGCATGGAGGCCTTCTGCGCCGCCGCCGCCGCCGCCGGGGTGGCGGGCCTGGTGGTGCCGGATCTGCCCCTGGAGGAGGCCGACCAGCTCTCGGTGATCGCCGCGGCCCATGGCCTTGATCTGGTGCTGCTGGTGGCTCCCACCACCCCCGACGAACGCCTGGCGCGCATCGCCGCCGCCAGCCGGGGCTTCACCTATCTGGTGTCGGTGACAGGGGTGACCGGCGTGCGCTCCAACCTCCAGCAGGGCGTTGAGCAGCGGGTGAAACAGCTCAAGGCCCTGGGCCCCACCCCCGTGGCCGTGGGCTTCGGAATCTCCGACCCCGAGCAGGCCCGCCAGGTGCGCGCCTGGGGCGCCGACGGGGCGATCGTCGGCAGCGCCCTGGTGAAGGTGATGGCCGAGGCAGTGGATTCAGGAAGCTCGGCCCCCTTGGCCGCCGTCCACTTCTGCGCTCGCCTGCGGGCGGCTCTGAATGACTGAAGCCCTGATGCCCGCCCTGCTGATGGCCCTGGTCCGGCTGGCGGGGGGCCTGCTGGCGCTGGGATTGGCCCATCTGATCGCCCGCCGACTGATCCGGGGCGTGGACCGCCGGGACCCCGCACTCACCGAGCGCTTCATCCTCGATCGCCTGGAGGGCACCGCCCTGGGCCTGGGGGCGCTGGGGGTGCTGCTCTGGGCCTGGAGCGCCCTGGCCCTCGGTGGCCTGGCCGACCGGCTCGCGGGCGCCCTGGTTCAGCTGCTGGTGGTGGTCCTGGTGGTGCGGCTGCTGAACCGGATCCTGCTCAAGTTGCTCACGGTCGCCATCACCCGGGTGGGCGATTCCACCGCGGTGGAGGGCCTGATCGCCCTGGCTCCGATGCTGCGTTTCGTGCTCTGGGTGTTGGGCTTGCTGGTGTTTCTCCAGAACCAGGGGGTGCGGCTCACCGCGGTGGTCGGAGCGCTGGCGGGGGCGGGCCTGGGCATCGGCTTCGCGCTGCAAGGGCCGGCCAAGGATGTGATCAATTACCTCACGATCCTGTTCGATCGACCCTTCGAAGTCGGTCAGCTGATCCGCTTCGATGACGTCTGGGGACGGGTGTCGAGGGTGGGGTTGCGCTCAACCCAGTTGCTCAGCCTCGATGGTGAGCGTGTGGTGATCAACAACGGCGACCTGCTGGGCAAGACGCTGCGCAATTACGCCGATCTGAAGGAACGCCGCGTGCTGCAACGTTTCATCCTTCACAGCGGCACCCGGGCCGCGGAAGCGAGCAGCGTTGCCACATTGGTGCGCCAGGCCGTGGAGTCGGTGGAGGGGAGCCGCTTCAATCGCTGCCACCTGATCCAGTTGACTGAGCGGGGGCTGGTGTTTGAAATCTGCTATTTCCTTCCAGGCGCTGATCTGGTGGCGTCGCTGGACGCCCAGCAACGGATCAATCTGCAGCTGCTGGAGCGAATGGTCGGTGCCGGACTGCGGTTCGCTGAACCACCTCCGGCACCGGGCGCCTAGCTCATTCCTCGTCGTCGTCGCTGCTGCCGACCGGCATCAGGCGGATCTGCTTGCGCCCCAGCTTGATCTCGAAATCATCACCGGGCTTGAGATCCAGCAGGGCGGTGTAGGCCTTGCCGATCAGCAGATTGCCGTTGCCCTGCACGGTGGCCACGTAGCTCAGCTTGCGACCACCTTTGCCCACCGCAGCGCCGCTGGAGCCAAGGGAGACTCCCTTGGCTTCGAGCAGGGCCTCATAGAAAGCGGTGAAGTTCAGGCGCTCGGATCCATCCTTTTTGGTGGAGACATAACCGCTGGCCCGCACCAGGTCGGATTTACTGACATCACCAAGCTCCTTGACTTTTGCAAGGAGATCGGAACCCGTGAGTGCCACAGTTGAAACGCTAAAGACAATCAGAATATAGCGAACAACCGGCGAGGTTGGTCAAACCGGATGGAACTGGAATGACACCGATCACACCTGCGGCCCTGAGGAGCCCCCGCCACTAACCTCGCGGGGATCCGACCACCGTGGCCATGGCAAAATTCGTGCTCTGGGGCACCTACTGCGACAACGCCCTTGAGCGGCGAGGCCCCTTCCGCGAAGAGCATCTCGCCGGCCTGCGGCAACAGCAACAGGATGGAGTTCTGATCACCCTCGGGCCCACCGAAGGCAGCACCCATGTGTTCGGTATCTACGAAGCCGGCACGCAGGAACTGGTGGAAACCCTGCTGCGCCAGGATGTCTATTGGCGCAACGGAATCTGGACCGAGCTGAAGGTTTATCCCTGGATCCAGGCCTTTTGAGCTTGCTGCCACACCCAGGCCCCCACCGCCTCGGCTCCCCCGGGTCCGAGGGCCTCGCCGTAGCCCCCCATCTGGCCGAGGCCGTTGGCGGCCACCAGGGCGATCGCCTCCGCACTGGCGAGTCCGCGCCGCTCCAGGGCCTTGAGCTTGAGGGTCTGGGAGCGGCGGATGATGTTGCCGCCGTTGATATGGCAGGCGGCGCAGTGATTCGCGAACAAGCGGGCGCCCTGGCCAGAGGCCCCCTGGGCTGATTTGTCATCAGCGCTCAAACCCCCGGCGGGCAGGGGCCACAGCACCACAAGGAGAGCAAACCCCAGCAACAGGGCCAGGCCCCAGCGACCCAGGGCCGCCAGGGCCTGGGCCTGCTGTCGCTGGGCAGGAGGGGGCACACTGAGCGAGACGTTGCCCATGGAGCGCAAGGGGCCGATGGTGTCGTTTCTGCACAGCGCCGACTGGCAGATCGGCAAACCCTATGCCCGGGTGAGCGATCCGGATAAGCGGGCACGACTGCGGCAGGCGCGCCTGGAGGTGATCGATCGCCTCGGGCCCCTGGCGCACTCCAGCGGTGCGGCCTTCCTGCTGGTGGCGGGCGATCTGTTCGATTCCCCCACCCCCAGCTCCAGCGACGTGAGCGCCGTCTGTTTCGCCCTCGGCCGCCTGGGCCTGCCGGTCCTGGTGATCCCCGGCAACCATGACCACGGGGCACCCGGATCGCTCTGGCACTCGGCCTTTTTCCAGGCCGAACGGGAACTGCGCGCCCTGAACCTTCAGGTGCTGCTGGAGCGTCGGCCGCTGGTGCTGGAGCAGGCGGTGGTGCTCCCCTGCCCCCTGCTGCGGCGCCAGGACAGCGAGGACCCCAGCGGCTGGTTGCGGGAACTCGACTGGGACACCCTGCCGGCGGAGCGACCGCGGATCGTGCTGGCCCATGGCGCCACATCGGGCTTCGGCGCCATCGATCTGGAGGCCGACGAGGACAACCCGCCGGCCGCCAACAACCTGCTGCGCCTGGAGGACGCCCTGCTCGCGTCGGTCGACTACGTCGCCCTCGGCGACTGGCACGGCCTCAAGCAGGTGGCCGAGAAGGTCTGGTACGCGGGTTGCCCGGAGCAGGACCGCTTCCCACGCTCCAGCGACTACCGCTCCGGCCAGGTGCTGCAGGTGGCGGTGGAACGGGGCGGAGCCCCCACGGTCACGATCCAGCCCACCGGCCGTCTGAACTGGCATCAGCTGCGGTTTCGCTTCAACGGCGATGAGGATCTCGGGCGCTTCGAGCAACAACTGCTCGGCCTGTTGGGCGATCGGGTCGGTCAGGACCTGCTGCTGCTGGAGGAGGAGGGCCAGCTCAGCCTGCAGGGCCACCGCCGCCACGCCCTGCTGCTGGAGCGACTGGAGGCCCAGCTGCTGCGCCTCAAGCGCCGCGGCCACTGCGAGGCCAGCCCGGAGGGCGATGAGCTGGCCGAGCTCACCCTGCGGCCCGGCGACCCCCTGATCGCCAAGGTGGCCCATGCGCTGAACCAGCAACTGGAAGACGCCCAGGCCACAGAGCAGGCCACTGAGCAGGCCATGGAGCAGCCCGAGGAAACGGGCGCCGTGGTGCGCCTGGCCCTCAGTGAACTGCACCAGCTGGTGCAGGAATGCAGCCCCTGAGCCCATGCGTCTGCTCTCCTGCCACCTGCGCCGGGTCCGCCTGCACAGCGACCTGGAACTGAGCTTCGATCCCGGCCTGACCGTGGTCGGCGGCCCCAACGAGGCCGGCAAGAGCACCCTGGTGGAAGCCCTGCACAAGGGTCTGTTCCTGCGGGCCACAGCCACCGGCCGTGGGGTGGAGGAGCTGCGGGCCCGTCGCCATGGCGGCCAGCCGGAGGTGGAGATCCGTTTTGAGGCGGGCGGCCAGCGCTGGCAGCTGCGCAAGCGCTTCTCCGGCGCCAGCGGCACCTGCCACCTCAGCAACGACGCCGGCCTGGCCCTCTCCGGTGGCGCCGCCGAGGAGGCCCTGGCCCGACTGC